>CAIVJW010000441.1 GCA_903906315.1 uncultured delta proteobacterium | reverse complement strand
GGCGAGCACGGGGTCCTTGCCCAACCGGTCGGCGAACTGCCGGGCGACGAGCGCGTAGGCCTCGCGGGTCTTGGGTCGGAAGTCGTGCAGGCGCAGGTCCTCGTCGAGACGTTCGCGCCAGGTGGTGGTCGTGGGCATGAGCTCCTCCTTCGGGGCCGGCTGCACCGTGCAACCGGGCGGCAGGAGGGTCGCAGGTCCGAGCCCGCGAGACGCAGCGGAGGGCGCACGCCGTCCGATCGATTGGCTACCGCGCGAAGCGCGGTTTCGTTCAACAAGCCAATGCACCCGACAAAGGCCGGGTGTTCGTGACTTGCAAGCGCCACGCGAGCTCGATACCATGCCTCACGTTGAACGGCAGTCGCCCCGGCCTTCGCGGGTGAAGCGCCAGCCGTTGGGCGGACGGAGAACGCCGACCTGCTACCCGGCCTTGGCCATTCGCATCGGCCGCACCGCCTTGCGGATCGCGGCGCCGATCGCCTGCTCGGCCACCCGGAGGTCGTACGTGGACTGAAGCCCCAGCCAGAACTCCGGCGTCGTCCCGAAGTACCGCGCGAGCCGAAGCGCAGTGTCCGCAGTAACGCCACGAGCCTCTCGAACAAGCAGCGTCGTGCGGTTCGCGGGCACCCCCAGCTCGACCGCCAACGCGCTCGCGCTCATCCCGAGCGGCACCAGGAACTCCTCCCGCAGAACCTCGCCGGGGTGAACCGGCCTCATCTGATTGCGCATGTCGGCTCCTCAGTGGTAGTCAACGATTTCGACATTCATCGGCCCGCTGTCGCTCCACACGAAGCACAGGCGAAACTGGTCGTTGATCCGGATGCTGTGCTGGCCCGCCCGGTCGCCCTTCAATGCCTCGATCCGGCTTCCGGGTGGCGACCGAAGATCCTCGAGCACCTTCGCGACGTCGAGCATCACGAGCTTCCGCTCGATCACGCTCTGGATGCTCCCGAAGCGCCGAGATCGACCTCCCTCGAAAATGGCTTGCGCATCGCCACCCCGAAACGACTGGATCACGCTCGGGATCCTGCGCCGACGTACGCGGTACGTCAAGCGTACCGATGCGGCGCAACCCCGGGCGTCTCGGGTGAGCAGGCCGCCCGGATCGGCGAGGCGGGCGTCCCCCGCTTCCGCGTCCACGTCCACGGGCGAGGAGGACCGTGCCCGGCGAACGTGGCTGCGTGTGACACTGGTACTGCCCGGGTCCGCGCGCCCAACGTAATAGCGTCTTCGCGCCGACGCGGCGGGGCTCGCGATAGCGAGCCGCGCGCCTTCACAGATGGACACGCGCGGCCCGCCCGGCCGCCGGGCGGCCGAGGCGGGCGCGTGGCGTGCGCCCGCCTACCGGATCCCGAACCCCCACGAGTACGCGACGCCGAGGTGCAGGCACGCGCCGCCGTCGGTCCACGCCCACTGCTTGCCGGAGAGGTCGAGCCGGCCGCCCGGGCAGAACTCGCCCGCGTACTCGGTGAGGTGGCCCTTCTGGCCCTTCTGCGAGTCGTTGTCGCAGCCCCACTGCGGCGTGACGGCGCCGTTGTAGGCGTAGTCCACGCAGCCCATCATCAGGCCCTTCGGCCCGTAGGTGCCCTGCTTGAAGGCCGTGCCGGCGGGGCCGATCGACATGTTCGTCTGCACGGCGTTCCAGGTCGCCGCCGCGTACGTCTCCGCGTACGCCTCGCCGAAGGTCCGGTTGAAGACCACGATCTCCGCGTACGGCACGCACGCGAGGTCCTTCGACCAGTACGGCTCGGTGCCCGGCGGGTTCACGTCCTTCAGGCCGAGGTTCGTCGTCGCGTCGGCCGCCTGCCAGCCGGCGAGCGTGTAGCCGCCGCCGTTGCGCGTCATGTCGCAGTAGTACGCGGACGTCGCGCCCTTCTTGCACGGGTCGAGCTGGTAGAGGCCGTCGCCCTTCGACAGCCCCGCGGCGAGCACGGCCTTGCAGCTCTCGAGCGCCGCGCAGGCGTCGCCCGAGCACGACACGCCCTGGGCGCAGTCGTCCGCGGTCGCGCACGCCTTGCCGAGCTCGCACGAGGGGCACGCGCCGCCGCAGTCGACGTCGCTCTCCTTGCCGTTCTTGACACCATCGAGGCACGTCGGCGCCTGGCAGACGCCGCTCGTGCACACGCCCGATCCGCAGTCGCTCCCGTCGACGCACGGCCCGCCGTCCGCGCACGGCGGGCACGCGCCACCGCCGCAGTCCACGCCGGTCTCCTTGCCATTCTTCGCGCCGTCGAGGCACGTCGCGCCCGCGCAGAGGCCGCTCACGCACACGTCGCTCGCGCAGTCGCCGCCGCCCACGCACACGCTTCCGTCCGCGCACGGCGGGCACGCGCCGCCGCCGCAGTCCTCGCCGGTCTCCTTGCCATTCTTCGCGCCGTCCACGCACGTCGGCGCCAGGCACACGCCGCCGTGGCAGACGTGGCTCGCGCAGTCGGCCGGCGCGTCGCACTTGCCGCCGTCCGCGCACGGCGGGCACGCGCCGCCGCAGTCCTCGTCGGTCTCCGAGCCGTTGAGGACGCCGTCGCCGCAGCTCGCCGCCAGGCACACGCCCCCCTCGCAGACGCCGCTCGCGCAGTCCGCAGCGCTCGCGCAGCCCTGCCCGTCGGCGCAGTGGGGGCACGGGCCGCCGCAGTCGACGTCCGACTCGCCGCCGTTCGTCTTCTTGTCGTCGCACGTGGGCGCGGGCGCGCCGCCTGCGCCCGCCGCGCCCGTGGTGGTCTGTCCGCCGGCACCGCCCGCGCTCGTCGTGGTGGTCACTCCGCCCGCGCCGCCGGCGCCGCCCGCGCTCGTCGTGGTGGTCATTCCCCCCGCGCCGCCCGCGGCGGTCGTCGTCGTCGTCTGCCCGCCCGAGCCCGCGGTGCCCGTCGCCGTGGTGGACTGCCCGCCCGCGCCGCCTGCGCCCGCTGTCATGGTCGCCCCGGTGGTGGCCGAGACCGTGCCGTCGCTGCCGGAGCAGGCGGCGCAGAGCAGAGACGCGAGGAGCGCGGAGAGCGGGAGCCGAGGGGAGGCGTGCATGCTCGCGAGGGTATCGAATGGCGGGGCGCGGTGGGGCGGCACGTGCGGGTGCCGCGCCGTCACGCCCGCGCCTGTGCGCTACTGCACCACCACCGTCGGCGGCGGCTCCGCGAGCTTCCGCAGCCGGATCCAGTCCGCGAACAGCTCGCCCGTGTTGCCGTGCTTCGCGAAGCCGATGCCGCCGCGCTTCATCGATACGAAGCTCGCGGGGATGGCGTTCTGGGCCGTGACCTTCACGCCGTCGAGCCACACCTCGTAGGTGTCGTTCGGCCGCACATCGACGCGGTGCGCCTGCCACCCGTTCTTGAACGGGTTCTGCGGGTAGTAGTGCAGCCAGTTCGAGTCCGTGCCGGCGACCTCGCCGCGCTCGGTCCAGCTCGACCCGATCTGCCCCTCGAGCCCGAGCCAGCTCGAGGCGTCCTGGAACACCAGCAGCAGCCCTCCCGGGTAGTTGTAGCCGAGGTTCGGGAGATCCTTGATGCGCGACTCGACGACGTAGGCCGACGGCATCGCCGCGACGAGCCGGTACAGCTCATTTCCGCCGTACTGCGCGCCGCCCGACGGTGAGAGGCGCACGCCGCTCGCCCCGTCGACGACGTCGAGCGCGACCCCGGCGAGCTCCTTCTTCCAGGCCGCGTCGAGCGCGGCGGCGTCGAAGTCGTCGTAGGCGTCGAACACGCTCGCGCCGGGCTTCGCGTGCGTCGCGGCTTCGTCCTTGAACGTGAGCGCGACCGAGCCGCCGGGCGGGATGGCGTCGGGCAGGACGGCCCACGCGATCGCGCTCGGCGTCGCGTCGCACTCGCCGCTCGGCTGCTCGAAGCAGTACGCGAGCTCCTTGCCGATCGCCCACAGCGAGAAGGTCGGGTCCTGCGCGAGGATCGTCGCGACGTCGACGCGAACCTGCAGGCCGGCGGGCGTGTCGCTCGCGCCGCCGTTCGTCACGCCGCCCGAGCCGATCGTGCAGCCGCCGCACACCGGGCCGCCGCAGTCCGTGCCCGTCTCCGCGCCGTTCTTCAGCCCGTCCACGCACGTCGGCGCCTGGCAGAGGCCGCCCGCGCACACGCCGCTCGCGCAGTCGATGCCGCTCCCGCACGCGACGCCGTCGCCGCACCCCGGGCACGATCCGCCGCCGCAGTCCGGCGCGCTCTCGCCGCCGTTCTTCACGCCGTCGAGGCACGAGGGCGACGCGCAGACGCCGCCCGAGCACACGCCGCTCGCGCAGTCCGCGCCCTCGCCGCAGGGCTGGCCGTCGCCGCACGTCGGGCACGATCCGCCGCAGTCGACGGCCGTCTCGCCGCCGTTCTTCACGCCGTCGAGGCAGGACGCGTCCGCGCACACGCCGGCCGCGCACACGCCCGACACGCAGTCTCCGCCCGACGCGCACGCGCCGCCCGTCGCGCAGCCGGGGCAGTCGGGACCGCCGCAGTCCACGCCGGTCTCCGCGCCGTTCTTCGCGAGGTCGCCGCACGTGGGCGCGGCGCACACGCCGCCGACGCAGCTCTCGCTCAGGCAGTCGGCCCCGACGACGCACGCGAGCCCGTTCACGCAGACCGAGCACGTGGGCCCGCCGCAGTCGACGTCGGTCTCGTCGCCGTTCTTCACGCCGTCGTCGCACGCGGGAGCCGCGCCGCCCTGTCCGCCTGCGCCGCCTGCGCTCGTGGAGGCGCCGCCCTGTCCGCCTGCGCCGCCCGCGCTCGTGGAGGCGCCGCCCTGTCCGCCTGCGCCGCCCGCGCCGCCCGCGCTCGTGGAGGCGCCGCCCTGTCCTCCGACGCCGCCGCCGTGACCGGCCTCGCCCCCGTCGCCGCCCGCGCCCGCGGTGCCGCCGCCGGTCGTCGCGCCGCCCTGCCCGGTCGTGGTCGCCGCCGTCGTCCCGTCGGTCGTGGTCGCCGATCCACCGCAGGCCAGGAGCCACACGGCCATCGCCGCGAACGCGCGTGCTCTCATCGATAGTCCTCCGTGTCGCGCCGCCGGACGGGCGCGCATCACGCCCATGTGACCCGCCGGCCGAGCCGCGCGCAAGGCGGTGATCGGTCGTCGGCGCCGCGGTCGGTGTCGCGGCGTACGGGGCGCGCGCCTCGGGGCGCGATTGCCCCGCGGTTCAGGGCGATTCGTCGCGCCCGGCCGCGCGCCGCCCGCGCTCGCCGAGCCTCCCCGCGAGCAGCACGAGCGCCGAGCCCGCGGTCGCCGCCCCGACCAGCACGACGAGGTACATCCCCCACGGCAGCGCCGCCCACGGCGCGTCCCGCCGCAGCAGCACGAGGCCGATCGTGACGATCATCGCCGCCTGCCACGCGAAGGGCAGAGTGGGGACCATCGCGACCGGCCCGGTCTCGCGCCGCTGGCGGTGCTCGGTGACCATGCCCCACGCGAGGGCGGCGAGGGCGACGGCGAACAGGGTGACGGAGAGCGCGATCATGGGGTGGTGTTGCCGGTGGAATCGCGCAGGCACGCGGGCTCGGGCGGCGCCGCGCGAGGTGAGCAGCTCGCGGAGCTCGGCGCAACCCGGGGCGACGGTCGTGGGTGGCGAGATCGTCGAGCGGGGACGGCGAGGGGCATGCGCGCGCGGGAGGCGGCCCTGGGGGTCGACCTCGGGCCGGAGCGTGGCGCGTCGGCCGCGCGGAGCGGCGCGGTGCGGGCGCCGCCGGCGAAGCGCGCGTCAGAGTCACTTTGCGAGCATTGCTTCGAGCTCCGCGACGCGGGCGAGCGCGGCGCCTTTCGCGGCGCGCTCCGCCGCCACCGCCGGGTGCCCATTGCTCACGACTTCGATCGTTAGCGAGGGCGTCCCACGGCATCACGACGTGCGCGAAGTTTCGGTCGGACGGGGAGGGGGCGGCGACTTCGGTCGAGCGGGTCTGCACGGGCGTGTGCGGCTGACCGGGCCGATCGGAGCGCGGGCCCGCCTCACCACGGAGGCAGCCATGGTCGCGCCAACGCCGAGGGATCGTCGGCGGTGCCGAGGTCGTCGCACACGGCGACGCTCCTGCGGGGCGGCCGCGTGCTCTTCGCCGGCGGGCAGGCCGAGGACGGCTCGCCCCTCGCGAGCACGGAGCCCTTCGGTCCGCGGACGGGCGCGACGACCGCCGGAGGCGCGGAGGCGGGCGTCAGCGCGGGACGAGGTCGGCGAGCAAGAGGGGCGCATCCCAGCGCACGGGCTCGTGGCCGAGGGCGGAGGCGAGGACGAGGCCGACCCCGGCGGTGCCGGCGAGCAGCCCGGGCCGTCCTCCGCTCACGGGCCCGGCCCCCGGCGAGACCACCACCGGGAAGCCGGCGACCGCGCGGCCCGGCCGGCGCATCGCGAGCAGCACGCGGAGCCAGCGCCGGGCGGCCGCCCGGAAGGCGAGCTCCCCAGTCGCGCCGTACAGCCGGTGCATCACGTGCACGACACCGGCTGCGCCATGGCAGAGACCAGCGTCCTGAACCCCGGAGAGCGCGAACGAAACCGCGGCCGCGGAGCGCGCGATCTCGAGGCCGACGGCTTCCCACGCGGGCTCGCCGACCGCGCGGCCTGCCGAAAGCAGCGCGGCGCCGACGCCGAGATCGCCATAGCACCAGGCGAGGCGCGACGGGCGCGGCGGGACACCGGGGATGAGGTCGGACGGCATCTGGAACGCCGAACCGGGCGGCAGCCGGCTGGCCAGCAACCAGCGCACCGCCCCATCGAGGAGCGTCCGGGCCCCGGGGCCCCCGATGCCGCGCGCGACGGCGGCCGCGAGCAGCACGAGGACACCGGGGATCCCGTGGGCGACCCCGCAATCGAGGTACGGCACGGTCCGCTCGCCGCGGAGCTCCTCGGGGAGCAGCTCCGGGTCGCTCACCCAGACCGTACCTTCGTCCCGCTCCTGCGCGAGCTCGGAGAGCCGATCGAGGACGCGCTCGAGCAGCGCCCGAGCGCGCGCGCGCGGCAAGCGCTCCAGCGCATACAGGCCGACGCCGACGAGGCCGCTGACAAGGTCGTACTCGCGGTCCCACGGTCCGTCGGTCGCCTCGAGCAGGGCGTCGTCGATGGGGACGATCGCGTCGTCGTCCGTCGCGCCGGCCTGGACGGCACCGATCGCCCAGCCGATGCCGGCGATGCCGCCGAACAGCCCCACGTCGAGCTCGTCGCTCGCCAGGCGCTCGGCGGCGTCTCCGACCGCCCGCTGGCACCGCTCCAGGTGACCGCGCCCGGGCAGCGCGTCCTCGAGCACACGGTGCGTGAGCGCGATTCCGGCGGCGCCACTCGCGTAGTCGCCGGAGGGCTGCGGCGGCAGCCTGAGGAGCGCGCGAGAGACGGAGCCGAGCGCCTCCTTCGCTTCGCGAGCGAGCCCCGCGTCGAGGAAGTGAGTTCGAGGAGCCACGAGCCGACGCTATCAGGTGCGAACGAGCGGGGCAGGCCCGGACGAGCGCGAACGACCCACCTCGCGGACGACGCCACCACACCCCCGAAAGCGACCCGAGAACGCGACCGAGCAACGGCTTGCTCGAGCAGCGCGCGACCGAGCAATGGTTTGCTCGACACGGGGCCGTCGACGGCCAGCGCATGCCGGCGGCAGCGCGCTCGAGCGCATCAGGGGCGTGGCACGTTGCCTGCTTGGAATGGAGTCACTGCGGCCCAGATCTCGGATCTCCCAGGAGCGCCGAGCGGTTCCAGACGTGGGGGTCCTGGTCACGCGAAGCCACCGGATACCTGCGCGCACGGGCGCAATCCCGACGAATCCGGCGGTCGGCGAGCCTCGTCAATCAAGCACCGAACCGCGAGGCCTATGGACGGGCAGAATCGGCGCGGTCGGGCCACGAGCACCTCGACGCGGGCTGAGCTCCCTTGGGCGCATGACGTCGCGTGAGACAGGGGGCCCCCTCGCGCAGCTGGCACGCGCCGTGCGAGGGGGCTGCTCGGTTCGAGCGTTGACCGCGCCGTGTGCTCCACGCACGGTGCGGCGACGCCTCCCTCGGGCTATCCGGGGGTAACTACGAAACTGGAGGCATGTGATGAAAAGCGACGAGAAGACGGTTGTTCCGGGGAAGCTCGTGCTGTCGAAGCAGACGCTCAAGAGCCTGAAGGTTCGGAGCGGCGTGCGGACCGGCCTGGCAAACACCGTTCAGTGTGACAGCCTCACCCTCTGCAAGGTCTCGGTTGCTTGTCCCAGGACCAGCTTCTCATTCTGAGGAGCCTTCTCCCGGGCTGTCGGCGCACCTGAGCGCCGGCAGCGCGGAACGGCGGAGCCCGGGCGCCCTCGGCGACTCGCGACGGGAACGCTAGCCCGACCCTCGCCGAAAAGGTGCGGTCGCCGTCCCTTTCGAGCACCGGCTCGAGAGCCGGTGCAAAGCGGCCAAGAAGCCCGGTGTTGTCGATCGCCGCGATCCGTAGAAATCTGCCCCTCGAGGCATCCGCCGAGAAGTGGCCGCAGGCGCCGGCATCTCGTAGGTGATCGCCTCGACCGCAAAAGCAGAAGGCCCAGGGGCTTGCTTCCCTGAG
>CAIVJW010000440.1 GCA_903906315.1 uncultured delta proteobacterium | reverse complement strand
CAGGATGTCGCCGAGTTTGTGACGGCGCGTGCGCGCCACGCGCGGGTCGGGCAGGTCGTCGAAGTAGGTCAGCCACGTCGCTCGAGCCATGGGCTCGAAAAAGCAGATTCAAGCCGCAATTGCCGCACGAATCGGCGCGGCGGACGTCGAACGGTCGTACGGTCTCCGCACAAACGCACACAAAACCACAAAGTGCGATCGGTGGGATGGCGCGCCGGCCCTGGTCGCCACGGCCTCCTACTTCACATCGTCGTCCAGCGCAGCTATCCTCCGCGAGATGCGCACGCCGCTCGCCTCGTACCCCGTCACAGCGTTCGACATCGACACCCGGCACGGGCTCCGAGTCGTCGAGGTCTGGTGGGGAGACGTGACGCGGCTGGCCTTCGACGCGGACGTGCTCGTCGTGTCCGCTTTTCGCGACGACTACCTGGCCACTTCGGGGTCGACCATCGGGTCGCTGCACCGCGTGGGCGTCAGCCTGCGAGACCTGGCCGCCTCCCCGGCGATCGACCTGCGCTCGACGACGGGTGCGTGGCTCTCGGAGCCGGTCGGATCCCTTGGGATCGGCCGGATCCTCTGCGTCGAGAGGGCGATCGGCGACTTGGACCCCGGCGCCTTCATCCGGCGTGGGCTGCTGACGCTCTCCATCCTCGACGCCGTCGACGCGGGCTCGCCGCAGAGCCCGTCGGGGCGCACTGTGGCGATGACGTTGCTCGGCACCGGCGACCAGGGGCTCGGGGAAGACGCCGTCACGGCGCTCATCGATGGGGCGCGCGAAACGCTCCATCGGGCCGTGAACCTCGCGCGGCTCTGCCTCGTCGTCTACGAGGAGGCGCGGGCCGCTCGCGTGGCCGATCTCGTCAATCAAGCGCTCGGCGTGACCGCGGTCGCGCCGGACGCGACGGCGCTGAGCCGGGCTGTCATGGCCGCGCTGCGCGACGCGTACCGCAACGTCGACCGGTCGCAGCCATTTTGGCGCGAGGCCACGCGCGAGCTCGACGAGGTGACGCGCGAAGCGCCCGTCGCGCGGTCGATCGAGATTGGCATCCACGGTCGTCGGTTCGTGGAGTTGCTCGTTCGGCGACTCGCGAAGAAGAAGGGCAGCGACCACCTGTGCACGGCGATCGACGCCATCGCGAAGACTGGCGAGGTTGCTCCGTGGATCGTGAGCTACATGCACGCCATGCGCAGCATCGGCAACGAGGCCGCCCACGCGAAGGAGGTCAAGGCACGTCGGCCCGAGCACCCATCCGGTGCCGACGCGGTGCACGCGCTCTTCTGCCTGGAGCGGCTCGTGAGGTACGCGATCGAGTACCCGCAGGACTGACGCTGGCAAGGGGCGGGGGAGAAGCTCCGTTCCGTGAGCGGGCAGCAGCCATCGGCGCCCTCTTCCAAGCGCGCGACAAGGAAGCCGGTGCGCCTGCCGCTCCGGTGGACGACCACGGCGACACCACATCCCGTTCTGCGCCGCGATGGCCTCTTCTTCAAGGCTGCGCGAGCCCGCCAACTTCTCTCTCGGGCATGCTCTGTGGCAGCTCGCCGTGCGCCAGCCGGCGCAGCTCCCTTCTCGGCGGCCGAGGTGGGAGCCCCCGGGAGTGGCGAAGCCGATGAAGCCGTCTGTTTTTCGCCGGACCTGAAGCGGGCGAGGGCTTTGGCCGACATCAACCGGCCGCGATCGACCTCGCCGCGCTGCCCGGGCGCGGGGGCCCCTTGTCGTCCGGGGCGGCGCCCGGCGGGCGCACCAACACGAGCATGCCCGGCTTGGGCACGGCGCTGTCGTCCACACAGGTCGGGATCCACCCCATCATCCGGGCTCCCTCGCCGGACCACGCGCACGCGGGGCTGCGCGTGACGACGAACCCCGCCTCCGAGAGCGCCCGTTCGATGGCGTCTGCGACGCCGGCGTGCTCCGCGGGAGTGCCGTCGGCGTAGCCCTGCGTGACGGACCCCTCGACGGCGAGCCGAACGCACGGCGGGGCGCCGAAGCTGGCAAGCACGGTAGGCAGCGCCTCGGACGTGGTCCGGGGCACGTCGAACAAGGCATGCGGCGCGTCGTCCGGCGCCGCCCAGACCTCGCCCAGCCGGAGCGCGCCGTACGGCGTGTGGACGAGGAGCGACGGCGCGCGCGGGCTCAGGATGCCGGCGATCGCGTCCATCCCACTTCCCGTACCCGTGGCCGCGAAGTAGACGGGCTCGCCGAGCGCCACGTGAAGGACGACCTCCTCGAGCTGCGGCACTGTCGCCAGCGCCTCGCGTCTCGCGTCCAGGCAACGCTGCCAGTGAGGCTCGTCGGCGACGAAGGCGTTTCTCGCCGCCACGAGCGGCTCGGCCCACGACGGCTGGCGCATCGCCGCGACGAGCTCGTCCGTGTCGCGGAGGTAGCCGCGCGCGGCGTCGGGCAGGCCCATCTCGACGAGCGTACATGCAGCGCCGTAGGCGCAGCGGGCGGCGACGAGGCAAGCACCATCGTGGAGCGCCACGTCCGCCTCGTGGAGCTCGCCCTCGCAGAGCGCGTTCACCACCGCGACGGCGACGTGAAGGCCCTCGAGGTAGTCGGCGAGCCTCTCCTCGCGCGCTCCGGCGAGGAGCAGCGCGCGCGCGCGCAACCACAAGGCCGCTGCGAGGGCGTGGTGCGCCGCGATCGTCGGACGCTGCGCGACGACCTCGCGGCGCATCCAGACCGCGCGGCTCGCGGGCGGCACGGCGCGAGGGTCCTGGGCGTCGACGAGCGCCCCGGCGTGTGCCTCGTTCGCTTCCGCGAACAGCGACGCCTCCTCCACCCGAGGCCGAGCTTCGTAGCCCCGAGCCGCCCACGAGACCGCGTGCGCCAGGCACGCCTCCGCGTCGCCGGGGGAGGGCGCGTTGCACGCGGCCAAGATCGCGCCGCGGGCGATGTCCCCGGCCCACTCCGCCTCCGTCGTCGCGGACGCGCGCTCCTCGAGATCCCTGATGGCGGCGAGGATCTCGGCGAACGCGGGAGCCTGGCCGCGGGCGGCCTTCACGTGCGCCGCGGTCAGCTGGCAACAGGCCCGGATCGGCGCCCACCGCGACGCATCGACCTCTTCGGCCCGCGCGGCGAGCTGTGTGGCGCGCGACGCCGCCCACTCGCCGAAGTCGGCGTCGCTCCCTGGCACCGAGAGCTCCGCGACCTTGCGCAGCCCCTCCACCTCGTCGAGCAGGTGCCATGGCTGGAGCACTCCTTGACGAGCGGCGTCTTCGATGGTCGACGCCAAGCGACAGAAAGCGGCCAACGCGCGGGCACCGTCGACGCGCTCCAAGGCGTGGCCGAGCTGTCGAAGCACGCGCACGAGGTCCGCGAGCGCCCGCGGATCGCTCGCGGCCGCGTCGGTGAGGTGGCGCTCGAGCTCCTGCAGCCGACCGATCGCATCCATGACCTCGCCCCGCGCCAGCATCACGCGCGCGCGGGCGAGGGCGACGCCCCGCCGAGCGCCGAGGGCCAGTCCTGCCGGAAGCCGGTCCAGGAGGTGGTCGGCTTCCGCCAGTGCCTCGCCGGCACCGCCGGCATCCCCCAGGTTCATCAGCTGGTCCGAAAGGAGGCACAACGCCTCGAAACGCGTCTCGGGTTGGTCCCCTGCGGCGGAGAGCTCGACGGCCAGCCGCGCGTGCGCGACCGCCTTCTCTGGGTGCCACAGCTCCGCGTGCCGGTGACCGATGCGGACGTGGATGTCCGACGCCGCGTGTGGACGTGGCGTTCGGTAGCGCTGCGAGGCGTAGTCGACGACGAGCCACGCGTCCTCGAGCACGCGGAGCGACTCGACGACGCGCCCGCGACCCCAGAGCGTGGTCGACGCCGCGCACATCGCCTCCGGGACCGCGCCGCTCGTGAACACCCTCGCCTTGAGCGCCTCGTCCGCGCCGCGACGCGCGTGCCAGGCGACGTAGCGCCGAGCGTAGAGCAGGTGCGCGTCCGAGGCCGGCGACGCCGACTCGATCGTCTCGAGCGCCCACGCCGCGATCGCCCGATGCGCGGCCTCGACGCCGCGGACGTGGGGCGCCGACTTCGTGAGGAGCTCGCGGAAGTCCGCGTGCGAGAGGCCGATCCGGGCCGGCTGCTCCCCGGATCGATCCGTCCGCAGGAAGCCCTTCAGGTCCCACAGGACGTCACCGATGTGGTCGCCGGGAGCGCCCCATTCGTGCAGCAGATCGAGGTCGACCGGCTCGGCGGCCGCCGCGAGCAGGTGGAGAACCGTCTCGTAGCTCGAGGAGAACAACGCCTCTCCGGCGCGATCGCGCAGGACGTCGAGGTAGGCGTCGTACAGCGCGCGGCCGAACGGCAGGCTCCCCGGCTGCGTGTAGGCGCCCGCCTCGACGGCGTCGCAGAGGTGCGCGACGTAGAGCCAACAGCCCTGCGCCCGCTCGAGGATGGGAGACGACCACGCGGCCGGGATCCTGCCAGCCGCCACGCGCTGGGCGAGGTAGCGCTCGAGCAGATCGCGATAAGCGGCCTGCGCCGGACCGAGGGCGATGACACGCGGAGACGGGCCGGCGAGCCGGGCCAGCGAAGCCTCGGTCCCGACGCCGATCGTCGGTCGCGAAGCGACGACGTACGCGACCCCGGGGACCTCGGCCGGGGCCGGCAGGCAGTCGAGGATGGGCGGCCTGCCCTTCGGGGGCGCATCCAGCTCGTCCAGGCCGTCGATCGCGATGACGAGCTGGTCCAAGCGGTTGGCGCGCAGGAGCGCCGAGAGCCAGCGGGCGTACTCGCCGCGCACCGCCGCGGCGTCGTCGCCGGCCACGTTGAGGCTCGTCGGCCGGCGCATCGCGGCGTCACGCACGGCGTCCTCGAGGCGCACCGCGAACACCCGGTCGTCCGCGAGTTGGCCCGGGCCGACGGGCAGGAGGATCGTCCGCTGGGCGCCCGACTCGGCGAGGGCGCGCATCAGGTAGGTCTTGCCGGTCCCGGCGTCGCCAACGACGCGCACGATCGGGGCCTCGGCGAGCGCGGCCTCGATCGCCTGGACGATCGAGGCCGGCTCGACGTAGGTCACCTCGTGCGCGCGGCGAGCGGCCTCCTCGAGCCTCGACAACAGCTCGTCGTCGACGACCTCGTAGGAGAACTCGAGCTTCCCGGCCGCCCGGCGCAGCGCTTCGAGTGCGGGCGCGGGCAGGCGGCGTCGGTGCCCGCCGTGCGCATCCTGGAAGAGGCTCGGCCGGTCCTCGTCGCCGATGCGATCGAAGAACCAGAGCACGAGAGCGCCACATGGCCGGCATGCCGCCGCCTGCAGCCAGGGCGAGAGCGGAACGGCCCCGGCCGGGTGGGCGAGGAGCACGCCCACGGCGGCGGAGAGATCGTGCGAATCGGGGCTGTGGCTCGCGAGGTGGAGATGGTGCCACTCGACGAGGCTGCCATCGTCCGCCGCGGTGCAGAGCTGGACGTCGGGCGCGGCGTCGCGGAGCTCGCGCAACAGAACGTCGAGCTGCTCGAGCCACCGTTGCGCGTCGACGAGGACCTCCGTCGCGTTCAGTGGGAGGAGCCCGTGGCCGATCGTCGCGTTGCGCCAGCGCACGAACTCGTCGATGGTGGACAGACGGAGGCCGCCGCTGCCGCGACGCAAGAGCGCGCCACGGACGCCGTCGAGAGCGCCGCCGTGGGAGCGGTTCTTGCGGACCGAGTCGCGCAGGACGGAGAGCCACTGACCGAGCGAGAGCCCTCGCGGGTTCGCCAGGGATTGGAAGAGCAGCGCCGCGTCCTCTTCCGCCGGTCGGGAGGATTGCAGGAGCTCCGCCACGCAGGCGACCGCCAGAAACCGAGTCACGAGCTCGAAGCAGTCTTTGACACGCCACGCGGATTCCGCCGCGGCGCCCCTGGCGGCTGCGGCCCGCGCATGCGCGACGTGTGGCGATAGCGGTGAGAACAAGCCGGTGACGTCGGCGTCCATGGCGCCACGCTATCACGCACAGGCAGGGCTTCCGCGAGGTCGAGCGTCCCGCGGCGACGAACCTCGAGATGCTCGCCGCCGAGCGCTCCTCGGGTGGCTCGCACAGATGCACGCAGGTCTGCGCCAGGCGCCTCATCGCTCGCGTGGCACGGGCGGCGCAGAGCCGCGTGCGCCGTCTCATTGTGACCGGGCGAGGACGTCGTCATCGAGGGGCGCGCCGATGGTGTGCACCTGTGCCGCCCGGCGGCCGTCGACGGTCGGGGGTTGTGACGAACCACCACCGGGGCGGCTCGTTCGCCCCCTGCAGCGAGCCCGAGGGCGAACTCTCGACGGGCAGCGCGCGACGCTTCGCCGGCGAAGCGCGCGGCGTCGCGTCGACCGCGGACATGTTCGACGTGCTGCTGCGGGACACGTTGTGTGCGCTCTGGCCCGCGCGGAGGTCCAGCCGATCAGCCTGTGATGGCGGTCGACGCGGTCGGCGCAACGGTAGGCCCGCCTTCACCTCGGGGCGCAGCGGTTTCCGACACGGCCTCGATGGGATATCGTGCCGACCGCGATGCCTGTCGTTCGCGCGCGCATCCTCCGCCATCATCACGAGGAGCTCGCTCGTCGGACCGAGGTTGCTTCGCGCGGCGGGAGCTCATCGTTCCGCTACTTCCTCGGGCACGGCGTCGCGCACCTGCTCGCCGCCGGGTGCATTCGGGACGCACAAGCGCTGTCCACCCGCCTCGACTTTCAGCTCGATCGATTCGACGCATTCGGATCGCCGGCCGCGTATGCCGGCCAGGCGGAGCTCGGTGCGATTCAGCGAGGGTCGGGCGACACCCCGGCGAGCAGGGCTTGGCAGTCCTTTCTCGCGAGCAACGCGCACCGGTTCGTTCGCGATTTGCGGGGGTCGATGCTTCAGTACGTCTGGGCCGAGCCCCCGTCGTCGCCGCTGCGCCAGCAGGCCGAGCGCGGACCCCGAGGCGTCGCCTCCGCGTTGCCGATCCTTCGCCATGTCCGCGGCGGAGTGGGCGTGCGCGCGGTGCCGCGCCGGACGATAGCGACCCAGGCCGACGTGCTCGCGACCACCGAGGATGGCCGGTTGCTCACAGGCGGGAGCGACGGATACGTCCGCGTGTGGCGCGCAGCCACCGGCGCGCCCGTGCGCGATATCGCTGCCCACGAGTATGGCGTCTCCGCCATGGCTGTGAGCGCGGACGGCCGCATCCTGTGGACTGGCGGTCACGACGAGCGTGTCCGAGCGTGGAGGCTCGATGACGGGCACCTGAACGCGACCCTCGAGGGCCGCGGGCACGAGGGCGCGATCCAGTCCATCGTCCCCGCCGCGGATGGAGTCAGCGCGCTGTCGGCGAGTCGGGACGGGTGCATGATCCTTTGGAACGCTGAAAGCGGTGCCGTGCTCCGCCGCGCGCAAGCCGCGCGCGGCCGGATAGTCGCGGTCGTCCCATGCGGGGAGGGGGAGTTTCTCGCGGCGCTCACGGAGAAGAGCATCGTCCTCCTCGACGCGCGGACGTGGAGAGTCGTCGCTCGTGCGCGCCAGAAGCATCCGCCGAAGGAGACGGCGGTCACCGTCTCCGCAGGGGCAACCGGCGAGTGGCTGGTGGTCGGCGGCTGGAAGGTCGCGCGTGTCTACGCGGTCCCCAGCCTCGTGTGCGTGGGCGAGGTCGAGGTGTCGCGCGAGGGCGCGGTAGGGTGGCCATGCGAGGCCATCGCCGTGGCGCGGGGGCGGGCGGTCGTCGCCGCCGCGAGCGACATCGCGATTCTGACGCCCGGGACGGAGGACCGGCCGCGCCGTCTGCTCGGGCCCACCACCACGGTGACGGCCGTCGCGTGGGGCGTCCGTGGGGAGGTCTGGACTGCGAGCGACGATGGTTACGTTCGTGCATGGGACACCGACGACGCAAGATCGACGACCCCACCCAGCGCCGAGGTCCGCAAAGCGGTGGCGATTGTGCAGTCGGAGGCGCGTCGCAGCGTGACGATCACGTCCAGCGCGTGCGAGGTGCATTCGCTCGACACGGGGGCGTGTCTCGGCACGATGCCCGGCGCGTGGACGCGAGCCGCCGTCGCGACGAGCGGCGAGCGCGTCGTCGGCGCGGGCGATCTCACGCTCGACACGTGGGACCTCGGGTCGCTGCGCCACACGAGCGCGCGCGTGCGGCGCCTTGACGACGTGATCGCCCTGGCCCCGGAGGGGGCGCCTGTCTTCACTGCGGGAGACGATGGTGTCGTCAGCGTGTGGGACGGTGGAGGCGCGGCTCCCTCGGCGCGGCTCGTGGGCCACGCCGGCAAGGTGGTCGCTGCTGCCGTGTGCCCGGACGGCGCCGTCCTCGCGTCGGTCGGCGCGGATCGAACGGTGCGCCTCTGGGACCTCGCGACGGCGTCGTGCCGCATCGTCGTAGGGCGAAACGGTAGGCCCGAGCGCGACGATCGGCCGACGACCGGGATTGAAAGCCTCGGCGCGGCCACGACCGAAGCGGAGGCGGCCGACGTGCGCCCGATGGCGGTTGCTCTCGGGCGTCATGGGCGACGCATCGTGACCGGCGATGCGGCTGGCCGTGTGTGCGTGTGGGACGGCACCGACGCGCGCTGCCTCGGCACGGCACATCGCCACCGCGCCAAGGTGCTCGCGCTCGCGCTCGCGCCGGACGAGGCGAGCTTCGCGTCGATCGGGGATGACGGCACGCTCTGGGTCTGGCGCTGCGACGGCCCCGTCCCCATCGCTTCGTGGAGCTTCGACGCGGAGCCAGTTGCCTGCGCGTTCGACGGGAAGGACGTCGTGGTCGTGGTGCGGGACGGAAGCTCGTGGGGCTTCCACGTCGAGGTGGACGCCGAGTGATGCGCGGCGTGCTCGGCGGGGTGCGCGATTCTCACTTGCCGCCGTGGTCAACCGCCGAGGGCGCGACGCGCGCCCCGTGATGGCCCGCCCGAGGCGCCAACCACCGAAGGCGCGAGGATCCTTGGGGTGGAGGTGTCCCGCGCCGCGCTGGTGGTTGTACCATCGAGCGCCCGGCGCAGTGTCTGCCACTCGTGCCCGGAAGCGCCATGATCCTGCTCGATCCCGAACGGTCCCGACTCCTCCCCACCCCCCTCGCCGCGGCCGCCGCGCTCCTCGAGCGCGAGACGCGCATCAGCGGGGTGCACACCACCGCCGACGAGCTCGTCGGCTGCATCGAGGCCTTCTTCGGTTTCCTCGGCCGACTGTGGGTCGCCGAGTACCTGGCCGCCGGGGCGCCGGACGCTGCCGCGAACGTGCAGCTCTACTCGACGCTCGTCTCCGCACGACAACCCGTCCTGGGGGGCGCGTGGATCGGCCTCGCGCGGCTCGTCCGCGGGGTGTTCGTCGATCGCGGTCTCGAGCCCGTCGCCGTCGGCCTCCGCGACTACGATTTCGGTCGGTTCGGAGAGCACGACGACCCGGTCGCGAGGCTCTCCGCGTATCGAAACTCCTTTGCGCACGGGAGCTTCCACGCGGTCGTCGACGAGATCGTCGCGCACCGAGAGCTGCTCGACGCGGAGATCGCGCGGCTGCCGTTCCTCATCGACCAGCCCGTCGTGGTCGACACGGGAGGCGAGGTCGTCGCCCTGCGGGGCACTGCGACGGTGATCGCGCGCCCCGCGGTCCCGATCGAGCCACTTCACCCCTCCCTGATCGGCCCCGATGGGCGCGTCGTCGACCTCCATCCGCTCGCGACCGGGCGTGACGAGGAGGGCCAGCTCGGGCTCGCGTGGTCCGTGGCCAGCAAGAAGTCGCGCGGGATCAGCCCGCAGGACATCGCGCGCCACGTCCGCTTCGCGGCCTGGCTCGATCGGTATCAGCGGGAGCTCGACGGGGACGTCGAGGCGGCGTCGTCGAGCCTCGGCGAGCCGGTCGACTGGCCGGAGGCCGCGCGCGATCTCGAGGCGCGCGTCGCCGAGCTCGATCGGGCCGGGCGTTGCCTCGTCCTCGTCGAGTCGCCGCCGGGCGCGCCCCGCGCGGGGCTCCTGGCGTCGTGGGCGGGGACCGACGCGCTGCGGTGGCGCGTCGACCCACGAGGGCTGATGGGATCCGGCCTGGTGCTCGCGAGAGCGATCTCGCGGCACGCCGAGCGGGTGCTTGGGCTCGATCGCGGCGCGATCGGCGCAAACGACGGTGACGACTGGCGCGCCACGCTGGGCGAGGTCGCGCGACGGTGCGTGGCGGCCGGCGTCCGCCTGCGCTTCGCGATGGACGACCTCCACCTCGGCGAGGCGGCGGCGCGACCGGGTGAGCCGTCGGTTCACGAGGTCTGGCGCGCGCTCTCGACCGGGCCGTGGACCGTCGTTGGAGGCGCGACGCGGGCGTGGTCGATCCGCCCGCTGCCGTGGGATGCGCGAGTGCAACTCGGCTTCGGCGCGGCGCCGAGCACAGAGGCCATCCGCGCGTTCCTCGCCGCCCGCACGCCTACCGCGGCGCATCGCGGCGTCCTTCGAACCCTGGCGAACGCGGACGCGCCCGTCGACGTCTTCGACGTCTGCGACACGCTCGACGGCGAGCGGGCGGACACGACCGCCCAGCCGGTCTTCGAGCCCGAGATCGAGCGGGCCTTGTGGGATCTGGCGCCGGTGCTGGCGATCGGGCGTGAGGCCCGGTCGCACGACGGCGTGACCGAGCCGGTCCGTACCTTCGCGCTCGCGAACCCGGTCATCGTGACCGTTGCCCGAGAGGTGCTCGCATGACGACGATGGATCTGGCCCAGCTCGCCGAGCGCCTGCCGTACCCGCTCGGCCTGAAGCTTCAGTCCGTTCGCGCCGAGGCTCGGACGCGGGCCGAAGGCGGACTCGCGCCGAACCTCGCCTTCACGATCGCCGCGTTCAATGGCCTCGCGCTTCGCCTTGCCGCGCTCGTGCTCGTGCAGGCGTACGTGCGGGGAGGGGCCTCCGACGCCGAGATCAACCGCCTCGTCGTCGACAAGCTCCGCACGCCCGCCGACGGCTCGTGGCGCGAGGTCGCGGACAGGTTGCGGCAGAAGCTCGCCGGTGACGTCCACGGGTCCAGAGTGGCGCGCTGGTTCAACCTGTCGGCCGCCGTCCCGCCGGGCGGGATGGGGTGGGAGATGCCGCACCTCGCGCGCTCGGAGCGGGTGTCAGCGTACTTCGACGGGGCACCGAGGTCGCGAAAGGGCGCCCCGGGGGCGCCCGCGAAGGCGAGCAGGGGCGATTCCGTCTTCGGCGCGCTGTGGGACCTCGTCGAATTCCGCAACAGGCTCTTTCATGGCGGCGAGGCTCCCAGCGACGAGGCCGTCGATATCGCTCTGCTCCGCGTGGAGGCGATCGCTCGCGGTGCGCACGCGGCGCTCGAAGGTGTCGAGCTCTTCGTGCGCGACGCAGGCTGCGCTTTTCGCGTCATGGGTCACGTGCCGCAGCCAGTCGACGCGGCGCCCGAGGGCCTCGAGGACGGCGTGCCCACGCTCGTCTTTCCGGACGGCACACCGCCTTTGCCGCTCGCGCCGCTGGTTCGTTTCCGGCCCGGCGACGCCTCCCTCGCGATCGACGAGCTCTTCTTCGTCAACGCGGCGGCCCTCGAACGCCTGCACTACGTCGGCTTCCGCGCGGGGACGCAGCTCGACGGCAAGGACCTGGGCACGTACGAGGCGTTCAAGGCCTTCTGGCAGAAGCTCCCCGTCACTCCCTCGCCGAAGGACCCGCGCCTCCAGTTCGACGAGCTGGCCGCGTTCCATGGCCAGTACTTCGTCGGCCGTGAGGAGGTCCTCGCCGAGATCGCCAGCGCGCTCGCTGCGGCAGGCGATCCCGGGCGCTACGTCGAGCTCCGCGCGCTCGCCGGCATGGGCAAGACGGCGCTCCTGGCGAAGCTCTACGCGCGCCAGATGGCCCATTCCCCAGGGACCGAGGGCTCGGCGTCGATGCGGTCGCCCGCCGAATCACCGCTATCCGGGGCCTGGGCCTTCCACTTCTGCGCCCAGACCGAGGGGCGCGACTACGCCCTCGTCGCGCTGCGGTCGGTCATGGCGCAGCTCTGCGACGCGGGCGGCATCGACCGCAGCAAGTCGAAGGCGTGGGACTCGAGTGACCTGAAGCAGCTCAAGGACGAGCTCCTCCCCGGCCTGCTCGTCGAGGTCGCGCGGCGCGCCGGCCGCGTGGTCGTCGCGCTGGACGCGCTTGACGAGAGCACGGGATCCGACGACGAAGCGCTCGCGGGTTGCTTGCCGGAGCACCTGCCCGACGGGGTCACGTTCCTCGTCAGCTGGCGCGTGGACGCCGACGGGCGCGCGAGCCGCGTCGACCGCCAGCTCGCGCGCATCCCGAAGGACAAGCGCACCCCGCTCGCGACCGCGAACCCGCTCGGCGGGCTCGCGCGCGACCACGTCGTCGCCTTCCTCGAGAAGGTGGCCGGTGGCGTCGTCTCCGCGCCCACCGTCGACGCGGTGTGGTCGGCGGCCACCACGGACAGCCGCGCCGCCGACCCGTTCTTTCTGCGCTTCGTGGCGGAGGGCGCGCGCGACGGGCGCATCGACTTCGCGCGCGCCGAGACCGTCCCCGCCTCGCTCGAGGACGCCTTCGAAGCGCAGTGGCTCTCCCTGCCGACCGATGACGGCTTCCTCGCACAGCGGATGCTGCTCCTGCTCGGCATCTTGCGCGAGTACGGCGACGACGAGCTCATCGCCGAGCTGATCTCGCGCGACCCGCAGCACGGCCGCGCGGTGAAGCCGGAGGACATCGCGCTCGCGCGTCAGAAGCTCGGGAAGCTGCTCGTCTACGACGGGGAGCGGTACGGGCTGTTTCATGACCGGTTCCGGAGGTTCCTGGTGGGGGAGCAGAAGGATCCGATCGCAGAGGCGCTGGGCGAAGCGTGAGCGGCGGGCGCGGGACCAGAGCACTGCGGGGCGGAGGATGACGATGACTGACACGGTGGAGCGGACCTTCACGGTCGACGTCGAGCGGCAGAACGCGGCGCTGGATGGGCTGCGGCGGTGGCACGAGAGCGTGACCCTGTCCGTGGTCGATGGACAGGGCGCGAAGCACCTGCTGGTGTCGACCGACGCGATGTCGGCGTCGTTCACGTCGTTCACCGGCCGCGGGAGGGTCGTTCTTGTCGAGCGAAGCGGAGTCCAGCAAGCCGCCAGGTGCACCGCATGCGCCGTGGGGCTTCTTCCGGACGCCCCGCTTCACGTGCGCGTCGACTCGCGCGGGCAGCTTGAGGTCGGCGCGGGCGACGTCGTCGTGATGAAGCTCTTCGCGGCCGATGCGCTCCCCGCCGACTGGCCGCGCGGGCTGCGACACGCTGAGGCGTCGAAGGTCGAGGCGCTCGCGGCACTGCTCGGTGCCGGGGACGCGAATGCCCTCGTTTCGCTGGACCTCGCTGGCTCCCGGACGTTGACCGATCTTTGGCCCGTCGCGCGCTTCGTGGGGCTCCTGGATTGCCGGCTGAGCTCGTGCCCGAAGCTACGTGAGCTTGCCCCGCTCGCCGGCCTGACGAGCCTGACGAGGCTCAGCCTGAGCATATGCGCGCAGGTCGCGGACGTGTCGTCGCTCGCCGGCCTGACGAGCCTGACGAGCCTCAACCTGCGCGAGTGCGGGGAGGTCGTGGACGTGTCGTCGCGCGCCGGCCTGACGAGCCTGACGAGCCTCAATCTGAGCGGGTGCCCCCGGGTCGCGGACGGGTCGTCGCTCGCCGGCCTGACGAGCCT
>CAIVJW010000439.1 GCA_903906315.1 uncultured delta proteobacterium | reverse complement strand
GGTGGCACGGGCGGCGTCGGTGGCGTCGGTGGCACGGGCGGCGTCGGCGGCGTCGGTGGCACGGGCGGCGTCGGTGGCACGGGCGGCGTCGGTGGCACGGGTGGCACGGGCGCAGTCGATGCGGGGCCCGATGCCGACGGGCAGGACTCCGGCGCGGACGGCGGCGACGACGCGGGCCCGGATGCAGGAGCGGTATATGAGAAGTGCGGGGAGTTGCCCGCTCTCGCACCGAGCGGGGTGTACGCGGTCGACCCCGGCAAGCAAGGTCAGCCGCTTAAGGTCTGGTGCGACACGACTCGGGCGGATGGGCCTTGGGCGCTGCTGTTCAGCAGCGTCGGCTCTGCGGCAGGTCTCACCAAAGCGTTCTGGAACATCCCCTTCGCCAATCGGCTGGACGTGATCGGGGTGCCTTCTCCGATCTCGAACTACTACGCGGGGGCGCTGTACTCGCGGGCGGGTCAGGCCACGTACCGAGACGAGTTCGAGGACGTTGGTGCGAAGGTGGTCGAGGCCTTCCGCGCGACCGCGCTCGGTTTCGACGTGGCGACGATGCGGTTCGTCGGTCCTTCCAAGGTCTCCGGGGATCCTGGGGTCTACGGCACCCAATTCGCGGCGGGCTGGTCCTCCTCCGACTTCGATGGTGACACCAACGGGGGCAACTGCGCCCACGCCTTGGGCGATGTGACGCAGCACTATGGCTCGTGTGCCGTCTACAGCCTCGGTGCAGGCTGGCCAGTGGTCGAGGATGCTGGTTGGGGTCCTCACGCGAACGCGACCACCGTCGGCGGTCTCGGTCTCGCCCTCGATGGCAACAAGCTCGACTGGACGCGCCTCAACCGCATCACCCGCTGGGTGAAGTGGTAGAGGCGTTCCGATGGGATCGCCCGATGCTGCCGCGGAGCGCGGACCCTCGCGGCGACCGGACGGCGTGTCGAGCGGCCGATCGACGCGCGGTCACCCCTTCCTCAGATCCCTCACCTGCGGGTGCTCATTGAAATACGCATCCAAACTCTCCCTCGTGATCTCCACCACGATCTCCCCCTCCCCGACCACCCTCGCCTGACACCCGAGCCGGCTCTCCAGCCGCACGTCGAAGGCCTTGTCGAGGACGTCTTCCTCCTCCTCCTCGGCCGCCGACAAGAGCTCGCGCCCCTTTTTCACGTACACGTGGCACGTCGAGCACGCGCAGACGCCGCCGCAGGCGTCGCCCTCGGGGGCGTCGATGCTCTTGGAGGCGTCGCGCAGCGTCGTGCCGGCGGGGACGTCGGCCTCCCAGCTGTGCCCATGCGCGAGAAACCGTACCTTCGCCATCAGCCGTCTCCGTGGTGGGCCGCCAGGTGCGCGTCGAGCCCCTGCGCGCCCGCGACGTCCGTCTCGACGTCCCTCACCTGCTTGCCCGCGATCGCCGTCGCGATGGCGCGGTCCATCCTCCGCCCGGCCCACGCGTGGGTCGCGTGGTCGAGCCCCTCGACGCGCGCGTGGATGAGGGCGGGCTTCGTCCCGCGCGCGACCTCGGCGAGCTCTGCGACGGCGGTTTCGATGCGCTCGCGCTCGCCCGGCTCGAGGAGATCCGCGTCCGAGGCGAGGGCCTTGCGGGTCGCGGCCAGGATGCGGTCGGCCTCGACGCGTTCCTCGATGAGGCGCCGGCTCGCGAGGTCCTCCTCGCCGTGCTCGAGCGCCGCGAGCAGCATCGCCTCGACCTCCTCGTCGCCGAGGCCGTAGCTCGGCTTGACCTCGACCTTCTGCTCGACGCCGGTCGTGATCTCCTTTGCGCCGACCGCGAGCAGGCCGTCGGCGTCCACGCGGAACGTGACCTCGAGCCGCGCCATGCCGGCCGGCATCGGCGGGATGCCCTTCAGCACGAAGCGCGCGAGCGATCGGCAATCGGCCGCCAGCTCGCGCTCGCCTTGCACGACGTGCAGATCGAAGCCCGTCTGGTGGTCCGCGTAGGTCGTGAACGTCTGCCGCGCGCCCGTCGGGATCGTCGTGTTGCGCGGCAGGAGCTTCTCGACCACGCCGCCCATCGTCTCGAGCCCGAGCGAGAGCGGCAGCACGTCGAGCAGCAGCACGTCCGAGGCGTGCTCCCGCGATCCCGCGAGGATGTCCGCCTGGATCGCGGCGCCCAGGGCGACGACCTCGTCGGGATCGATGTCGCCGAGCGGCTCCTTGCCGAAGAGCTCCTGCACGTACGAGCGCACGTAGGGCACGCGCGTGGATCCGCCGACGAGGATCACGCCGTCGAGGTCCGCGGCCTTCACGCCCGCGTCGCGCAGCGCGCGCCGGCACGCCACGCCCGTTCGCTCGACGATCGGCGCGATCAGCGCATCGAGCTCGTCGCGGGTCACGCGCACCGAGGTCGTCCCGCCACCGCGCGTCGGCAGCTCGAGGTCGAGCTCGGTGCGGTCGGTCAGCGCGTGCTTGGTCGCGCGCGCCGCGTCGAGCGCGACCCGCACGAGCTCGTGCCCGGGCGACGCGCCCGCGCCCATCGCCTCGAGAAGCCGGTGCGCGAGCGCGCGATCCATGTCGTCGCCGCCGAGCGCGCTGTCGCCCCCCGTCGACTTCACCTGGAACACGCCGTCGTCGAGCAGCAGCACGGTCACGTCGAACGTGCCGCCCCCGAGGTCGTAGACGGCGAAGAGCCCGTTTTGTCGCTTTTCGAGCCCGTACGCGAGCGCGGCCGCCGTCGGCTCGTTCAGCAGCCGCAGCACCTCGAGGCCCGCCAGCCGCCCGGCGTCCTTCGTCGCCTGCCGCTGTCCGTCGTCGAAGTACGCGGGCACCGTGATGACCACGCCGCCGACGGTCTTGAGCTCGTCCTCGGCGTTGGTGCGCAGGCGGCGGAGGATCTCGGCCGACACCTCGACGGGCGTCACCACGCGACCGTGCACGACGAAGCGCACGCTCTTGGCCTCCTCGGGCGTCGCGGGCGCGGCGAAGTCGTACGTCCCGAGCCTGCGCGTCTCCGGGTCGTCGGCGCCGCGGCCCATGAACCGCTTCGCGCTCACGATCGTGTCGCGCGGGCTCGACGCGGCGAGCTTGAGCGCCTCGGCGCCGACGACAACGCGGCCGCTCTCGTCGTAGTGGACCGCGGAGGGCACCAGCTTGCCGCCGTCGCAGTCGGCGATCACCACCGGGCGCCCGTCGCGCACGCGCGCCACCAGCGAGTTCGTGGTGCCGAGATCGATGCCGATCGGTCGGGGCGCCGCCTTGGGGTCGAAGATCTCGAACAGGGTCATGGGGTCTCTCTGCCCGCGCGACGGGCGCGCTCGGGCTCGGGCGCGCGCTACTCGGCGAGCGTCTCCTCGATCGCGGAGATCTCGTCCTCGAGTCGCCGGAGGTAGCGGAGCTCGCCCAGGGTTGGCAAGAGGGCGATCGCTTTGCCCGCGTCGCCCGCCGCGGCGTCGAACCCGCGCCCGAGGCGCTCCACGCAGCCCGCCTCGCGGTCGCGCACGCGGCTCGCGATCCCCGCGATGCGCGCGGCGTCCTTCGCGTGGGCGGCCTCCGACAGCTCCTCGCGCGCTTCCATCATCTCCATCAGCAGCGTCGGCGGCGCTTTGGGCTCGCCCGCGTCGCCGAACGCCACGCCCGCCCGCGTGAGCAGGGCCTCCGCGCGGCGCACGGGATCGCGCAGCGCCCTCCAGGCCTCGTTGACCTCGATCGCGCGCGACAGCGACATGCGGCGCTCGGTGGCCGACGCGTCGGCGTAGCGGTCGGGGTGCAGCGCGCGCGAAAGATCACGGTGACGCTTCTCGACCGCGCCGAGGTCGAGATCGAAGCGGGCGTCGACGCCGAGCGTCTGGAAGGGATCGTTCATGGGATCGTGCGGACGGCGCCTCGACCGCGCGACCGCGGGGCCGCGCGGCGGGCGCCGCGACCGCGTCGGTGGTCGTGGTGCGCGCGCTCAAGCCACCGTGAAGGAGTGCCCGCAGCCGCAGCTCGAGGCCTCCTGCGGGTTGCGGAACTTGAAGCCCTGGAACATCAAGGTCTTCTCCCAGTCGAGCACCGTGCCGGCGAGGTAGATGAGGCTCTTCTTGTCGCAGTGCACGTGCACCGTCGACTTGCCCTCCTCGGGGTACTCCAGGACGAAATCGCCCTGCCGCGGGGCGGCGTCGTCGAACTCGATGACGTAGGAGAACCCCGAGCAGCCGCCGCCCCGGATGCCGACGCGGATGGCCGAGCCCGGCGTGCTGCGCTTCTCGAGCTGCGCGCGCATGGCCTCGACGGCCTTCGCCGAGCACGTGATGCCGAGCTTCTTCTTCGCGGGCACCTCGGTGATCGTCGGGTCCATCGGGACCGGCATCGCGTTCGATCGGCTGCTCGTGCTCTCGGTGCTCATCATCATGGTCTCTTCTCGTCGTCCCCGATCACCGGCCCTGCGGCCGCTGTCCCGCCGCCTGCTACGTGAGCTCGCGCTTCGCCGCCTGCTTCGCGCGAAAATCGGCGATCGCGCTCTTGATCGCGTCCTCGGCGAGGACCGAGCAGTGGATCTTCACCGGGGGCAGGTTCAGCTCCTCGGCGATCATGCTGTTCTTGATCGTCTCGGCCTCGTCGACGCTCTTGCCCTTGAGCCACTCGGTCGCGAGCGACGACGAGGCGATCGCCGATCCGCAGCCGAACGTCTTGAACTTCGCGTCCTCGATGACGCCGTCGTCACCGACCTTGATCTGCAGCCGCATCACGTCGCCGCAGGCGGGCGCGCCGACCAGGCCCGTGCCCACCGTCGGGTCGTCCTTGTCGAGCGTCCCCACGTTGCGCGGGTTCTCGTAGTGCTCGATGACCTTTTCGCTGTACGCCATTGCCGATCTCTCTCAGCTAGGAAACTCGCTCACCGGGTGCCCCTGGCGCTCCGCAGGAGCGCGGGGTTTGGGGCCGCTCGCGGCCCCATCGAGACCCAGGCGCTCCGGAGGAGCGCGGGGTTTGGGGCCGCTCGCGGCCCCATCGAAACCAGCGGGCC
>CAIVJW010000438.1 GCA_903906315.1 uncultured delta proteobacterium | reverse complement strand
GCCCCGGCCGCGCCCGCCACGGCGGCGCCCACCGCGGGCGCGCCGCCCGGCAAGCCGGTCGCGAACCTGGTGGGGTTGGCCACGCGGCCACCGCCGGAGGGCACGCCGCTCGACGACCACGGCGACGCGGTCGACGACGACCACGACGACGAGCTCGACGACGACGACGACGTGCCCCCGGGCACCCCGCCGACGCGGAGCGGGCTCGTCGCGCAGCGCCCGCCGTCGCTGACCATGGACGACGCGGCGTTCGCCCACGCCATGAAGGCCGACCCCACGTCGCTCGGCTCGATGTCGATCGGGCGCCCGAACGCCGGCATGCTCCTGAACGGCGTGCGCATGCCCGAAGGGCGCGCGTGGAGCTGCAACTCGCCGGAGCTCGCCTACGGGACCAAGGAGTCCATCGAGACTTTGGTGCGCGCCATCACGCGCGTCGACAACCAGTTCGTCGGCACCGCGCCCCTGCCCATCGGCCACTTCTCCGCCCGCCACGGCGGCCCGCTCTCCCCCCACCGCAGCCACCAGTCCGGCCGCGACGCGGACATCGGCTACTACTACACCTCGAGGGCGCCCTGGTTCGCCCGCGCGACCGCGCAGAACCTCGACCGCGCCCGCACGTGGGAGCTCGTGAAGGCCTTCTCCGACAGCGAGGTCGAGATGCTCCTCATCGACACCTCGGTCCAGGTCCTCCTGCGCGACTACGCGCTCTCGCACGGCGAGGACGCGGCGTTCGTCGACCGCGTCTTCCAGGTCGGGTCGCACAGCCCGCGCACGCTCGTGCGGCACGTTCACGGCCACGCGACCCACATCCACGTCCGCTTCTCGAGCCCGACGGCCCGCGAGGTCGGCGCCCGCGCCGAGCCCTTCTACCGAGCCGACCTCGATCGCATCGCCGCCCGCAGCGCGCCGGCGCGCGCGGCCGGGGGCAAGCACGCGCGCGGCGCGAAGGAGGCGCCGGGCGCCGCGAGCGACAAGGGCAAGCCCGGGCCGTACGTCGAGCACCGCGTGCACGACGGTGACACGCTCTACCGGCTCGCGAAGCACTACGGCACGAGCGTCGAGTCCATCCAGAAAGCGAACAACCTCAAGGGCTTCGCGCTCAAGCCCAAGATGGTGCTGCGCATCCCGAAGGGCTGACCGCCCGCGCCCCCCCCCCGCGGCCGCCGCCCGGCCCCACGGCCCGCTACGGCCCCTCGAGCGCCCCGAGATCCGACGCGCCGCCGTTCACCGGCCGCGCCACTCCCCGGCCGTCCTCCGAGTACTCGCGATCGACCGGGTAGCCGGCCGCCGCCGGCGCGATCGCGGGCGCCTGATCGATCACCGGCGATCCCGCGAGCGGGCGGCGGCTCGTCGGGTCGAGCTTCGCGTCGACGCCGACGAGGACGTCCTCGCCCCCGGTGACGGTGCCCTTGAACTTGTCGGTGCCGGGCAGCCAGCCCGTCGGCAGCCAGTTCTTGCCGATCGCGAGCCGCCCGGCCTCCGTCATCAGCGCGATCGCGGAGGACCCGATGTGGTCGACGACGTTGCCGCGAAAGTCGATCGTCTCGTCGTCGGTCGACGCGTAGAGCACGCTCACCTGCCACGCCTCGTCCTGCGTGTGCCGACTGACGACCGTGTTGCCGTAGAAGTAGAGCGTCCCCTTGCGGAAATTCTGCTCGAAGCCGGTCGTGTCGCCGCCATAGTGGACCAGGCGCGTCGCGTCGCCGGCGATCGAGACGATCACGTTGCCGTAGACGAAGGTCTCGCGATAACGCGGGTCGGCGATCGCCGCGGCGGCGTGATCCTGGGCGTCGACGAGATCGATCGATCGGACCGTGCCCTCGATGAAGTTGTACCGCACGACGGTGCCCGCCGATCGGTCCTTCAGCGCAGCGCCGACGGCGCCGGGGCGAAGCGGGCCGAAGCGGTTGTACTGGTAGACGACGCCGAGCGCCTGCGTGTACGCGTCGTGCTCGGAGTAGCTGCCCTCCACTCCGTTGCCGTGGAAGTAATTGCCCTCGACGAGCACGTCGCGCGTGAGGGTGCTCTCGTCCTCGCCCCTCGAGTTCGCGAAGAGGCCATTGCCATTGTCGCGAATCTCGCAGCCGCGCAGCGTGACGTGGTCGCCGGCGTTGAGGTTCACTCCGGCCGCGAACGCGTCGTACGCGCGCACCTCGCCGGTGGTCGCCGTGTACGTGCTGCCGGTCTTCCCGCCCTGGATGACGAGGCCCTCGATCACGATGTGGCCCGCGCGGAACCCGTAGGTCTGCGCGCCGCGCGCGATCGTGACGAGGCCGAGATCCTGCAGCGGGAGGTAGTCGCCGAAGGCCGCGTCGGGCGCCGTCGTCGCGTCCGCGCCATCGATCACCGGCAGGGCGCCGTCGCCTCCGCGCATCCCGCAGACGCGAATCGGCGCGCCCTCCTCGCCCCGCGTATTGAGGAGGATCTTCTCGTGCCAGCCGCCGATCTTCGGGTGAATGCGCACGGTGTCGCCGGGGCCGAGCGTCGCCCACGGGACGGCGCCGAGCGTCGTGAACGCGAGGCCCTCGCCGACCTCGAACGTCGTGTGCGACCCGGGCACGCAGCCGGAGACGGGCGGAGGGCTCGCGTCGGGCGGAGGGGTGCCCGTCGTGCTCGTCGTCGCGCCGCCCGCGCCGGCGGCCGCCCCGGCCCCCGACCCACCGGATCCAGCGCCGCCGCCCCCTGCCCCGGCGCTCACCGAGGCGGGCTCCCCGCCGGAGCACGCCCCCTGGAGCGCGATCAGCCCGGCCCAAAATGCGGTTCGGGACAGCATGGCTCACACCGTAGCCACGTGTGAGCATCCGCGCTCACCAATCCACCCCAGGCCGCGAACGACGACCTCGCGGAGCGACGGACAAGCAAGCACGCCGCGGGCCATGCCATTGACGAGGAGGCGCGCGATCAACGGCATTGCGAGGACGTAGCCGCCGCTCACGATCGAGGCGCCGGTGGCGGTGCGGACCGCGGACGCGGCGTGATCGAGCTGCGGGGAGGCGAGCGCCCCGTCGTGCGGCGTTCGACCGGCCGGCGGCGTCGCGTGGCCGGCGCGCCGCGCCCGGGGTCAGCGGCCCGACGGCCGGTGTTCCGATCCCGCGCTGCCCGCCGGGCCGCCGAGCGCGGGCGCCTGGATCGGCTCGCCCGTGTCGTCGTCCTCCTCGCCGGCCGCCTCGACGAAGCCGTTCGGCACCTTGGACGCGCCCGGATCGACCGCCGCGGACCCCGCCGGCGCCGCCGCCGCGCCCGCCGCCGCGCTGCCGGACGGGGCCGCCGCGGGCTCGGCCTTCGGCTTCTCGGGGGGCGGCTCGGGCAACGCGATGGCGTCGAGGCGCTTGTCGAGATCGGCCTTGGCCCCGAGGAACGCGGGCCGATCCGGGCCGGGCATGACGCGCTCGGTGTCGAGCAGCAGCGTCTCGGCGTCGAAGAACTTCCCGTCGCGCTTGGCGCTGAAGTGCAGGTGCGGGCCGGTCGACCGGCCGGTCGTGCCGACGTAGCCGATGAGCTGGCGCGCCGCGACCTTGTCGCCGACCTTGATGCCAGGGGCGAACCTCGACATGTGCGCGTAGCCGGTGGTCACGCCGTTCGGGTGGTCGATCGTGACGAAGTTGCCCGTCGCCCCCGCGGGCCCGACCCACGAGACCGTGCCCCGGTACGCGGCGTAGATCGGGGTGCCGCTCGGGGCGCCGAAGTCCGTGCCCTGGTGGGGCATGATCTTGTGCAAGACCGGGTGCATGCGCTTCGGGTTGAAGCGCGAGGTCACGGGCGCGCCCGGGCACGGCAGGCGCCAGCCTCCGCCGTGCGGCTGGCGGCCGCGCTCGTCGAAGTAGCCGTGCGACTCCTGGCCGTCGAACCAGTAGACGCGGATGGGCTTGGCGGCCGGGTCGGGGGGGCGGACCTCGAGCGCGGTCAGGCGCTTGTAGCGAGAGAAGAGGCCGAGGGCGGTCTCCTCGACGCCGACGAAGCGGACGATCGACCCCTCCTCGAGCGCCTCGGCCGAGACGCGGCCCGCGAGCGCCTCGTCCATCGCCTGCAGGATGCCGTCCTCGAGCCCCGCGAACTGGTACGAACCGACGACGTCGCTGCCGACGTAGAACGCCGAGACCACCTCGCCGTCGGCGATCTTCAGGTCGAGCTTCGCCCCCTGGAGCAGGCCGTCCTTGTCCTCGCGGGCCTGCCAGATCTCGCTCGGCGAGACCTCGTACTCGAAGGCGCGGACCTTCTTCGTGGCGCGGTCCATCGCGACGGTGAAGCGGTCCTTCTTGGCCGACTTGTCGAACTTGCGATCGCCCTCGAAGGCCTTCATCACGCGGTAGACCTGGGCCTTCGGTACGCCCTTGTCGGCGAGGGCCTCGAGGAGCGAGCGGCGGTCCATCGTGGCCGTCGCGACGAGGACCGACGGGTCCTTGTCGAGATCGGCAATGCGCCACGGCCCCGGGACGGGCACGCGCTTCTTCTTCTTCGAGGCGGCGACGGCGGCGACCGAGGCGGCGCCCGCCGAGCCGCTCGCCGGCGCGCTCGCGGACGCCGCGGCCACGCGATCGTTGCGCGGCGGCGCGACCTGGATCACGAGCGCGATGATCGACGTGATCGTCGCGAGCCCGAAGAGGCCGCCGAAGACCGCCGTCATGCGCGGGGAGAGGTACGCGCCGTGCGCAGGCCGCGGACCGGGGCCGATCGTCCGCGGGCGCAGGTCGCCCGCGCCGTCGAGCGCGGGAGCCAGGGGGTCGCGGCGATCGTAGCCGCCTGCCAGGTCGCCGACCCCGTCGCGTGTGCGCGGCGCGGACGGCGCGACGCGGCGGATCGGGCCGGGCGCGACGACCCGCGGCGCCGGGCGGATCGGGTCGCGGCGAGCGCGCGGGGAGTCGCCGCCCTCGCCGGCG
>CAIVJW010000437.1 GCA_903906315.1 uncultured delta proteobacterium | reverse complement strand
CTGGTACGCTGTGCTCATCGGGGCCTTTTGGTAGGTATGGACTTTGACACCCAATACCTAACCATGGGGCCCCGGTTTGTCTTCACGAAAAGCAGTTCAAGTGACGGTAAACATTACCGTTATGATCGATCTGCACCCAATGAGCTTGCGTGCGTCCGTCGCCTTCAACGGCATCGACCGAACCTTCGCACGGCTTGGTAAAATGTCAAGACCGACTCCCCGGGCAACCCCACCCCCGCATCCACCTGTCCGGCCGTCCGTTTCACGAGCCCGCCTGGCGCCTCGTTGTCGGCCTCCCCGTGCGCCGCTACGTTCGCCCTCGTGACCTGGGTGATCGGCCTCGCCTCCGTCTTGAGCTGGGGCTCGGCGCTCCTGCTCGTCCTCGCCGTCGTGACCTCGGTCACGAGGAAGTGGTCCCTCGCGCTGCGCTCTGCCCGGGTCTGCGCGCTGGTTGCGCTCGGGCTCGTCGTCGTCTCGGTCCTCGTGCTCGTGGTCGGGCTCCGCTCGCCCGAGTTCCTGGACACCATCATGAGAGACGTGAGCGGGGCCTCGGCCGAGCCGTCGCAGAAGGCCCGCGTCCTCGCCCAGACCATCTCGGAGCTGATGAACGCCACGGCGCTCGGCCTGGTTGCCGGCGTCCTCGCGGTGCCGATCTGGATCGCGGCTCGGGGACGGGCTAGGAAGGCGCGGGTGTAGGTGGGACGGGCAGGCGACCACACTGGCGTGAAGACGCAGGTGGGACAAGGTGCGCCCACTGGTTGCGGCGGTTCCCGCGTCCGGCTGTCCGGGTCGTCGGGGAACTTGCGCCCCGTACTAGAAATGGTACGGTCGAGCCGTGCCTCCGAAGCGGAAAGGCTCTGTAGCTGTTCGCCCGACGGCCGCTCCGATACCGGCAGGGCTCGCCTGCACCTTCTTCCAGACCCGTGCGGGCAACGAGCCGGTGCGCGACTGGTTGAAGGACGAGATCCCCATGGAGGCACGCAAGACAATCGGGACGGACATCAAGACGGTGCAGGCTACGTGGCCCATCGGCTTGCCGCTCGTTGATGCGCTTGGGCACGGCCTGTGGGAGGTCCGAAGCACGGACGACAAGATCGACTACCGCGTCGTCTTCTTCATCGACGGTCACACGATGGTCCTGGTGCATGGCTTCACCAAGACGACCAAGAAGACGCGCAAGGCCGACCTCGACCTTGCATTGGAACGCAAGGCCATCAGGGAGAAGTCGTGATGAACAAGCACCAGGGTTCGACGCTCGACTCGCTCTTCGCGGAGCTGGGTGAGTTGGAGGAGGTCAACGCGAGGGCAGCGAAGAAGATCCTGGCCATCCAAGCGGAGCGGCGGATGGTCGAGCTGGGTCTCACAACGACGGCGCTCGCCACGCTCATGCGCACGAGCCGCAACCAGGTTCACCGCATCCTCGACCAAGAGGATGCGGGCATCACCCTGAAGATGCTGTTCCGGCTCTCACAGGCGTTGGACCTCCCCCTTCGGCTCGGCTTCGAGATTCCCGAAGCGACGGCCAAGGCGCCGCCTCGAAGGGCCGCCACCAAGAGGGCGCGACCTCGAACAAGGGCGAAGAGCGCCGGCAGCAGCACCGCACGGGCGTGAGTGTCTCCCCTGCCCCCAGCGGCGAGTGACAGCTTGTGACAGGTCGCTCAGCTTCGGCGGCTTTCAGCCCACATCACCCGGGTTCATGCCGCGTCGCAACCAGCCGACATCACGAGGCAAACCGCGCTCGACCTCGCTCGCTGTAACTCGAAGGAGGAGCCGACACCTGGCTTCGATTCCCGGCGCCTCCACCAGCTAACAACCCGATATCCTTGGAGATTTAGGCCACGCCAGAGGCCGTCTCCAAGGTGTCTCCACGCGCTTCCTCCGACCGCCCACGGTCCAGCAAACGGATCGCGCTCTCACGAGCCG
>CAIVJW010000436.1 GCA_903906315.1 uncultured delta proteobacterium | reverse complement strand
GGCCACCGCGCGCGCCGACGCGCCCGCCACGCGCCCGCCTTCGGTGCCGGCGGGCCAGGCGTCGGCTTCGGACGCGGTCGCCGCGCGCGGCAACCTCCGGGGATCGAGCGTCGGTGACGCCTTCGGCGCGGGTGGGCTCGGGCTGTCCGGCGTCGGGAGCGGCGGCGGCGGGCGAGGGGAGGGCATCGGCCTCGGCTCGGTCGGCGCCGTGGGGCGCGGCGCCGGGGTCGGGTCAGAACGCCCGAATTCTCCCGGCCGCGTGGTCGCGGGCGTTGGCGGCGCGTCGATCTCCGGCGGTGGCCTGGGCGCCGTCGCGAGCGGGGCCGGGACCGGCAGCGGGCAGGGCTTCGGCAGCGGACAGGGTCGCCTCTCGGGGGCGCACCGCGTGGCTCCGCCTCGCGTCGCGATGGGCGCCACGACCGTGAGCGGGAGCCTCTCGTCGGAGGTGATCGCGCGGGTCGTGCGTCCTCGGCTCCCCGCGCTCCGGCGCTGCGCGGACGCGGCGGCCGTGGCCGGCGTCCCCTCGGTCCGCTTCGCCGTGCGCTTCACCATCGGCGCGGGCGGTCGGGTCACGCGGACCGACCTCCCTGGCCCGCCCCAGGACCCCGCGCTCGCCGCGTGCGTGCTCGCCGTCTTCCGGTCGATGACCTTCCCCGAGCCCGAGGGCGGCGAGGTGACCGTGAACTACCCGTTCCTCTTCGACACCGGATCCGGCGCGCCGTCGCCGGACGCTCCGGGGCCCGCGCCGCCGGCCGATGCGCCTCGCCCGCCCGATCCGCCCCCGCACATCGTCACGGTCACGTCCCCGTACGTCGGCCGCTACGCCGAGGTCATGAGCCACGTCGATCGCGGTGCGTCCGGCGAGGCGCTCGCCGCCGCGACCGCGTGGCACCGCGACGCGCCCGGCGACGTGATGGCGCTCGTCGCCCTCGGCGAGGCCCTCGAGGCGTCGGGCGCGATCGCGACCGCGGCGCGAGCGTACGGGTCGCTCCTCGACCTGTTCCCGGCGCGCGCCGATCTCCGGCGCTTCGCGGGCGAGCACCTCGATCGCCTCGCCGGCGAGGCGCCCCGCGCGCTCGCGATCGACACCTACGACAAGGCCGCGAAGCTCCGCCCCGACCACCCGTCGAGCCACCGCCTCCTCGCGTTCGCGCGGCTGCGCGGCGGTGACCCGGCGGGCGCGTTCGAGGCGCTCGAGCGCGGGCTGCGCGAGCGGTACCCCGGCGGCCGCTTCAGCGGCGTCCAGCGCGTGATCGCCGAGGACCTCGGCCTCGTCGCCGCAGCATGGATCAAGATCGATCCATCCCGCCGCGCCGAGGTCACGGGCCGCCTCACCGCGGCCGGCGCCACGCTCGAGGTCGCCCCGTCCCTGCGCTTCGTGCTGAGCTGGGAGACGGACGCGAACGACGTCGACCTTCACGTGCGCGACGCCGACGGCGGCCACGCCTACTACTCCTCGAAGACCCTGCCGAGCGGTGGCGCGCTCTACGCCGACGTCACCACCGGCTATGGCCCCGAGTGCTTCACGGTCCGCGGCCCCCGGGCGGCGCGGTCGCGATCGTACTCGCTCCAGGCGCACTACTACGCGCGCGGGCCGATGGGCTACGGCATGGGCAAGCTCGAGGTCGTCGATCACGACGGCGCGGGCGGGATCTCGTTCGAGGAGCGCCCGTTCGTCGTGATGGTCGATCGATCGTTCGTCGACCTCGGCGTCGTCGACCGCTGATCGAAAGCCCGCGCGCGAGTCGGTCGCGATCCGTGCGACCCGGAGGTTCCTCGCGCTGACGCGCCCGCGCGCCTCGCGGGCTCGTCTGCCACGGCCCGGTTGCCGCGCGGGAGCCTCGATCGTCCTCGCTGCGCATCGCCGGCGCGACGCCGACGCCGATGGCCGCGGCCTGATCTCCGGTGGGTAGCCGCGCTGGCGCGCGCCTGCCGTTGACGCCTGGGGCGACCGGCGAGAACGTCCGAGGCATGAAGCTCGCAGCCTCGCTCCTGGGCCTCGCGATCGCGCTCGTCGGCCCCTCGGCCGTCGCCCTCACCCAGCCGAACGGCACGACGATCCCCACCCTGCCCGGGTGCAGCGGCGGGCAGCCCACCGGGCTGGCGGCCGTGTTTTCGTGCATCTGCAAGCAGCCGAATGTCTGCAACCTCGGCGCGGCGTGCCCGGGCGGTCAGAACCAGTGCGACCCCGGCACGAACGGCGAGTGCGAGTCGACGATGTGGCACGAGCCCAACGACAACTCCTGCATCCCGACGAACCTCTCGGGGCTCGACCCGTACGCCGAAGCCGCGATCGTGCCCGAGACGTTCCACCCGACGTGCCCCCAGACCTTCACCGTGCGGTCGCGCGGCACCGCGCTCTTCAAGGACGTCTTCGGTTGGTACAACGTGACGGGCGCCGCGCCGAAGCCGGACGACCTGCACGCGATGCTCGACTGCCAGGCGAAGGCGGGCGACTCGGTCGTCCTCGATCTCGCGAAAGAGCCTGCCTACAAGGGCGGATCCGTCGGCTTCTTCCTCGCGACGCCGGAGGCCCTCTCCGCGCCCGGCACGTGCGAAGGAGGCGACTGCTGTGCGACGATCGACCGCGTGAAGGCCGGCAAAGGACAGGCGTACTTCTCCGAGCGCAAGTACAACCCCGACGCCGCGCCGGACGCCTATATCCACACGATCATCTACCAATCTCACCTCTTCGACCACACGTTCTACTTCACCTGGGAGGACATCTACGGCGGCAACGCCTCGAACGACTTCACCGACTTCGTGGCCTCGGTGAGCGGCATCGAGTGCGGCGGCGGCGGCGAGGCCTGCGACACCGGCGGCAAGGGCGTCTGCGCCGGAGGCCTGACGAAGTGCTCGCAGGGCAAGCTCGCCTGCCACCCGGTGTTCGAGGCGACGCCCGAGGCGTGCAATGGTCTCGACGACGACTGCAATGGCAAGGTCGACGACGGCGCGACGTGCGAGAAGGCGGGCTACGTCTGCAATCAGGGCACCTGCGTCCCGCCGTGCTCCAACGGCGAGTTCGTCTGTCCGCCGTCCAAGACCTGCGACGGCAAGGTCGAGCTCTGCGTCGACCCGGCCTGCGTCGGCAAGGAGTGCGGCGAGGGCGAGGTCTGCCGCGGCGGCGCGTGCGGCGCGCCCTGCGACGGCGTCGTCTGCCCGCACGGGCAGCGCTGCGTCGGCGACGCCTGCGTCGACCTCTGCGCGATCGTGGCGTGTGGCGCCTCCGAGGTCTGCCTCGAGGGCCAGTGCTTCTCGGCCTGCAACCAGTGCGGCGGCCTCGCCTGCGCGGCGCCGCTCGCGTGCGACGTCGCCACTGGCCGGTGCGCGGACCTCTCGTGCGCCCCGGCCTGCCCTGCGGGCCAGTTCTGCTCTGCGAGCCAGTGCAAGGACGCCTGCGACGGCGCCGTGTGCCCGAAGGGCCAGTCGTGCGTGGCGGGCAACTGCGCCTTCGGCGGCGGTGCCGGCGGCAGCGGCGCGGGGGGCTTCGGCGCCGGCGGGAGCGGATCCGGCAACTCGGGGCACGGCAGCCTCGGCGGCGACGGGGGCGCGGACGGCAGCCTCGGCGGCGCGGTCGGTGACGACGAGAGCGGCTGCGGTTGCCGCGCGGCGGGGGCTCGCGGCGCGCTGCCGGGCGCGCTCGCGCTGGCGCTCGCGGCGCTCGGCCTCGGGGCGCGACGTCGACGCTAGCGGCGCGATCGTGAGGTGACCGGGCGGCGCGCTGGCGACGCCGGCCGCGCGACGTGGGGTGGCCGGGAGAGCGACCGGTCGGGCAGGGCGGGCGCGGACCCGCCCCGCGTCAGCGCCCCGCGTCCGCGCGGAAGATCCGGTCGAGGGTCGTCGCGAGATCCTCGACGGAGTTCGGCTTCGACAGGATGGCGCGCACGCCGAGGCGCGCGGCGCGGTCCTCGTCCTCGGGCCGCACGAAGCCCGAGGTGATCACGACCGGCAGGTCGGGCCTCACGGCGAGGAACTCCGCGGCGAGGTCGAAGCCGGACATCGTCGGCATCGAGATGTCCGAGATCAGCGCGTCGAAGTCGGCCGGGTGCGCCAGGAACTCCGCCAGCGCGGCCCGCGGTGCGTCGAAGGTGGTGACCCGGTAGCCCTCGCGCCCGAGGAGCTTGCGAGCGAGAAACAAGATCGCCTCCTCGTCGTCGACGTAGAGGAGCCGCTCGACGCGGTGGCTCCGCGCCTGGAGCGCCTCCGGGGCCGCCGCGGAGGTGCTCGGAGACGGAGCCGTCGCCGCGGGGAAGTAGAGGTCTACCCGCGTGCCTCGACCCGGCTGGCTCACGATGGCCACGCACCCGCCGTGGCCCTTCATGATGCCGTGGACCGTCGAGAGGCCGAGGCCCGTCCCCTTGCCCGCGGGCTTCGTCGTGAAGAACGGATCCAGCACGCGCTCCAGCGTCGCCGGGTCGATCCCGGCGCCGTCGTCGGTGACCGACAGCCGGGCGTACGTCCCCGCCTCGAGCCCCGGGGCGCTCCCTGCGGCCACGTCGGCTCGCTCGAGGCGAAGGGCGATGACGCCCGCTCGCGGTCCGATCGCGTCCACGGCGTTGTTGACGACGTTGAGCACGACCTGTTGCACCTGCACCGCGTCGATGGCGGAGGGGGGGGCGTCGGCGTCCCACTGCGTCCGGATCTCGATCAGCGCGGGGATCGTGGCCCGAAGCAGCTTCAGCGACTCGTCCACCACCGGGGCGAGGGGGCCGGCGACCGACACGGACCTTTGCGGTTTCGCGAACGTCAGGATGCGGCGGACGAGCGCGCTCGCGCGGACCCCGGCCCGTTCGATCTCGTCGATGTACCGCCGGACCGGGTCGTCCTCGGCGAGGTCGGAGGCCGCGAGGGCGGCGTAGCCGCGGATCGCGACGAGGATGTTGTTGAAGTCGTGCGCGACGCCGCCGGCGAGGGTGCCGAGCGCCTCGAGCTTCTGCGTGCGCACCAGCGCCTCCTCGGAGCGCTTGCGATCCGTGATATCGCGGACAATCGCCCACATCGTCTCGGGCTGGCCCTCGCGGTCGCGGACGAGGAACGTGCGGAGCTCGACCGGGAAGATCGCGCCGTCCTTCCGGCGGTACTCCTTCTCGTACACGTCCGAGGACCCGCGCGTGAGGACCTGAGTCCGCACGATCTCGCTCTCGAACGCGCGCCACCGCTCGGGCGTCAGGTCCGCGTAGGTCAGCTCGCGCAGCTCGCCCTCGGAGTACCCGAGCAGCTCCAGATAGGCGCGGTTGAACTCGAGCAGCCGCCCATCCATCGCCGTGGAGACGAAGGCGTCCGTCATGCTCTCGTGGAGCCGGCGGTACTTCAGCTCGCTCGCCCGGAGCGCCTCGTTCGATCGGCGTCGGCCGATCTCCTGGGCGAGGGCGCTCGCGACGGTCGTCAGCGTGTCGACCCAGGATCCGGCGTCACTTCGCGCGCGCGAGTCGGCGAGCGAGATGGTGCCGACCACGGCGGCGTCGACCACGACGGGGACGCTGACGAAGGTCTCGACGCCGAGCCTGCGGAGGCTCTCGGACCGATAGGAGGGGTCGCCGCTCACGGCGCCACCGACGAAGGGCTCGCCGGTGAGGGCGACCTGCCCCGAGATCGTGTCGCCGACCGGGACGCGCAGGCCCGTCGGCGGGCAGCCCTCGCCGGCGGTGCCGACGAAGACCATCTCGCCGCGATCGCGGTCGTGAAGCTCGATCGACGCGATGGGGAAGGGGAGCTTCGCGGCGAGCCGGCGGGCGATCTCGGGGTAGATCCGATCGAGCGGCTCGTCCTGGTGGAAGGCTCGCGACACCATGGCCACCGCGGCGGCCTCGGCCGCGATGCGCCGCTGCTCGGTCATGTCGACGAACGTCACCACCACCCGGCTGAGGCGGCCTTCGTCGTCGAATTCGGGGAAGGCCGTGGTGAGCAACCAGGTGTCCTCGCGGGGCCCCGGATGGCGAATGCCCGCCACGAGGTTCTGGACCGGACGGCACGAGTCGACGACGCGACGGACGGGGTACTCCTCGACGGGCATCGGCGTTCCGTCCTCGCGGAGGAAGCACCAGGCCGCGTCGACGGCCATCTTGCCGAGCATCTGCTCAGGCGAGAGGCCGAGCAGCTCGGAGGCGCGCCGGTTGGCCAGGAGGACGCGCGTATCCGCCCCGTGGACGACGACGCCGGCGTAGATGTGCTCGACGACCGCGCGGAGCTCTTCTCGGGCGGTGCGGAGGGCTTCCTCCGCGCGCCCCAGGACAGCCGCGCCGTCGGCCTCGACGGTCTCTCGAGGTGCCACCCCACCCACGAGCCCCTCCCGTTCCCCGGAGCCGACCGACTCCGACCGTGTGAGAGTACGCGAGGTCACGCTTCGGCGGCAACCGCGCGCGGTCGCGGTGCGGAGGGCGCGCTGGTCAGCGCACGACGCGGATGCGCGCCGGCCCGCTCGCACGCTCGAGCTGGCCGACGACCGCCGCGCAGGCGATGCCCGCGTCGCGCAGCCGGTCGACCGCCATCGGCGCCATCGCCTCCGGGATCGCCAGGAGCAGCCCGCCGGAGGTCTGCGCGTCCGCGAGCAGCGTGCGCAGGACCGGCTCGACGTCGTCGTCGATCGAGGTCACCGGCTCGGCGTACTTCAGGTTGCGCTTGCTGCCGCCCGGGACGAGGCCCTGATCGGCGAACGCGCGCGCGCCGTCGAGGATCGGCACGCGCGAGGCCCAGATCACCGCGCCCAGGTCCGAGGCCTCGACCACGTGCTTGAGGTGGCCGAGCAGGCCGAAGCCGGTGACGTCGGTGCACGAGCTCGCGCCCGCGGCGAGGCCGACCGCGCACGCGACGTCGTTCAGCGCCATCATCTGCGCCGTGGCCGCCGCGATGATCTCTGCCGTCGCGGAGCCCGCCTTGATCGCCTGACCGACGACGCCGGTGCCGATCGGCTTCGTCAGCACGAGCACGTCGCCGAGGCGCGCGCTCCGGTGCGACCAGACGTGGCGCGGGTCGACGCTGCCGACCACCGCGAGCCCGCACTTGGGCTCCGAGTCGCCGATCGTGTGGCCGCCGACGACCGCGCAGCTCGCGCGCGCGCACGCCTCGCGGACGCCCTGCAGGACCTCCTCGAGCACGGAGAGCGGCAGCTTGTCGTTCGGGAAGCCGATGAACGAGAGCGCGACCTCCGGCCGGCCTCCCATCGCCCACACGTCGCTCATCGAGTTCGCGGCCGCGATCGCGCCGAACGCGCGCGGGTCGTCGACGATCGGCGTGATGACGTCGATCGTCAGCACCATCGATCGGGCCGATCCCTCCGGGCGCACCACGGCCGCGTCGTCGAGGGGGCCCGTCGACGACTCGTCCACCCAGGGGTGGGGGATGGGAGCGATGTTCTTCAGAACCTGGACCAGGCTCTCGGCGGCGAGCTTGCGGGCTCAGCCACCACCCTGAACGAGGGTCGTGAGACGCGGCTCCGTCATGATGGGCCTCCTTTCTGCGGACGGTCTAGCACCGCGCCGCGAGGCGAAGAAGCGGGCCGCTACTTCACGAGGTCGATCGCGTCGAAGACCGGGTCCGACCCGTCGGCGCGCAGCTCGTGCGACTCGATGGTCAGCTTGCCCTTCGTCGCCTTCAGCAGCGAGTAGAAGCCGAGCGCGCTGCCGCTCTTGTAGTCGCGGCTCGTGGCCGTGAAGCTGCTCGTCGACGAGGCGTAGGCGTCGGCGCCCGCGCCGGCGCACACGAGGTATGTCGTGCCGTCCTTGGACGAGGGCTTCACGGTCGGCGCATCGACCGGCCCGGTGAGGGGCTTGGAGCGCTCGTAGTCGTGGTCGTGGCCGGCCAGGGCGAGGTCGACGTGGTGCTTGTCCCAGATGGGCCCGAAGAAGGCGCGCCCGCGCAGCACGTCGGCGTCCTTGCCGTGCGTCGACGACGAGTACTCCGGGTGGTGGTGCATCGTGACGATCCACGGCACCTTGGCGCGGTTGGCCTGGGCGGCCGAGAGGTCCGCCTCGAGCCACCCGGCGAGCGCAGGCTGGTATTCGGCGTCGCCGCTCGGCGAGACGATGAAGGCGTCGTCGACGACGACGACGTGCACCGGGCCGACGTCCACCGAGAAGAACAGCTCGGCGTACTTCGGGTACTTCGCGAGATCCTGCGGCAGCACCAGGTTGCCGAAGAAGAGCGACGTGTGGTTGTCGTGGTTGCCGTGGGCCGAGAGCGTGAGAAGCTGCCCGGTCGCGAGCAGCGTGCCGTCGGCGTCCTTCCACCCGAGGTCCAGCCACTTCTCCCACTCGGCCTGGTCGGGGGCGAAGTTGATCATGTCGCCGGAGAAGAGCTGGATCGCCGCTCCCGCCTTCATGATCTGGCGCTGCAGCAGCCGCCAGGCATCCTGCTGTTGCCCGCGCGAGTCGCCGCTCACGGCGAGGGTCACCGGGGCCTCCGGGTCGCTCGGTGTCGTCGCGAAGGCGTAGACGTCGCTCCACACCGCCTTGCCGGCCGGGCCGCCGCCGACTCGGTAGTAGTAGGTCGTGCCGGGCTCGAGCCCGCACACGTAGGCCTCGTGCATGCGCTCGTCGCCCGACGAATTGAGCGTGCCGGCGGGGGTGAGCCAGGTGACGCCCTCGGCGAGGTTCGCGGCCGGCCACGATGCCGGGTCGGGGGTCGTGCCCCAGGCGACCTGGCTGACGAGGGTGCCGTCGTCCGACTGCCACGCCACGCCGATCGACGTCGACGGGTCGGCGTGGCCGGGCGCGCCTGGCGCGACGTTGCCGCCGAGGCCGAGGCGCACGCGGCGGAGGTTCGGCGTGGCGCCGACCTCGGTCCTGCCGTGCTGAAAGTCGGAGTACTCCTCACGGGAAGCGATCGAGAACGCGCAGCCCTCGGGTCGGAAGCCGGGCCCCGCCGCGCCGCCCTGCGCGCCGCCGCCCGCGCCGTCGCCGCTCGACGTGTCCTGGCAGGCGATGAGGGTGGCGGCCGCCGCAGCGCTCGCGAGGAGCGCGCCGCCGAGGAGGCCGAGGAGGCGGGGGTGCGCGCGGCGCGCGGGTCGGTCGACGATCATGGCCCTCCTATGCCAGGCGCCGGAGGAGGCTCCGCGTCGGCTCGGTGGCGATCTCGCGACGCCGTCAGAACGCTGCCGTCCCCTGGATCAGGAGCAGGTTGTTCGCGATCACGCCCGTGCATGCGTTGCCGCTCTGGCCCTGGAGGCAGGACTTCGTTTCGTTGCGGATCTCGTAGCTGCCCGAGAGCTTCAGATCGTGCCCGCGGTCCCAGTAAAAGCTGCCACCGACCTGCACGCCGAGGTAGCCCCACGTCGGGTTGCTCTGGTCGAGGTCGCGCGCGCCGGCGTCGTTCGCGGGGCTCGCGACCTCGCGCGCCGGGTCGAAGCGCTGCACGCGCGCGGCGACCTCGAGGTGCTCGCGAAGCCACGGGAGGGGCGGGAAGTAGCCGGCTTGCACGTTCCAGCCCTCGCCGGTGATGCCGGCGGGGTTCAGCGATCCCTGGGGCGCGCCGAAGAATACCGGGCAGCTCTGGCCGATCGGGCAGTCGGTGCGGTGGTACGCCTCGGCGTAGAGCGACAGCCCCTGCCACCAGAAGCCGAGGTCCGCTCCGAAATAGGTGCGGTAGAAGCTCTTGTCTTCGAGCCGGTTGCGCATGGCGCCGAGGCCGAGCGTCACGATCGGCTTCGCCCGGTCCGCGACGGGGCGTAGATCGCCCTCGAAACGAGGCGGGCGACCGAGGGGCGACACCTCGACGCGACCGGCGAAGAGGAACCAGGCGTCGGCGTTGAGCGTCTGTCCGCGACCGGGCTCATTGCCATTGAAGACGCCGGCGAGCAGGCGCCCGCGGCCCTCGAAGAGGTCGACGCCGAGCTGAACGCCGAGGTCGCGGTCGACCACGAACTTCGGCGCGACGAAGTAGGCGTTGTCGGCGAACTGTCGGCTCTTGGCGGCGAGGAGGTTCTGTCGGCTGAAGGGCACGCGGAGCTGGCCGAGGGAGACCTGGAGCGTGGCCTCGGGGCGACGGAAGGGGGTGACGACCACGTACGCGTCGATCGGCTGGGCGATCTCGCGCGCGAGGTCGACCTCGAGGTGAACCTCGGCGTGGTCCCCGAGGCCAGCGACCGCGCCGAGGCGCGCGCTCTGCACCGTGAAGGCGGGGTTCGGCTCGAAGTGCACGGACGGGCGCGTGTCGTGCTGCTGCCAGGCGAAGCGCGGCTGGGCCCAGCCGAAGAGGTCGAGCGACAGCGCGGGGAGCGTCTCGGACGCGGCGCGGTCGAAGACGCGCACGTCGGCGGCGGCGCCACGGGGGACGGCGAGCGCCGCGGTGAGGATGGCGAGTGACGAGTAGAACGCGGGCTTTCGCACGGCGGGCAGCCTACGGGCGGAAGCTCCTCGGCTCGGCGACGCGCCGGTGACGATCCCGCGGCGTCGCGCACACGCGCTCGTGACGGCAGCTTCACCGGAACGTCACGCGCGCGGGGTACTTCACACAGCCCGATGCCGCGCATCCTCCTGGTTGATGATGGCGAGGCCGCGGCGCGGCCGCTCGTCGACGGCCTGCGCCAGGACGGCCACGAGGTGCGGACGGCCGCGTGCGTGGTCGACGCCGTGGAGATCGCGTCGCGGGATCGGCCGGATCTGGTCCTGCTCGAGCCGCTCGTCCCGGGCGCGTCGGGGCTCGAGGCGATGACCGCGCTCGGCCGCGCCGGTGCTGCGGACGAGATCCCGATCATGATCGTCTCGTTCCGCGTCGCCGAGATCGACCGCGTGCTCGCCTTCGAGCTCGGCGCGGTGGACTACGTGGCGAAGCCGTACAGCGTGCGCGAGCTCGTGCTGCGCGTGCGGGCGGTCCTGCGCCGCGGGGCCCTGCCTCGGCCGCGCGCGCGCGGCGTGGTCACGGGCTGCCTGCGCATCGACCAGGCGGGACACCGCGCGTGGGCCGTCGGGCGCGAGCTCGACCTGACGCTGCTCGAGTGGAAGCTCCTCGTCGCGCTCTTCGAGTGCCGCGGCCGCGTCATCTCACGCCGCACGCTGCTCGAGGACGTGTGGTGCGACGTCGCCGTCACGCCACGCACCGTCGACACGCACGTCAAGCGTCTGCGCGAGAAGCTCGGGATCGCGGGCGCGTACGTGCAGACCGTGCGCGGCGTGGGCTACCGATTTTGCGAGGAGAGCACGGTGTCGGAGGAGGCTTGATGCGCGTCCGAACGAACGAAGCCGACGCCCCGACCGGGGATGACGAGCGGCCGCCGACCTGGGTGTTGCTCGTCGTCGCCGTGGTGCTCTCCGCGGTGATCCTGGTGATCGAGCGCCTCGGGACGTGACTCGTGGCTCGGTGACGGTCTGGTGACGAGCCTGCGTCCCGCCGGCCGCGAGGGTTCTCCCGCGGCGCGCTTTGGCCTAGGGTGGCGGCCATGAGCGAAGCCAAGAAGAAGCCGAAGCAAGCCAGGGGCAAGCGCAAGGACCCTGCCCGGCTCGTCGCAGACACGGTCTCGCTGCACGCGGCCCACGCCAAGCTCGCGCCCCTCGCCCGCGACGTCGACCCGCGCGACGTGCGGGCGCCTGGTGGGGACGTGGAGGCCGTCTATCACGCCCTCGTTCAGGCGCTCTCCGCGGTCCTGGCGCACGAGACGCGCGTGCGCACGGAGCTGCCGCTCGCTCGCCTCGACGACCTGCGCGAGCTGCCGGAGCTCGCCCTCGCCGTGCTGTTCGCGGACCGCGAGGCCGCCGATGCCGCCGGCGGGCGCCGCGACAAGCGAGGGAAGAAGAAGGGCGCGGCGGGCGACCTCTCGCCCTCGGCCGCCGAGATCGCGGGCGACACCCGCGACCGGCTGTGGACGCTGCTCGGGCAGCGCTACGACGCGCTCTGGCGCGTGGGCGCGTACCTCTTCGGCCACGACGTCGACGAGCGCATCCCGAAGCTCCAGGGCAAGCGCCGCAAGGGCAAGAAGAAGGGCTGACGCCGGCTCCGGTCAGCGATCGGCGTCGCCGTCCGGCCTGCGCCGGTGGCGGATGTCCCGCCCCTGCACGAGGAACACGACCACCTCCGAGATGTTCATCGCGTGGTCGGCGATGCGCTCGAGGTACTTCGCGATCGACTGCACGCGCGTCGCGCGGAAGATGGTCGTGGGGTCGTTGCCCATCACGCGCAGCACCTCGGCGAAGATCGCGGAGTAGTGATCGTCGATCACGTCGTCGCGGCGCAGCAGCTCGGTCGCGTGGGCGACGTCGCGCGCGACGAGCGCGTCGAGGGCCTCGTGCAGCGCCGAGACGGCCTCCTCGGCGAGCCCGCCCAGGTCGATGCGCACGGGCAGCGGCGGCTCGTCGCAGAGCTCGACGACGCGCTCGCAGATGTTCACCGAGAGGTCGCCGATGCGCTCGAGGTCGGTGACGATCTTCAGCGAGGCCGTCAGAAACCGCAGGTCCGACGCGACCGGCTGGCGCGTCGCGAGGATCTGCATCGCGAGCTGGTCGGCCTCGCACTCGAGCCGATCGATGCGGCGGTCCACGTCGATCGTGGCGCGCGCGCGCGCGGCGTCGCGTGTGGCGAGCGCCTTCATGCCCTCGCCGATCATCTCCTCGCCGAGGCTGCCCATCAGGATCAGCTTCTCGCGCAGCTCGCGGAGCTCCTGCTCGTAGTGCTTGCTCGTGTGCGCCGCGTCCGACCTCCCGCTCACCCGAACCTCCCCGTCACGTAGTCCTCGGTCCGCCGCTCTTTCGGGTTCGTGAAGATCGTCGTCGTCCGGTCGAGCTCGACGAGGTCGCCGAGATAGAAGAACGCCGTATAGTCCGAGGTGCGCGCCGCTTGTTGCATGTTGTGCGTCACGAGCACGATCGTGTACCGACTCTCCAGCTCGCCCAGCAGCTCCTCGATGCGCGCCGTCGCGATCGGGTCGAGCGCCGAGCAGGGCTCGTCGAGCAGGATCACCTCGGGCTCGACGGCCAGCACGCGTGCGATGCAGAGCCGCTGCTGCTGCCCGCCCGAGAGGCTCATGCCCGACTGGTCGAGCTTGTCCTTCACCTCGTCCCAGAGCGCGACCTGCCGGAGCGATCGCTCGACCATGGCCTCGGGGTCGGGGACGCGCGTGCCCGACAGCAGGTGGCCCGCGAGGACGTTGTCGCGGATCGACATCGTCGGGAAGGGGTTCGGCTTCTGGAAGACCATGCCGACGCGGCGGCGCAGCACGACGGGGTCGACGCGACGGCCGTACACGTCGACGCCGTCGAGCAGTACCGACCCCTCGGCGCGCGCGCCCGGCGTGAGCTCGTGCAGGCGGTTCAGGCAGCGCAGGAAGGTCGATTTCCCGCAGCCCGAGGGGCCGATCACGGCCGTGACCTTGCGGGTCGGGATGTCGAGCGACACGTCGCGCACCGCGTGGAAGCCCCCGAACCACGCGTGGAGCTTGCGCACCTGGATGCGGGCGACCGGCTCGGGATCGGGCAAGGGCGGCGGCTCCGAGGACAGCGGGCCTCGAGCGACGGGGGGCGCGGTCGTCATCGGCGGGCTCCGAGGCTCCGCGCGGCGACGGCGCGGGCGGCGAGGTTGAGCACGAGCACGATCGCCACGAGGCAGAGCGCGCCGGTCCAGGCCTGGGCCTGCCAGTCGGCGTACGGCGAGGTGGCGTACGTGAGGATCTGCACCGGGAGCGACGCGATGGGGCGATCGAGGCCGGCCGCCCAGTAGCGGCTGCTCATCGCGGTGAACAGCAGCGGCGCGGTCTCGCCGGCCACGCGCGCGACCGCGAGCATCACACCGGTCGCGATGCCGGGGGCGGCCGTGCGCAGCACGACGAAGACGGTCGTGCGCCACGCCGGCACGCCGAGGCCGAGCGCGGCCTCGCGCAGGTTCGGCGGGACCAGGCGGAGCAGCTCCTCGGTCGTGCGCGTCACGGTCGGGATCATCACGAGCGCGAGCGCGAGGCCGCCAGCGATCGCCGAGAAGCGGCGCATCGACACGACGACGAGCGCGTAGACGAAGACGCCGATGGTGATGGACGGCACGCCGGCGAGCACGTCGGCCGTGAACCGGATCGCGGCGGCGAGGCGGCCGCGTCCGACCTCGGCGAGGTAGACGCCGGCGAGGACGCCGACCGGCAGGCCGAAGAGGCACGCGAGGCCGATGAGCACGAGGCTGCCGGCGACCGCGTTGCCCATGCCGCCGCCCGTCTCGCCGACGGGCTTCGGCAGCGCCGTGAAGAAAGTCCACGAGAGGCCGCTCGCGCCGCGCTCGACCACGTACAGCAGGATGGACCCGAGCGGGACGAGGACGATTGCGGCCGAGATCGCGCACAGGGCGGTGAAGAACAGGCTGCGGGCGTGGCGACGGCGCTCGGCGGGCCCGGCGGCGAGGAGGTCCTCGCGGACGGGCTTCACGCCGGGCTCCCGACGCGGCCCTTCGTCGCGCCGACGAGCCAGCGCGCGAGGAGGTTCAGGATCAGGGCCACGCCGAACAGGAGGAGCGCGATCTCGGAGAGCGCCGAAAGGTAGAGGTCGGAGTCCGCCTCGGCGAACTCGTTGGCGAGGACGCTCGCCATGGACGTCGCGGGATCGAGCAGGCTCACCGAGACCTTCGGGCGATTGCCGATGACCATCGTGACGGCCATCGTCTCGCCGAGCGCGCGGCCGAGGCCGAGCAGGATCGCGCCCACGATCCCCGATCGCGCCGACGGCAGCACGGCGAACCGGATGGTGTCCCACGGGGTCGCGCCGAGGCCCGCGGCAGCCTCGCGCTGCGCGGCCGGGACCGCGCGCAGCACCTCGCGCACGATCGAGCTCACGGTGGGGACGATCATGATCGCGAGGACGACGCCGGCCGCGAGCATGCCGAAGCCGAGCGGCGGCCCTTGAAACAGAGGAAGAAAGCCGAGGTGGGCGGCGAGCCACGGCTCGACGTGCTCGCGCAGGAGCGGCACCAGCACGAAGACCCCCCAGAAGCCGTAGACGACGCTCGGGATGGCCGCGAGCAGCTCGACCAGGAACGACAGCGGCCCGCGGGCGCGGTGCGGCGCGAGCTCGGCGAGGAAGATGGCGACGCCGATCGAGACCGGCACGGCGAGCGCGAGCGCGAGGAGCGACGAGACGACCGTGCCCCAGAGGAAGGGCAGCGCGCCGAAGCTCCCGTGGACCGGGTCCCACGTCGACGACGTCAGGAACGATGCGCCGAACGCGCCGATCGCCTTGCGGGAGGCTCCGACGAGCTCGATCAGCATTGCCGACGGCACCAGCAGGACCACGATCGCGAGCGCGGTCGTCACGCCCTCGAACAGCCGGTCGCCGAGGCGGCCGCGCGGTCGATCGGGCGCACGCTGCGGCGCGCTCGGCGTCGTCGCGGCGGCGTGGGGCAGGGCTTCGGCGGGGGCGGCGCTCATGGGGCTCGATCGCGCGAGGCCTCGCGGATCAGGGCTTTCCCGGGGCGATCGCCGCGCCGTCGGGGCCGGTCACCGCGGCGACCTTCCTGCGGGCCTTCTCGGCGACGGCAGCGGGGAGCGCCGCGTAGTGCAGGTCGCCCGCGAGCTTCTGGCCGTCGCTCAGCGCCCAGCCGAGGAAGTCGACCAGCGCCTTGCCCTTGCGCGCGTCCTTTTGCTGGGCGTGCAGGAGCACGTACGTGAAGCCGGCGATGGGGTAGGCGCCGTCGCCCTCGGCGTCGACGATCGACACGCGCAGATCGTCGGGCATGCGCGCGGCGGAGCCGGCGGCCGCGGCGGTCGTGCTCTCGACGGACGGCGCGACGAACTGTCCCGCCTTGTTGCGGATCGACGCGAAGGGGAGCTTGTTCTGCACCGCGTACGCGAGCTCGACGTAGCCGACGGCCCCCGGCGTGCTCGCGACGGTCGCCGAGACGCCCTCGTTGCCCTTCGCGCCGAGCCCGCCCGGCCAGCTCACGCTGGTGCCGGACCCGGGGCCGGTCTTCCACGCGGGGCTCACCGCGGAGAGGTAGTCGACGAAGATCCTGGTCGTGCCGCTGCCGTCGGATCGGTGAACGCTCGCGATCGCCTTCGCCGGCAGCTTCACGCCGGGGTTCTCTTTCGCGATCGCGGCGTCGTCCCAGGTCTTCACGGTGCCGAGGAAGATGCCCGAGATCGCGTCGGGACCGAGCCGCAGGCCCGAGGGCACGCCGTCGACGTGGTAGGTGACCACGACCGCGCCGAGGCAGGTCGGGACGTGCACGACGCCCGCGGCCTTCGCGAGCTGCTCGTCGGTCATCGGCGCGTCCGAGGCGCCGAAGTCCACGGTGCGCTCGGTGATCTGGCGGATGCCGCCGCCCGATCCGATCGACTGGTAGTCGACCTTCACGTCGGGCGCGCGCTTGCCGAACTCGGCGATCCACTTCGTGTACAGCGGGAACGGGAACGTCGCCCCCGCACCGGTGACGGTCACCGCGCCGGCGGCGGGGCCTTCCTTGGCCTTGGCGCCTGGCAGCGGGGCCTCGCCGGCGCCGCCTCCGTCACGGCTGCAGGCGGGCATGGCGGCGAGGATCGCGATCGCGAGGGAGGTGCGCAGCATGTGCCGCAAGACGTACGCGCTCCGTGTGTCATTCGCGCGACAGCGCGGTGTGAGGATCGAAACGATCAGGCGCGCGGCAGGCGCACGGTGAAGCGCGCGCCGTGGCCGGCCTCGCTCTCGACGCGCACCGTGCCGCCGAGCTCGGCGACCAGGTGCTTGACGATGGACAGGCCGAGGCCGGTGCCGCCAAGCTCGCGCGATCGGCCCGCGTCGACGCGGTAGAAGCGCTCGAAGATGCGGTCGAGGTGGGCCTTCGGGATGCCGGGTCCGTCGTCGGCGACGGTGATCGCGACGTGGTCGTCGTCGTCGTCGGCCGCCGCGGAGATCGTGACGTGCGCGCCCTCTCCGGCGTACTTGATCGCGTTGTCGAGCAGGTTCGACAGCACGTGCTCGAGCGCGCGGCGGTCGGTGCGTGCGCGCGGCGCCTCCATCGCGACCTCGACCGCGATCGTCACGGCGTGCCTGCGCGCCGCCTCCTCGAAGAGCTCGGCGACGTGCGCCGCGATCGGCTGGAGGGCTTGCGCGGTGGGCTTCAGCTTGAACGCGCGCGCCTCGATCTTCGACAGGTCGAGCAGGTCGTCGACGAGCTGCCGGAGGCGCATGCCGTGCCGGTCGATGACGCCGACGAACTCGGCCGCGGTCTCGCGATCGTCGAGCGCGCCGGAGAGCAGCGTCTCGCTCGCGGTGACGATCGCGGTGACCGGCGTCCTGAGCTCGTGCGAGACGTTGGCGACGAAGTCGCGCCGGATCGTCTCGAGGCGGCGGAGCTCGGTCACGTCGTGGAACACCGCGATCGTGCCGCGGCCGCCCTCGTCCTCGAGCGGCCCGATCTGCGCGAGGAGCCGCCGCGGCAGGAGCCCGCCGAGCTCGATCTCCGTGCTGCGGATCTCGCCGCGGCGCCGGACCTTCTCGACGGTCTCGGCGAGCGCTGCGCTGCGGATCGTCTCGAGCAGCGGCTTGCCGACGGGGCTCTCGCCGGCGAGCGTCATCGCGCGGAGCGCCCGGTTGGCGAGCACGACGCGGTCGTCGGGGCCGAGGACGAGCACGCCCTCGCGCATCCCGTCGAGCACCGCCGTCAGCAGGTCGCGCTCCGCGCGCAGCGCCTTCATCGACGCGGAGAGCTCCGCGGCCAGCCGGTTCAGCGCGCGGCCGAGCAGGGCGACCTCGTCGGTGCCGTCGGCCGGGGCGCGCGCGTCGAGGCGGCCCTCCGCCATGTCGAGCGCGGTGCGGGTGACCTCGCGGACGGGCCGCGTGAGGAGGAACGTGCCGAGCACGCTCATGGCGACGGCGACCGCGACGGCGACCGCCGTGCCGAGCGCGAGGAAGCGCCTCGACGAGCCGAGGGCGGCGTCCACCCCCGCGAGCGGGAGCGCGATCCGCACGACCGCGAGGCCGCGCGCGCGGCCTGGGAAGCGGCGCGCGGCGTAGATCATCCGCCGCCCGAGCGTCGGGCTGGCGCGGATCGCCGTCGCCTGGCCGACCTCGAGCGCGCGCGCGACCTCCTCGCGCCGGGCGTGGTTCTCGAGGGCGCCGAGGTCCGCGAGCGCGACGTCCGAGTCGCCGATCACGCGCCCGTCGTCGGCGATGAGCGTGATGCGAGCCCCGGTGCGGGCCCCGAGCCGGTCGGCCACCGCGTCCCACGTCGCCGCGTCGCTGGCGCCGGCGTCCTGCGCGCGCAGGGCGTCGTCCTCGATGATGCCGAGCTCGGCCGCGAGGTCGGCGCGGACGCGGTCGATCAGGGCGGCCTCGAGCTCGGCCGAGCTCAGCCGCTCCACGACGAGCCCGGCCGCGAGGAGCAGGATCACCGACGCGAGGGCGAGGCGCGCGCCGATGCCGAGGCGGGCGAGGACGCTCACGTGTCCCCCCGAGGAGGCGCGGCCTCGATCACGACTCGTCGGGCGTCGCGCGGAAGCGGTAGCCGACGCCGCGCACGGTCTCGATGTACGGGCCCGCGGAGCCGAGCTTGTCGCGCACCCGCTTGACGTGCGTGTCGACGTTGCGCGTGGTCACGTCGACGTGCTCGCCCCAGACGTCGTCGAGCAGCTGGTCGCGCGACAGCACGCGGCCGCGCCGGTCGAACAGCAGCATGAGGAGCTTCATCTCGAGCGCCGTCATGGCGACCTCGGCGTCGTCGACCCAGGCGCGGTGCGCCCCGCGGTCGACGCGCAGCGTGCCGAACCGCAGCGCATCCCCCGCGGTCGCGCCGCCCTCGACCCGGCGCAGCACGGCGCGCGCGCGCAGCACGAGCTCGCGCACGCTGAACGGCTTGACCACGTAATCGTCGGCGCCGAGCTCGAAGCCGACGACGCGATCGATCTCCTCGCCGCGGGCGGTCACGATGATGACCGGCACGTGCGAGGTCTCGGGCGCCTGCTTGAGCCTCCTGCAGACCTCGGTGCCCGACACGCCGGGGAGCATGAGGTCGAGCAGCACGAGGTCGAAGCGCTCCTCGCGGGTGGCCTTGAGGGCGAGCTCGCCGCTCGCCGCGGTCACGACGTCGAAGCCGGCCTGACGGAAGCCGTACGACAGGACGGTGGCGAGATCCTTCTCGTCCTCGACGATGAGCACGTGGGGGGGCATGGCTGGGCCGGAGTATGGCAGCCGATTGTGTCAGCCGTGTTGCAGCTCGACGTGGCCTTCCCGCCGACGGCTCGGCAAGTTTCGAGCGGGCGGCCATTCCATGCCAGGCGGCTTGCGCGAGCCGGACGATTCCTTTAATGGACGCGCACCTATGGCCCTCGAGAGAACCTTGTCCATCGTCAAGCCGGACGCCTTCGAGAAGGGGCACGCCGGCGCCATCATCGCCCACCTCGAGAAGGAGGGCTTCCGCGTCAAGGGAATGCGCCTTCTCACGCAGACCCGCCCCCAGGCGGAAGGCTTCTATGCCGAGCACCGCGGTCGCGCCTTCTTCGACGAGCTGACCGCGTTCATGTCGCGCGGCCCCGTCGTCGTGATGTGCCTCGAGCGCGAGGACGCCATTGCCAAGTACCGCGAGGTCATCGGCGCGACCGACCCGGCCGCCGCGGCCGCCGGCACCATTCGCAAGCTGTACGGCGCGAGCAAGGGCGAGAACGCCGTGCACGGCTCCGATAGCCTCGCCAGCGCCGTTCGGGAGATCGGCTATTACTTCCCGGGCTGCGAGGTCTCCTCGAGCGCCGCGCTTTGATCGATCGCCGCGGTCCGGACCTGTCGGAAACGCCGCCGTCTTCGCGACGAGCGGACCGCGATCCCGACGTCGCCGCCGCCCGAGGGGCGGCGCGCGACGGGGTGGGGGCCCTCCACAACCTGGCCAATCTCCTGCGCTCGCTGCGGGTCGGCGCAAAGCCCCTGGCGCGCGCGATCGTCGATGTCCGCGACGGGTGCGGGACCTTGCGCGCGGCCTTCGTGTCGCTGCGCGCCGTCGTCGCGGGGCGTCAGCCGCCCTCGACCCGCGCCGCGGCCGAGGTGCTCTTCGACGGCGCCGTGGAGGCCATCGACGCGCTGTCGGGGGCGCTCGGCCGCGCCGACGCCAACGCCATTGACGCGCGGGCGCGCCTGTCCGTGGAGGTGGTCGTGCGTCGCGCGGGCGCCGAGCTCGACGGCGTCCTCTGTCTCGCGGATCTGCTCGTGGCCGCGGGATCGCCGTCCGCCGTGTCGCTCGATCTGGCGGACGTCGTGCGGCTGCGCCTGTGCGGCCCGCGGACGGCCTCGGCGACCGTCGTCGTGACGCTCGAGCCCGGTGACTACACGTTCGTCGGTGACCCGGTCGTCGCCGCCTCGCTCCTGGAGGTCGCGCTCGCGTCCGTGGCCCGGCCGCGCGCCGCGGGGCTCCGCCTCCGCGCCGAGCGCACGGAAGCCGGTCGGCTCTGGGTTTCGGCGCGTCCGGACGATCAGCGGAAGGCCGACCGGGCCGCCCTGACGCTGACGATCGGCGCCCCGGTCGCCGCGGCCCAGGACGTCGCTCGCGCCGTCGCCCGTGCCGTCGGGGCGGACTTCGACGTCGAGACCGGCGGTCGGGCAGCTCGCGTGCTGCTCTAGACCGATCGGGCGGGGCGGTTCGCCCCTTGGGGCCGGGGGGTTTTGCCCCGTCGCGGCTTGATGTCCGGCCGGGCTCCGGCCTAGGGTGCCGGTCCATGAGCAACCCGGCTTCTCGTGCTCGATTC
>CAIVJW010000435.1 GCA_903906315.1 uncultured delta proteobacterium | reverse complement strand
GCGCGCTCGCCGCCGCCGCGACGGCCCGCCCGAGGGCGTCCGCCGCAGCGAGGCGCACCGCCTCCGCGGGGTCGCGCGCGAGGAGCTCCGCGGCCGAGCCCCCGACGCACGCAACCCCGGCGAGGCTGGCGGCCGCGACGGCGTTGGCGCGGACGTACGACCGCGCGTCGCCCATTGCCCCGCACAGCCCCTCGGTGACCTCTCCGCGCGCGCCGCTCCGCGCAGCCACGCGCCCGAGCGCCGCGACCGCGTCGCCGGCGACCGCCACGTCCGGGTCGCGCGCGAGCGGCGCCAGCAGCGCGATCTCGTCCTTGCCGCCCACCGCCCCGAGAGCCCACGCCGCGCCGGCGCGCACCGAGGGATCCGGGTCGCCGGCGAGGGCCCGCAGCGCCGTGATCGCGCCCGCGTCGCCCACGTGGCCGGCGAGCGCCTCGGCGACCTTGCGCCGGTCGTCGATGCCCGAACCGCTCACCAGGCGAGCGAGCGCGCTCGCCGCGCCCCGCGCTCGCGTGCGCCCGAGCCCCTCGATCAGGGCGTCGCGCGCGACGTCGGGCGCGGCCGCGACCGCAGCGTGAACCCGCCCGACGAAGGCCGGATCGGTGACGCGGGCCAACGCGCCGGACAGCGCGATCCCGATCGCGCCGCGATCCTGCTCGGCGGCCACCACGAGCCGATCGAGCAGCTTCGCCGCCGTCGCGGGCGCCGCCACCCGCGCGAGCGCCGTCGCCGCGCGCAACCGGACGTCCGCCGACTCGTCGTCGAGCGCCGCGAGCAAGATCGCGTCGAGCTCGGCGCTGGCCGCCGGCGCCCCGGCCGCGTCGCGCGCGCCGCCGAGGGCCTCGAGCGCCGCGAGGCGCAGCGGCAGCGACCTCGCCTTCGCGAGCTCCGCGAGCAGCGCGCGGGCCCGCGGAGCCCCGGCCTTGCCGAGCAGCCGGACGAGCTCGATCCGCTCGTCCTCGGGCGTGGCCGGATCGCGCAGCGCCGCCGCCGCCGGGTCGACCGCCCGGCCGTCGCCGCCGCTCGCGTCGAGCAGCGCGTTCGCCGCAGCGATGGCCTCCTTGCGCACGCCCGGGTCCGCGTCCGCGAACAGCTCGAGCACGCTCGGCAGGGCGGTCGCGCCACCGAGGCTCGCGAGCGCCCGCAGCCCGTGGCGAAGCGGCAGCGCGCCCCGCTGCATCGCCCGCGCGATCGCCACCTCGCCCTCCCGCGCGCCGAGGTCACCGAGCGCGAGCGCCGCGCCCGCCGCGACGCTGGCCGTCGGCGACCCCTCGAGCGCGCCCACCAGCGCGCGCACCGCCGGCCGGCCCGCCGCGACGAGCGCCGCGCGCGCGGGGTGCCGCGGCGCGGCCGGGTCCTCCTTCGCGAGCGCCCCCACCAGCACCTTGATCGCGCCCTCCGACGCGATGTTCCCGAGCGCGCGCAGGGCCGCCGCGCGCACCTCGCCCGCGGCCGGAGAAGCCGCCGCGCGCCCCGACGTCGGCGCGCCGAAGTCCCCCGGATCCTGCTCCACGATCGGCGCGAGCGCGATCGTCGCCTCGTCGGATCGGAGCCGCCCGAGCGCGGTCACCGCCTCGACGCGCACCTCCGGGCTCGCGTCGCCGATCGCCAGCATCAGCGCCCCGACCGCGCGCGCATCGCCGAGCTCGCCGAGCGCGCGCAGGGCCACGCGCCGCACCTCCGCGGCCGAATCCTGCACCTTGCCCACGAGCGGCACGACCGCGCGAGCGTCGCCGATCCGGCCGAGCGCGCGCGCCACCTCGGCCCGCACCTCGATCGCCGGGTCGTCGAGGTGCCCGAGCAGCGGCGACACGGCGATCGCCCGCATCGACGCGCCCATCGCCGCCGCTGCCGCGAGGCGAACGTGCGCGTCCGGGTCCCCGAGCACGCGCCCGAGCGCCACCACGCTCCGCTCGGTCGGCCCCGCGTGGATCACCTCGCACGCCGCGAGCCGCAGGCGCGCGTCCCCCTCCGCGAGCCACGTGACGATCCAGTCGCCGGCCCCGCCCACGCGCAGGAGCGTCACCGCCTGGGCCGCCCGCAGCCGCACCTCGACGTCCGGATCGCCCATCGCCTGCTGCGCGAGCCGCACCGCGATCTCGGGCGGAAGCTCCCGCAAGCGCGCGGCCGCCCCGCGCCGCTCCGCGGCGTCCCCCGCGGCGAGCGCGCGCGCCACCTCGACCGAGACGTTGGGCCACACGAAGGCGAGCCCCGCCCCCGGCTGCCCGAGGACGACCCCGGCCAGCGTCGCGGCAAAGACGGTCGAGCGGGCGCGAGCGCAGGCCTTCACGCGGCCCAGGCTAGCAGACGCCGGCCACGGTTCACGCCGGCCGCGGCGCGGGGGCCTCGCCCCGCCGCGCGCCGATCCGCCGCTTGATCCGGTCGGCCACCACGTAGAACGCGGGCACCACGAGCAAGCTCAGGATCGTCGACACCGTGAGACCGCCGAGGACGGCCGCGGCCATCGGGCTGCGCGTCTCGGTGCCGGGCCCGAGGCCGAGCACCGCCGGCACCGCCGCCATCATGGTCGCGATCGTGGTCATCAGGATCGGCCGCAGCCGCAGCGGCCCCGCCTTGCGCATCGCCTCGTCCGCCGAGCCGCCATCGTGCTCGCGCACCTGGTTCGCGTACTCGACGAGCAGGATCGAGTTCTTCTTCACGATGCCCATCAGCAGGAGCACGCCGATCATGCTGAATACGTTGAGCGACTTGCCCGCGATCAGCAGCCCGAACACGGCCCCCGACAGCGCCAGCGGCAGGATCGTGAGCACCGTGACCGGGTGCAGGAACGAGTTGAACTGGCTCGCGAGCACCATGTACGCGACGAGCACGCCGACGAGCAGCGCGAAGGCGAGCCCGCTCGTCGTCTCCGCGAGCTGCGAAGCCTGGCCGCTCGCGACCGCGCGGTACCCCGCGGGCAGCCCGCCCCCGAGCTCGCTCACCTTCGCCATCGCCTCGGCCTGCGAGTGCCCCGCCGCGACGTTCGCCGTGATGCCGACCGCGCGCTCGCGGTCGAGCCGGCTGATCGACTGCAGCACCGCCGACTCCTTCTGCGTGACCAGCAACGAGAGCGGCACCACGGCCCCGCCCTGCGCGCGCACCCCGATCGCGCCCACGTCCTCGGGTCGCGACCGCTGCGAGGCCAGGAGCCGGACGCGGATGTCGATGCGCCGCCCGCCGGTCGAGAACTTGCCGACCGCGTTGCCGCCGACGAGCACGCTCACGGTGTTGCCGAGGTCGCTCATCGACACGCCGAGATCGCTGGCGCGCCGCCGATCCGGCACGACCTGCACCTCCGGCGAGCCGAGCTGGTAGTCGGTCGACACGTCCGTCACGACGCCGCTCTCCGTGAGCTCCCTTTTCAGCTTCATCGCCGAAGCGACGAGCTCCTCCCAGTCCGCGCCGCGCACCGTGAAGTCGACGGGGTAGCCGCGCTGCACACCGAAGCCCTGCTGCGACGGGTCCTGCACGGACGCGCGGATGCCCGCGATCGAGGAAAGATCGCGCCGGATCTCGGCCGCGAGCGCGAGCGCGGACAGCTTGCGCGACCCGGGCGGCACCAGGGTGAGCGTCAGGGACCCTTGCGATCCCTGGAGCGTCGTGAGGATGCGGGCGACCTCGGGTCGCGCCGCGATCTTCTTCTCGGCGCGCTCGATGAGCGGCGCGGCGGCCCCGAGCGTGGTGCCGACCTCGGTCTGCACGCGCACGTTGAGCTGGCTCTGGTCCTGCGACGGCACGAACTCCGTCGGAATCCTCGGGACGAGCGCCGCCGATCCGGCGAGCACGACGAGCGCGAGCACCAGCACGAGCACCGGCACGCGCAGCGCCGCGCCGAGCGCACGGCCGTACGCCCGCTCGAGCCACGCGAACGCGCGGTCGGCGGCGCGCCCCACGACGCCTCGGCTCTCGCGCGAGGTCTCGAGGATCTGCGCGCAGCGCGCGGGCGCGAGCGTGATCGCCTCGAAGTACGAGAGCACGACCGCGACCGAGAGGGTCACGCCGAACTGGAAGAAGAAGCGGCCGATGACGCCCTTCATGAAGATGACGGGCAGGAAGATCGCGACGACGGCGATCGTCGCAGCCAGCGCCGCGAAGGTGATCTCCTTCGTGCCCTCCGACGACGCGACGGCCCTGGATTTCCCGAGCTCCGCGTGGCGGTAGATGTTCTCCATCACCATCACGGCGTCGTCGACGACGAGCCCCACCGCGAGCGACAGCCCGAGCAGCGTGAAGGTGTTGAGCGTGAAGCCGCAGAAGTAGATGACCGCGACCGTCCCGAGCAGCGACATCGGGATCGCGAGCACGACGTTCAGCGTGCTCGACAGCGAGCCGAGGAACAGCCAGCACACGAGCGCGGTGAGCACCAGCGCGAGGCCCAGCTCGAGCTCGATCTCGTGCACCGACTCCTCGATGAAGCGCGTCGAGTCCGAGAGGATCTCGACCTTCATGCCTTCGGGCGCCGCGCGCTGGATCTCGGCGATCTTCTCGCGCACCGACGCCGCGACCGAGACGGCGTTGGTGCCGCGCTGCTTGAGCACGCCGAGCGCCTGCAGCGGCGCACCGTCGAGCCGCGCGACCGAGCTCACGTCCTCGAACCCGTCCTCGATGAGCGCAACGTCCTCGAGGTACACGGGCACGCCCGCGACGCGCCGCACCACCAGCTTCTTCAGCGAGTCGAGCTCGAGCGCCTCGCCGAGCAGCCGCACCGCGAGCTGCTTGCCGCCCGCCTCGAGCACGCCCCCCGGCACCTCGACGTGCTCGCGGCGGATCGCGTCGAGCACGTCGCTCGAGACCACGCTGCGCTCGGCGAGCCGGCTCGCGTCGAGCCAGATCCGCACGTTGCGGTCGAGGAAGCCGTTGAGCGTGATCTGCCCGACGCCCGCCACCGTCTGCAGCTTCTGCTGCACCTGGTACTTCGCGACGTCCGAGAGCATCTGCCGCGAGAACGGCCCCGAGATGCCCACGGTCAGGATGGGCGTGTCGTCGGGGTTCGACTTCGACACGCTCGCCGCCGGCACGTCGCGCGGCAGCTGCCGCTGGGCCTGCGCGACCTTGGCCTGCACGTCCTGCAGCGCGAGGTCGACGTCGCGCGAGAGGTCGAACGTCACGGTGAGCCGCGCCGACCCCTGCCGCGCCGTGGCCGCGACCTGCTGCACGCCCTCGACCTGCGCGAGCGCCTGCTCGAGCGGGTCGAGGATCTCGCGCTCGACGGCGGCGGGCGCGGCGCCAGGCCACGACACGCTGACGCTGATGTTCGGGTAGTCGACGTCGGGGTACTGGCTGATGCCGATGCGCGAGGCGGCGATCACTCCGAAGAGGATCGTGCACGCCATCAGCATCCACGCGAAGACCGGGTTCCGGATGGAAACGTCGGTGATGTTCACGACCGCCTCGCCCCCGTCACGGCGCCGCCGTCGTCGCCCCGGCCGGGTCCATCGCCCCCGGATCCGTCCCCGCCGCGCCGCCCGCGCCGGTCCTCCCGCGCCGCCCGCCTCGCGGCCCCCCGTCGGCGCGCGGATCGGCCGACCCCGAAGGCGCGCCTGCGTCGGGCCCGCCCCGCGCGATCGCCGCCGCGTCGACCTTGCTCGCGCGGACCTTCACGCCGTCGCTGAGCGCCTCGGCCCCGCGCACCACGAGCAGGTCGCCGTCGGCGAGCCCCGTGCGCACCTCGACGAACCCGTCCTTCGTGCTCATGCCGAGCTTGAGCACGCGCTCGCGCGCCACGTCGCCCTCGACGACGTAGGCCACGTAGCCGTGGTCCGTCGCGCGCGCCGCGCTCCTCGGAATCACCGGCGCGGCGCGCGCGGCGCCGAGCTCCACCGAGACGTCGCAGAACGACCCGGGCCGAAGCCAGTAGCGATGCTCGTCGCCCTCGATCTGCGCCGTCACGCCGACCATGTGCGTGACCGCATCCGCGGCGCCCGCCACGAGCGTGATCTTCGCGGTGAAGGTCCGCTGCGTCTCACGCAGCGCAAAGGACGCCACCATCCCCGGCTTGATCCGCGGCGCCTCCGACGGCTCCACGGGAAACCGCAGCAACATCGGGTCCGCGCGCAGGAGCGTCGCCATCACGTAGCCCGCCTGCACGTACTGCCCGGTCTCGACCGTGCGCGTCTGGATCACGCCCTCGATCGGCGCGCGCACCGACGAGTCGCGCAGGTTGATCTCCGCCGCGTGCAGCGCCTCGGTCGCGACGCGCACGTCCGCCTTCGCCGTGAGCACCTTCGTGCGGAAGCTCTCGAGCTCCTCGCCGGGGATGAGCCCCGGGTGCTTCTCGCTCGCCCCCTCGCGCCGCGCGACGCTCGCCTCGAGGTCGTGCTGCGAGGCCTGCGCCTTCTCGACCGCCGCCCGCGCAGCGGCCACGGCCACCTGATAGCGCCCCGAGTCGATGTTCACGAGCGGCGCCCCCTTGGCGACCGTCTGCCCCTCCGTGAACGCCACGCGGTCGACCGCCCCCGCCACGCGCGCCGTCACCTGCACCCGCTCGAACGCCTCGATCGATCCCGGCGCGGTGACCACGTAGTCGACCTTGCGCAGCTCGACCGGGAGCGCGTCGACGGTGAACACGATCCCCTGCCGACCGCCCTTGCCGCCCGGCGCGCCGGTCGCCCCGCCCTCGCCCTTCTTCGTCGAGCACCCGCCGACCGCGATCGCGCCGCCCAGCGCCAGGCACCACGCGACCCGCCTCACGGTGCACCGCCCTTCTCCACCGCCGCGCCGGCCACGTCCTCGCCGACCGGCGACAGCCCCATCGCCTGCCGCAGCGCCAGGTACGCCTGCTCCATCGAGAGCCGCGCGCTCTCCGAGCTGACCTCCGCGTCGTAGCGGCTCGCGTTCGCGTCCGTGAGCTCGATGGCCCTCGCCAGCCCCTGTCGGTACAAGATCTCGGTCTCCTCGGTGTTCTGCTTCGCGGCCACGACCGCCTCTTGCGAGATTCGGTGGGTGTCGCGCGCCGCGCGCAGCCCCGACAGCGCGACGCCGACGTCGACCGCGATCGACCGGCGCAGCGCCCGCTCGTCGAGGGCCTGGGTGTCCGCCTGCGCGCCGCGGGTGCGGTCGTCGCCGTAGCGCGCCCCCGCGTCGTAGATCGTCCACGACAGCGTCAGGAGCGCCTGCTCGTCGTGCGCGGAATCGGGCGGCAGCGGCGCGACCGTCGTCTTCATCACGGCCTGCGCCGACAGCGTGGGGATCGCCCGGTAGAGCGGCTCCTTCGCGGCCTCGCGCAGCGCCGCCGTGCGCTCGGCCGCCGACTTCACGTCCGGCCGCCGCGCCTCCGCGCCCCGAAGGATGTCCTCCACGCGGTAGGCGCCCTCCCGCGCGGCGCGCGTCGTCTGCTCGGGCGCCGCGAGCGATCCGCCGACGTCACGACCCACCAGAAAGCCGAGCAGCAGGTACGCGCGCTCGACGTTGCCCCGCGCCGCCGCGACCTGCGCCTCCGCGGAGGCCACGCCGACGACCCCGCGGGTCACGTCGTTCGTGCTCGCGAGCCCGGCCTCGGCGCGCGCGCGCGTGTCCGCCGTGGTCGCCCTCGCGCGGTCGAGCCGCCGCTCCGCGGCCTCGAGCAGCCGCTCGCTGGACAGCGCAACCAGGAACGCGCGGGCCGTGTCGAACGCCAGCGTGCGCCGGTCCTCGACCGCGCCCCAGCGCTCCGCGTCGAGCTGGTGCTTCGCCTGCGCGTAGAGCGGAAACGCGGTCGGCGCGACGATCGGCTGCGTCAACGTCAGCGTGCCCGTCCCCGCCAGCACCCGCCCGTTGCGGTCCGCCGCCGCCCGCAGCGCCCCCTGCGCGCCGGCCGCGAGCGTCGGTAGGAACGCGGCTCGCGCCTTCTCGAGCTGCCCCTCGGCGGCGACCACGCGCAGCGGCGCCTTCAGCGCGCGCTCGTTGTTCGCGAGCGCGAGCTCGACGGCCTCGGCGAGACCGAGCCGCCTCGGCTGCGCGAGCGCTGGCGACGACGCCGCCGCGAGCGTGAGCGCGACGGCGATGAGTGCGGGGCGGGCCACGGCGATGATCTCCTCGAAAGCGCCACGGCGGCGCGGGACGGGGCATGTTCCCACGTCGACCGTTTTTTCCCGACGACAATGGCGACGATGGGCCGCCGGCGCCTCACGAGCGGGGTCCCCCGCCCCACCGGCCGTGAGGCCTTGCCCCCCGAGCGTGCCAGTGCGACCGATCACGAATGCGTCAGCCCATTTCCCTCGCAATCGCCATCGCGCTCGCTGCGGCCCCAGGCTGCCGGCGCCACGCGCCCATCTCGCCGACCGCTCCCTCGTGGCTCGACGGCAAGGTCGACGAGCAGGGCAAGGCCGCCTCGCAAGGCGGCGAGCTCGTCGGGACGCCCTTCCACGGCACGAGCTTCAAGCAGGGCGAGGGGGTCGACTTCCAGGTCCTCCTCGACCCGACCAAGTGCTACTGGTTCAGCGGCGTCGGCGACGAGCAGGTCCAGAAGCTCTACCTCTATCTCTGGGACCCTGCCGACAAGCGCGTCCAGACCAAGAAGGTCGACGGCCCGATGGCCGTGCTGACGTACTGCCCCGAGACGAGCGGCATGTTCCGCTTGCAGGGCAAGGTCGACGAGGGCGTCGGCCACTTCGCCATCGGCCTCTACGCGAAGCAGGCGCCGACCAAGACCGTCAAGGTCGAGCCGCCCCCTGCCGCGGCCCCCGCCGGCGTCGACCTCGAGAAGATCATCGACAAGTCCGCCGCCGCAGCAGCGCCCGGCGCCAAGCGCGTCGGCGACTTCTACGCGAGCAGCGCCGACGAGCAGGACTGGTTCACCGAGCTCGACGCGGGCAAGTGCTACTGGGTCGTCGCCGCGGGTACCCCCGGCAAGGTGAAGAAGCTCTGGCTCTACCTCTGGGACTCGAACAACAAGCGCGTCACCGAGAACAAGGGCGAGACCCCGAATGCGATGGTCGGCCACTGCCCGAAGGAGTCGGGCATGTTCAAGTTCCAGGCGAAGGTCAACAGCGGCAGCGGCGACTACAAGGTCGGCGTCTACGCCAAGGGCAAGTAGCCCCGAGCGGCCCCGCGGGCGCGATCCGGTCGCGCCCGCGCGAGCCCCGAAATGACGAAGGGCGCTCGCGGCCGCAGCCGGAGCGCCCGTCGTGGCCAGCCCCGCGGCCGGCGCGGCGCGGCGCCGCTACTCGGCGTCGTTCGGCAGCTCGGCCGCGCGGGCCCAGACGCGGACGGTCGCGTCGATGCCGAGCACGCGGCGCAGCACGGCGACGCAGCGCTCGTTCTGCTCGCGCGTCCCGACGGTGATGCGGACCATGCCGCGCCCGGCGTGGTGCACGGTGAGCGCGCGCACGAAGACGCCGCGCTCGAGCATCGCCGCGAGCACCGCGTCCGAGGTCGTGCCGCACGCGGCCACGTCGACGAGGATGAAGTTCGCCTCGCTGGGCATCGGCGTGACGCCCGGCATCGCCGCCAGCTCGCGCAGGAGGTACGCGCGCCCGTCGCGGAGCTTCGCCAGGCGTGACTCCTGCTCGGCCATGTCGTCGAGCACGGCCGACGCCGCCGCGATCGCGAGGCCGGAGACGTTCCACGGCAGCTTCACGCGCGAGAGGAGCTTGATGACGACCGGGTGCGCGAGGGCGTAGCCGATGCGCAGCCCCGCGAGGCCGAAGCCCTTGGAGAACGTCCGCGAGATGATCGCGTTCGGGTACTCGGCGAGGAGGTAGACCAGCGACTCGGGCGTCTCGCCGAGCTCGAAGTACGCCTCGTCGATGACCGTCGGCAGCCCGAGGCCGAGGATGCGCCGGAGCGCCGACTCCTTGATCGGATTGCCCGTCGGGTTGTTGGGCGAGCAGAGGAAGAGGACCTTGGTCCGCTCCGTGACCGACGAGATCAGCGCGGGCACGTCGAAGTCCGCGTCCTGCGTCATCGGGACGAGCACCGGGATGCCGCCCATCGTGCGCGTGCGGGCCTCGTACATCGAGAACGTCGGCACGCTGAGGAGGATCTCCTCGCCGGGCCCGCAGAACGTCCGGATGATGATGTCGATGACCTCGGTCGAGCCCGCGCCGAGCATGACGTGATCGCCGTCGAGGCCCTCGCGGACGCCGAGCTTCGTGCGCAGCTCCGTCATCCCGGTCGGGTAGAGGTTGCCCTTGCGCGCGGCCGCGACGATCGCGTCGATGACGCGCTCGCTCGGGGCGAAGGGGCTCTCGTTCGACATCAGGCGGTCGACGCCGTCGCGGTGATTGGCCAGCTCGAAGTGGTCCTCCTTGTAGGGCTGGACCGCGCGCACCCACGAGGGCGCGAAGAGCTCCATCGCCTCCGGGTCGATGCGGCCGACGGCGGAGGTCGGCTCGTCGCCGAGCGCGTCGCCGAACACGCGCAGCATCGCCTCGGCGCGCTGCACGGCCACCGGGGTGTCGACGTCGATCCAACGCGCGTCGCCCGCGTCGCAAGCCACGAACTTGCCGCGCGCGGAGAGCGCCTTCACGCCGTCCGAGAGCGAGCAATCGCCGTGACGGTCGTAGAGCGCGGCAAGCTCGTCGACGAGCTCCGGCCCGACGCGGAACACGCCGGTGTCGACCGCGTTGTACGCCGCGATCTCCTTGCCGATGTCGACGATGCGGCCCTGCTCGACGCGGACCTTGGTCGCGTCGTCGAGGTCGAAGCAACGCTCCGGGTCGTAGTCGACGGCGAGCGCCGACGTCCCCCGCGGCAGGTCGAGCGCGCGCAGGCGGCGCACGATCTCGGGCGAATAGAGGTGATCGGCCATCGTCAGGATGGCGCCGCCCTCGAGGTACGGGCGCGCGGCGAGGAGCGAGACGCCGTTCTTCTTGGTGAACTGCTCGTTCGTGACGAAGGTGAGCGAGAGGGCGAGGGACGGCTCGGCCACGAGCGCCCGGCGCAGCTTGTCGCCGAGGTAGCCGAGCACGATGACCGCCTCGCGGATGCCCTCGTCCTGCAGGCTGCGGAGGATCCGCACGATGAGCGGAACGCCCGACACCGGCTTCAGCGGCTTCGGGTACTCCTCGCCCGACACCAGCCGCGACCCCGTCCCAGCGGCGAGCACGATTGCCCGATCTACCTTGCGTCGTTCAAGCATTGGTTTCGCTTCGGTCGGAAAAGAAGGACTGGGAGCGGCGAGCCGTCTATCACGCTTCGCGCGCCGGGGACAAACCCTTTCCCGGGCGTCGATTTTCGGCCATCCGGGGCCTTCGCTCAGGTCGAGGCGCGATGTCGCCCCGAGGGAACAGGTGTCGCAAAAACGCCACGATCACCGAGCTCCTCGGCCCGTCGCCCCGGTCCGAGCGCCGGTGAACGATGGGAGAGCGACCCGACCGGGCCCGACACAAAGAAATGACGCAAAGCGGCGTCGCGGAGCCATCGGGGCAGTGAGGGTCGTCGAGGCATGGTCGCGCCCGGAGGTCGGTTCGCCCGGGTTTGCAGGTGCAGCAGAGCAAGCCGGAGGCCAACCGGTCACCGCGAACGGCGCGTGGCAGCCGATTCGACGGCGCCACGTCGGCGCGGCCTCGCGCGCCGGGGGACCGCGCGGCGGATCCTAGAGCGTCGTCGCGATGCGCTCGCGGTCGCGCACGGCGACGATCTCGCGCACGCCCAGGCGCCGCAAGGTGGCGACCGCGTCGCCGAAGTGGCGGGCGACGTGCTTCGGGACGTGCGTGTCCGACGACAGTGCGATCGCGACGCCATGGCGAACGCACGCGCGGACCGCTTCGTCCGACAGGTACGGCCGCCCGATCGTGACGTCGCGGCCGGCCGTGTTGTACTCGAGGACGACGCCGGCCTCGGCGGCGAGCCGGATCGTCGCCTCGACCTCGGCCGCGTAGAGGTCCTCGACGCCACCGAAGAGCACGCTCGCGCCGCGGTCGTCGCGGCGGTCGAACTTCCGCAGGAGCTCGAGGTGGCCGACGACGTCGTAGAAGCCCGTGCCGATGAGGCGCCGCACGCAGCCGAAGTAGTCGCGCACGACCGCCTCCGCGCCTCGGTCCGCGACGTGCGCGGCCATCACGCCGGCCTCGTAGTCGCACAGGATGTGGGGGATCGAGCCCTTGTCGATCGACCGCTCGAGGTCCGGCACCGAGCCGTGGATGAAGTGCACCGACCCGGTGAGGCCGCCGATGGCCAGCCCGCGGCGCCGCGCGCGATCGACCACGTCCGCGACGATGGCGCGCGTCTCGTCCTCCACGCCGTCGAGGTGGTCGACCTCGAGGCCGACGGCGACGCCGGTCCCCTCGAAGACCTCGAGGAAGCCGTCGACCTCGTCGGGCCGCATGCAGAAGAGGTAGTCGCCGTCGGGGCCCAGCCGGTAGCGCTCGGGCAGCGGCGCGTGCTCGCGCACGCCCGGGACGACCCCGCGCGCGGCGCACGCCTCGAGGATCGGCGCGATCGCGTGGCGGGGCAGCGGCGAGACGCCGTGCGGCCGGAGGTGCATGTGCTCGTCGTGGATCGTCGTGGAGGTCTTCATCGCGCGAGCCTCAGTCCTTGCAGAGCGACAGCACCCCGGCCGAGGTCGCGAGGTCGACGAGCTGGCGGTGGCGCGCGCGGGCGGAGAGCCTTTCGGCCTCGTCGAGCGCGGGCTCCACGACCAGCGACGGCGCCAGGCGCGCGGCCTCCTCGACCGACGACGCGAGCCCCGCTCCCACCGCGGCGACGGCGGCGAGGCCGCGGGTCGTGGCCTCCCCCTCGGCCGAGCAGCGGAGCGCGCGCCCGGCGAGGTCGGCCTGGAGCCGCAGGAACGCCCGCGACGACGCGAGCCCGCCGTCCGCCCACATCGCGCGCACGCCGGGCCCCTCCGCGACGCCGGGCAGGCGCGCGACGAGCTCGGACGCGACGTCGAGCACGTCGGCGACCTGGTGCGCGATGCCCTCGAGCGCGGCGCGGATCAAGTGCTCGCGCCGCGTCGCGCGGTGCAGCCCGAGGATCGTCCCGCGCGCCTCGCCCACCCAGCGCGGCGCGCCGAGCCCGCCGAGCGCCGCGACGAAGAGCACCCCCGCGCTGTCGGGCGTGCGCCCGAGGACGTCGTCGATCTCCTCGGGCCGCGCGATCATGCCGAGCCCGTCGCGCAGCCACGTGAGCACGTCGCCCGCCGAGAGCACGCTGCCCTCGAGCAGGTAGTGGCGGGCGCCGCCGATCTCCCACGCGATCGATCGCAGCAGGCCGTCCGCGCCCTCGAGCGGCCTCGAGCCCGTGCTCATCTGCACGAACGCGCCCGTGCCGTAGGTGCATTTCACGTCGCCCGGCGCCGTGCACCCGGTGCCCAGCAGCGCCGAGGGCTGATCGCAGAGGAGCGCTCGCAGGGTCGCGAAGCCGTCGCCGACCCGCACGGGCCCGACGTCCGCGTCGCTCGACACGACCTCCGGCAGCACGGAGCGCGGGACGCGAAACAGCTCGCAGAGCCGCTCGTCGAAGCGCCCCGTCGCGAGGTCCGCGAGCAACGTCCGGCACGCGGTCGACGGGTCGGTCACGAAGCGACGCCCGCCCGACAGCCGGAAGATGGTGAATGCGTCGAGCGTGCCGGCGCAGAGATCACCGCGGTCCGCCCGCGCGCGCGCGCCCGGCACCGAGTCGAGGACGTGCGCCAGCTTGGTCGCGGAGAAGTACGGGTCGATCGGCAGCCCCGTCGCCTCGCGCACCCAGGCCGCGACGCCCGCGTCCTCGCGCAGCCTTGCGCACTCGGCCTCGGTCCGGCGACACTGCCACACCACGGCGGGGGCGATCGGCTTGCCGGTCGCGCGCTCCCACACGACGACGGTCTCGCCCTGGTTCGCCAGCCCGACGGCAGCGACGTCGCGCGCGTGGAGGCCCCCGTCGGCGAGCGCGCCCGCGACCACGCGCTCGGTCGCCTCGACCAGCGCCTCGGCGTCGAGCTCGACCCAGCCCGGGCGCGGGAACGATCGCTCCACCGCCTCGGACCGGGTCCACCGCGCGCGCAGCCCGCCGTCGCAGAGGGACGCGCGAACGCTCGTCGTCCCCTGGTCGATCGCGAGCAGCACCGGGCCGGCCATGCCGCTCCCCTACCACTCCTTTTCGCCGGCCGGCGCCCGAGATGGCGCCCCGCCGAGCCGGCGCCATCACGCCGGGAGGATCTACCCTTGCCCCCGGTCGATCCCTACGGAAGCGATGCGGGCCTTGAGGGGGCGCCGCGGCTCCTGTACGAGACCCTGGGGGCTCGGCGGGAGACCGCACAAGCCAGCAGGTCCGGGGGCAGAAGAAGGAGCGTTTGTGAAGCAGCCGAAGGAGATCAGGAAGCCGGAAGGCAAGCTCGCGGTGCTCTTGCCCGGGCTCGGCGCCGTGTCGACGACGATGATCGCGGGCGTCCTCCTCGCGCGCCGCGGGCTCGGCCGGCCCATCGGATCGATGACGCAGCTCGGGACGATCCGCCTCGGCAAGCGCACCGACGGCCGCGCGCCGCTGTTGAAGGACTTCCTCCCGCTCGCGAGCCTCGACCAGCTCGAGTTCGGAGCGTGGGACCTCTTCCCGGATGACGCGTACGAGTCGGCGACGCATGCCGCGGTGCTCGAGACGCGCCACCTCGAGGCCGTGAAGGACGAGCTCGTCGCCATCAAGCCGATGGAGGCCGTGTTCTACCCCGAGTACGTGAAGCGCCTCCACGGCACGCACGTGAAGACGGGCGCCAACAAGGCCGAGATGGTCGAGAAGATCCGGGAGGACATCCGGACCTTCCTCGCCGCCCGCGGCTGCGACCGCGCCGTGGCCGTCTGGTGCGGATCGACCGAGATCTTCATCGCGCCCACAACCGTGCACGACTCGATCGAGTCCTTCGAGGCGGGCCTCCTCGCCGACGACCCCGCCATCTCGAACTCGCAGATCTACGCCTGGGCCTGCCTCAAGGAGCGCGTCCCCTTCGCCAACGGCGCGCCGAACCTGACCGTCGATTTCCCCGCCGCGTGGGACCTCGCCAAGCAGAACGGCGTGCCGGTCGCGGGCAAGGACTTCAAGACCGGCCAGACGCTGATGAAGACCATCATCGCGCCCGGGCTGAAGGCGCGCATGCTCGGCATCGCCGGCTGGTTCTCGACGAACATCCTCGGCAACCGCGACGGCGAGGTGCTCGACGACCCCGAGTCCTTCAAGTCGAAGGAGGTGTCGAAGCTCGGCGTCCTCGAGCACATCCTGCAGCCGCACGTCTACCAGGAGCTCTACGGCAAGCTCTTCCACAAGGTCCGCATCGAGTACTACCCGCCGCGCGGCGACGCGAAGGAGGGCTGGGACAACATCGATATCTTCGGGTGGCTCGGCTACCCGATGCAGATCAAGATCGACTTCCTCTGTCGCGACTCCATCCTCGCGGCGCCGATCGTCCTCGACCTCGCGCTGCTCATGGACCTCGCGAGCCGAGCCGGCTTCTCGGGCACGCAGGAGTGGCTCTCCTTCTTCTGGAAGAGCCCGATGCACGCCCCGACCCTCTACCCGGAGCACGACCTCTTCATTCAGTCGATGAAGCTCAAGAACACGATGCGCTGGATGATGGGCGAGGACCTCATCACCCACCTCGGCAACGAGTACTACGACTGACGACCCGGGCTGTCCCGGACAGATCGCCCCCTCGAGCGCTTCGAGGCGATCGGCCTAGCCGCTCGGGGGCGCGTAGAAGTCGACGATCTTGACGGGCGCCGACCGACGAATGCGCACGCTCGAGCGCTCGCCGCGGGCGTCGCCGCCGATCTGGAACCCGGTCGGCGGGTCCATCTCGATCGTCACGTCGTCGACGAAGAAGTCGTGGGTGACCTCGACGTCGTCGTACTCGCCCCGCCAGATCGAACGAAACTGCGTCACGAACGTGAACGGCGAGATGTTCGACAGCCGGAGGTTCATCTTGTCGGGACGGTCGTCCGCGTACGGGAACACGCGGAAGCCGAAGCCGTAGTACGGGATCGTGCTGCACGCGGCGATCCGGGCCGGGCCGTCGTACAGCACCTCGCCCCGACCGATGGGCGGCCCGACGATCGCGCCCTTCTCGCCCACGCGCAGCGCCTCGCCTCCCTCGTTGATCACGCGGCACCGCGGCGCCTTGCGGCGGACCACGTAGCTCGGGATCGTGCGGGTGGTCGCGGCGATCGCGTACGCCACCGGCCCGGCCGCCCAGCGCTTGAGCGGGCCGCGCGACATCGCCGTCTTCACGGTCGCGTAGTCGTGGAGCACGTCGGCGTCGATGCCGAAGCCGCAGAACGGCGAGAGGATGCCCTCGGCCTCGACGAGGCAGAGCTCGCGGCTACCGGCGTCCGACCGCAGCCGGGCGAGGTCGACCGCGAGGCCCTGCCCGCCCTGCCCCTTCACGCGGCTCGCGCCGAGCACCCACGACAGCGCGTTGCCCGTGCCGAGGCGCAGCATGCCAAAGCGGGGAATGGTGAGCCCGCGCCGCTCGGCCTCCTTCACGACGGCCGTGACGACGACCGTGAAGGTGCCGTCCCCGCCGCCGGTGAGGATCGTGCCGTACCCGCGGTCCACGAGCGTCCGCGCGATCCCCTCGCTGTCCTCGACGCGCCGCGACACGAAGAGATCGCCGCTGTCCAAGATCTGGTCGAGCGTCTCGATGACCTCGCCCGTCACGCTCTTCGCGTTGCCGTTCACGACGACCGCGATGCGCTGGCCCAGGCCGGGCGGGGGCCGCGAGGGGGACGTCGGTGCCCGCGGCGGCGCGATCGGGTCGGCGGCGTCGGGCGACGCCTGGGCTCCTGGAAACATCGCGTCGCGGCCTCTGGACATGGGTACCGGACGTCTACCACGCGAGCGCCGGATTTCGATGCCGGAAGACGGAGCCAAGCCTCCGTTTCCCAACGGGAACCCACGCCTGCCCTGCCCCGGCCACGGATGCCGGCGAGGGCCTGGCGCGAGCGGACAACTTGCCCGGGCGCTACCTAAATGGCACACAGTCAGTGGAAGCACTGGACGCCGTGGCCCTATTCTTGATATGGCCACGGTCCGAGTGACCCGGGGAAGCACGCGGCGAGGCTCACGTCGCGGTCGGATGCGTCGACAGGACGCGCCGGCGCGGTGTGAGCGTGCACGCCAGTGAGACGCAGCCACATGCCCAAGACGACCAAGCAGAAGACGACCGCGAAGGCGGCAGCCGCGAAGAAGCCGTCGGCGGCGACCGCCAAGGCGGCTCGACCGAACCAGGCGAAGTCCGGCGAGGCCGCCGGGGGGAAGGACGACGCGAAGGGCGGCGCGGCGGGCACGCCGAAGCGCAAGCTCGGGCTGCGCGGCGCGGCTCCGTGGGCAGCGCGGCACGCGGCCAAGCACGCGGCCGAGGCCCGGGCTCGCGCGCTCGAGCCGGCTCCCCCGGGCAGCGCCCGCGCGACGATCCGGATCCCGACGGGGGCCGAGGAGATCAAGGCGAAGATCAGCGAGCTGCACAACCAGACGCAGAAGATCCGCACGCTCCGCAAGCGCCTCGACAAGGGCTTCTTCGAGATCGGCCAGGTCCTGACCGAGATCCAGCAGCAGGAGCTCTACCTCGCGAAGGGCTACGGCTCGTTCGAGGCGTTCCTCGAGCGCGAGACGGATCTCGGCAAGCAGACCGCGCTCAAGCTCATCCGCATCTCGCACACGTTCCAGCGCGAGGCCGCGCTCGACTACGGGATGGATCGACTGTTCGCGGCGCTCGCAGCGCTCGAGGGCGAAGGGGCGGCCGCCCAGGGCGGGTCGAACGCGCCGAAACCCGCCCCGTCGAACCCGGGCGCCAAGCCGCCGCTGCCGCTCAAGCCGCCTCCGATGCGAATCGTCGGCTAGTCGCTGTTGGTCTCGATGGGGCCGCGGGCGGGATCGACACCCGCTCGGCTCCTTTCGGGGGGCCGCGGGCGGGATCGAGCCCGGCAATCCTCTCGGAACGGGGAGGATCTCGATGGGGCCTCGTGCGGCCTCGGGCCCGCTGCTTCTGCGAAGCGGGGGCCGCGACGCGAATCGCTCACCAGCATGAGCCCCCTCCCCGTGCGCCGGGCGAGGGGGTTCGTGTTTCCATCTCTTGATTCGTCCGCGGCGGCGCGGGCGCGGAAGCACGGCGGAGCTTGACTAGCTCCCGCCGGCTGATAGACGGGCTCGACCATGCGTTTCGTCGATCAATGCCGAGTGAAGGTCGCCGCCGGCCCCGGTGGCAACGGCTGCGCCGCCTTCCGGCGCGAGAGGTTCATACCGTTCGGCGGGCCCGCGGGCGGCGACGGCGGGCGCGGCGCCGACATCGTCTTCGAGGGCGACGAGGGCCTCTCGACGTTGCTCGAGTTCGTTCACACGGCCGTCGTCACCTCCCCGCGCGGCGAGCACGGCTCCGGCAAGGACCAGCACGGGCGCGGCGGCACGGACCGGGTCGAGCGCGTTCCGGTCGGCACCCAGGTGTTCGACGAGGAGTCGGGCAAGCTCGTCGGGGACATCACCGCGCACGGCCAGCAGCTCATCGTCGCCAAGGGCGGCCGCGGGGGCCGCGGCAACCTCCACTTCGCCACCCCCGAGGACCGCGCTCCGCGGCGCGCCGAAGAGGGCGAGCCGGGCGAAATGCGCACGCTGCGCCTCGAGCTGAAGATCCTCGCGGACGTCGGCCTGCTGGGCTTCCCCAACGTCGGCAAGAGCACCTTCGTCGCCTCGGTCTCGGCCGCGCGCCCGCGCGTCGCCGACTACCCCTTCACGACCCTCGTGCCCATGCTCGGCGTGGTCTGGATCGGCGGCGGCCCGCGCGCCGGCGGGACGAGCTTCGTCGTGGCGGACATCCCGGGCCTCGTGCCCGGCGCGAGCGAGGGAGTCGGCCTGGGCACGCGCTTCCTCCGCCACGTCGAGCGCACGCGCGCGCTGCTCCACCTCGTCACGCTCGACCCGGGCGAGGGCCGCGATCCGGTGAAGGACTACGTCGCCCTGCGCGAGGAGCTGACCAAGTACCAGCCCGAGCTCGCGGCCCGCCCCGAGGTCGTCGCGCTCTCGAAGGGCGACCTCACCGACGTCCGGGACGCCTACCCGGCGCTCAAGCGCCGCTTCAAGCGCAAGGGCGTCGAGCTCCGGCTCGTCAGCGCCGCGACGCGCGACGGCCTCGATGCCCTCGTGAGCGAGCTGTTCACGACGGTGAAGGACGAACGGGAGAGCGGCCGCTAGTCTCGGTGCCCGCGGCCGCGAGCCAGCCCGTGGCTCGTGACCTCACGCGGCGCGGCTGCTTTCTGCTATCGGTGTACGGGGATTCGTCCCAAGCCCGGAGACCGAGGCCGCCATGACCCCGTTGCGCCGCCGTCACAAGCGCCGTCACCTGATCTACTACCTCGACGTGTTCGAGGGCGACTCCGACCGGCTGCTCGGCCACCTCGGTGACCTGACCACGGAGGGGCTCCTCCTCATCGACGTCGAGCCGCTCACGCTCGGGCAGGAGCTCGATCTGCGCGTGGTCATGCCCGAGGTGCCCGGCCTGTCGGGCGCGCTCCGCACCCGCGCGACCGTGCGCTGGCTCGGCAAGGACAAGAACCCGAGCATCGCGTGCGCCGGGTGCTCCTTCGACCCGCTCTCGACCGACGCTCAGGCGACGCTCGATCTGCTATTTCGCCTGATCGGCTTCGAGGACGTGGAAACCTGATCCCGCCGCGCGGGCCCTCGCCCCGCGCCGACGCCCCGGCGCCGCCAGCCTCCGTCCGCGCCCCTCGAAGCGGGCGGCAGACGAGCTCGGCGTCGCGGCCCGCGCTTTGATCCGCGACCGCCCGGTCCTCTCGGGCCGGAGGCTGTCGCGGCGCGTCAGATCGAATCTAGTCGAGTTTCCTGTTCCTCCGCGTCGCCGTCCGGCGCGCCGGAGCCGACCTGCGCCGGGCGAGCCCGACGACCGTCTGGACTCCTGGCGCCCCCCGTCAGAGCACCTACCTTCGACCGACCCTTCTGGCGTGGATCCGATCTCAAGGTCCCCCCCGACCCGCCGAATGAACTAGTGGCGCCAAGCAAAGCTGGCACGCTCGGCCCGTAGCCCCCCCGCGCGTCGGCGCAGTGCGCCGGACTCGACTCCCCACCCACCCCGCGGCGTGGCGCTCGGCGCCGCCACCGCACCCGTCGCGAGGACGCCCAGCGTGCCCCGGTCGGGCACGCTCGCCTCCCTGGCGAAATACGCCGGCTCGCTCGCCCACGCCCGGAGCACGCGATGAACGAAAACGACGAGGTCCTGAAGGAATTCCTGGTCGAGAGCCTCGAGCTCCTCGACAAGGTGGAGCGCGATCTGGTCGCCCTCGAGAAGGGGGCTTCCAAGGACAAGCTCGCCGCGATCTTCCGCGGCATCCACACCATCAAGGGTACCTGCGGGTTCCTCGGCTTCGGCCGGCTGGAGGCGCTCACCCACACCGGCGAGAACCTGCTGGGGCGGCTCCGCGACGGCAAGATCGACCTCCACCCGGACATCGTGACCGCGCTGCTCGCGATGACGGACGGCGCGCGCACGATCACCGCGTCGATCGCGGCGACCGGCGCCGAGGGCGACGGCGACTACTCGGCCGTCATCGAGTCCCTGCAGCGCCTCCTCGAGCGGCCGCCGGCGCCCGTCGCGGAGGCCGCCGCACCGCCGGAGCCGCCCGTCGCCGCCCTGCCCGCGCAGCCCGTCGCGCCGGAGCCCACGCCCGCATCGAGCACCGCACCGGCGGCCCTCGTCGCGCCGCCCCCGCCCCCGCCAGCCGCTGCGAGCGGCGACAGCGACAACGACGCCGGTGGCCCCGCCAACGGCAAGATCCGTGTCGACGTCGGGCTGCTCGAGAAGCTGATGAACCTCGTGGGCGAGCTCGTGCTCACCCGCAACCAGATGCTCCAGTTCACCGCGACGCTCGAGGACCCGGGCTTCCTCACGGCCTCGCAGCGGCTGAACCTCATCACGACCGAGCTGCAGGAGGGCGTGATGAAGGCCCGCATGCAGCCGATCGACAACGTCTGGAGCAAGTTCCCGCGCATCGTCCGGGACCTCGCGCTCGCGTGCAAGAAGAAGGTCCGCGTCGAGATGGAGGGCCGGGACACGGAGCTCGACCGCACCATCATCGAGGCGATCAAGGACCCGCTGACGCACCTCATCCGCAACGCCGTCGACCACGGGATCGAGCTACCGGCTCGCCGCCTCGAGACGGGCAAGGCCGACGAAGGCTGCCTCTTTCTCCGAGCGTTCCACGAGGGCGGCCAGGTCAACATCGAGATCACCGACGACGGCGCCGGCCTCGACCTCGAACGGGTCCGCCACAAGGCCGTCGAGCGCGGCGTCTCCACGGCCGAGGCCGTCTCGCGGATGACCGACCGCGAGCTGACGAACCTCATCTTCCTGCCTGGCTTCTCCACCGCGGAGAAGGTCACGAACGTCTCGGGCCGCGGCGTCGGCATGGACGTCGTCAAGACGAACATCGAGAAGATCGGCGGCACCGTCGACATGCAGACGACCGCCGGCCAGGGCACGACGGTCAAGATCAAGATCCCGCTGACGCTGGCGATCATCCCGGCCCTCGTCGTGAGCTGCGGCGGCGACCGCTACGCCATCCCCCAGGTCAGCCTGCTCGAGCTCGTGCGGCTCGAGGGCCAGGCCGCCGCCAAGGGCATCGAGACGATCCACGGCGCCCCCGTCTACCGCCTTCGCGGCAACCTGCTCCCCCTCGTCTACCTCGCGCGTCAGCTCCGGCTCACGGGCCAGCCTCGCCCGGACGAGGTCGACATCGTCGTGCTCCAGGCCGGCGACCGCTCGTTCGGCCTCGTGGTCGACGAGGTGAACGACACCGAGGAGATCGTCGTCAAGCCGCTCGGCAAGCAGCTGAAGGGCATCTCGGCGTTCGCCGGGGCGACCATCATGGGCGACGGCCGCGTCGCCTTGATCCTCGACGTCATGGGCCTCGCGCAGCACTCCAACGTCGTGACCACGGCCCGCGGCAAGGCCCGGCTCGAGGTCGCCGCCGCGCAGCTCGCCGCCGGCTCGGCGAACCGCCAGACGCTCCTGCTGTTCCGCGGCCCCGACGACGGGCGCATGGCGATCCCGCTGTCGATGGTGTCGCGCCTCGAGGAGTTCCCCGCCGTCACGCTCGAGCGCACCGGCACGACGAGCGTCGTCCAGTACCGCGGCGAGATCCTCACGCTCTACCACCTGTCGCAGGTGCTCCAGGAGCGCCGCCGCGCGCCTCGGGCCGGGGCCCCGGCGCTGCCGATCGGGGGCACGATCCAGGTCGTCGTCTACCAGAGCGGCGCGCGCCAGGTCGGCCTCGTCGTCGACCGGATCCTCGACATCATCGAGTCCGACGTCGCGCTGAAGAAGGAGGGCGTCCGGCCCGGCGTGCTCGGCTCGATGGTCCTGCAAGGTCGCGTCACCGAGATGCTCGACATCGAGGGCATCGTCCGCGGCGCCTCCGCGCGCGGCGGCGAAGGCTCCCGGGGCAGCGAGGGGTCGCGGGGCGGCGAAGGCTCCCGAAGCAGCGACAGGAACGAGCGCCGCTCCGGCGAGGACGACTCCGCCGAGGCGTCCCACGCGGAGGCGTCCCACGCGGAGGCGTCCCGCGCGGAGGGGCACGTCGAGGGCCCCGCCGAGGCCGACCACGTGGCCGAGGGACCGCCGCAGACCGAGCTCGCCGAAGGCGGCGAGCCGAGAGCGCCAGAGGCGAAGAGCGGCAAGGGCAAAGGCAAGGGCGCAGACGGCAAGCGCGACAAGCGCGCTCACGCGAGGACCTCATGATTGAACGACGCCAGTTCAGCACCTTCTTTCTGAATGGCCTCTTCTTCGGCGTCGAGGTCGAGAAGGTGCAGGAGGTCATTCGATACCAGGAGATGACGCGCGTGCCGCTCGGCCCCGTCGAGGTCGAGGGGCTCATCAACCTGCGCGGACAGATCGTCACGGCCCTGGACCTGCGGCGCCGCCTCGGCCTGCCCGAGCGCCCGGCGAACGAGCGGCCGATGAACGTGGTCGTCCGCACGGACGACGGCGCGCTCAGCCTGCTCGTCGACGAGATCGGCGACGTGCTCGAGGTCGAGGAGTCGGCCTTCGAGCGCCCGCCGGAGACGCTCACGGGCGCGGTCCGGGAGCTCATCCTCGGCGCCTACAAGCTCAAGGATCGGCTGCTTCTCACGATCGACACGGAGAAGGTCATCAAGCTCGCGCCTGCCCGAACCCACGCCGCCAGCGGCGCGGGCACGAGCTGACGCACGAACGCTCGAGGGGTCGAAAATAGTCGGGGAACGCGGGAGCGTGATCCCCCGAGGCGGGCGCAGCGGCGGGTGCACCGTGCTGCGCAGGAAAGGATCGAGATGTTGGACCAGATGAAGCTCGGAGTACGCGCGGCGGTCGGTATCGGGGCCATCGTGCTCCTCTCCCTCGTGCTCGGGCTCTACAGCTCGAGCAAGCTGCGGGACGCCGACGACTCGGACACGCTGATGTTCGAGCAGAACCTCGTGCCGATCGCCGCGATCGGCGAGTACCGCGTGGCCGTCAACCGGGCCCAGGGCGACATCGCGCAGGCCGCGAGCACGGACGACGCCGGCCGCCGGGCCGAGGCCCTCGGCCGCGCGAAGGAGCGCATCCAGGAAGCCGACGCCGCCCTCGACCGCGCCGACAAGGCCATCAAGATCCCCGAGGTCCGCGAGGTCGTCGAGCCGGTGCGCAAGGGCTACCAGACCTGGCGCACCACCGCGACCACCGCGATCGACGAGGTGGCGCGCGGGCAGCGCGAGGCCATCGTCAAGAGCGCCGACAGTGGAGCTCTGGCCAAGGACCGCGTCGCGATGGTCGAGCAGAACACGAAGCTGAGCACCCTCCTGACGAAGCGGGCGAGCGCCCGCTCCGACCTCAACTCCGCCACGGCCAACTCGGTCATCGCGCTCAGCCGCGGGCTGCTCGCGGCGATCACCCTCTTCGGCGCCGGCCTCGCCTGGTTCCTCATGAGGAGCGTCGACAAGGAGATCCAGCGGACGCGCGACGAGGCGATGCGCCTCGCCGACGCCGCCGTCGCCGGCCAGCTCGACGAGCGCGGCGACCCGAACCGCGTGAGCCCCGAGTTCCGCCCGATCCTCGTCGGCTTCAACCAGGTGCTCGACGCCGTCATCAACCCGCTCAACGTCGCGGCCGACTACGTCGACCGCATCTCCAAGGGCGACGTCCCGCCGAAGATCACCGACAGCTACAACGGCGACTTCAACACCCTCAAGAACAACCTGAACACCTGCGTCGACGCCGTCAACGCGCTCGTCTCCGACGCCAACTACCTCTCTCAGGCCGCCGTGCAGGGCAAGCTCGCCACGCGCGCCGACGCCTCCAAGCACAACGGCGACTTCCGCAAGATCGTCGACGGCGTCAACAAGACCCTCGACGCCGTCATCAACCCGCTCAACGTGGCGGCCAAGTACATCGAGCGCATCGCCGCAGGCGACATCCCGGCGAAGATCACCGACACGTACAGTGGCGATTTCAACGAGATCAAGAACAACCTCAACCAGTGCATCGACGCCGTCAATGCGCTCGTCGGCGACGCCAACAACCTGTCTCAGGCGGCCGTGCAGGGCAAGCTCGCCACGCGCGCCGACGCCTCGAGGCACGGGGGCGACTTCCGCAAGATCGTCGAGGGAGTCAACAAGACGCTCGACAACGTGGTCACTCCGCTCAAGGACATCGGCCGCG
>CAIVJW010000434.1 GCA_903906315.1 uncultured delta proteobacterium | reverse complement strand
GCCGCCGAGGCCGCCGGGGTCGGCGCCGCCCACGCCGCCCGGGCCGGCCCCGCCCGCGCCGGGGACGTTGCCGCCGCCGCTCAGGGCGACCTGCTGATCGATCCAGTCGGCGACGAGGTCGACGCGCGCGAGCACCTCGGTGCCCGACCCGGCGCCGGAGTTGACCGCGACGATCGTGTGGACTCCGCCATTGACCACCTCGTCCGGACCCCCCGAGTCACCCGACTCGATGATCTCGGGGGCGGCGTAGTCGAAGGGGAACCCGTACGGCGCGCCGTCGCTGACCGAGACCGGCTTGCTGACGAACAGCGCCGAGTCGGAGAGCTGCCCGTCCTGAATGCGGCCGAGGTTGACGATCTTGGTGCCGTCCGGCAGAGGCGCCTTCGCGATCGCCGGGTAGCTCGGCAGGACGATCGGCGCGTCGAGGAAGATCACGGCGACGTCGTGCATGCCCGGGTCGACCGACCCCGAGTCGTCGGCCCAGTCGAGCGTGTGGCCCTTGGACGCGGTCGCCTTCGCGCCCCCCGCGAACGGGGCCGTGATCTGCCAGCCATCGAAGCCGTAGACGCAGTGCCCGGCCGTGAGCACGAGCTGGGGCGCGATGAGCGCGCCGGAGCAGGCCGCGGTGACCTGGCCGCCCTGGAGCATGTCGACGAGCACGGTCTCGGGGTACGCCTTGGCGGGCGTGCCGCCGACGATGCGCGCGCGGCGGGTCGCCGCGTGCTCCTCCTCGGCGAGCGACGGCGGCGCGGAGCAGGCGGCGGAGGCGGCGAGGGCGGCGAGGGCGAGGGGGACGAGGCGACGGAGAGCGCGGTGCATGGGGCTCCTGGGGCGGCGCGGGCGCGGCGAGGGGGGGGCTCCGGCCGGGCGCCGGGTCGGTGAGGGCGTATTGCAGGGGGCAGGCCAGACGCTCGAGCTGTCATTTTTGCGGGATTTCGAGGCCACCAGGCCCCGTGATGCTCACCGGAGTCGGCAGGGTGACGACTCGACCGAGCAGGGGCAGGCGACGGCGCACTTGACGCGCTCGGCGCCGTCGGGCGATGACGGAGGGGTTGCGGCGCGGACGCGACCAGCGCGGCCCCGCCGTCGGAGGACTCATGGCCATCAATGTGAACAAGGCTGTCGACAAGGCGTTCGAGACGAAGTCCCTCAGGGAGATCGCCGACGCGCCGGTGTCGGCGCTCGAGGGGCTCTCGGAGGCGAACGCGGCGCTCCTCGGGCAGCTCGGGATCAAGACGATCCGCGACCTCGGCGAGTGGAAGTTCGCGAACTGGGCGCAGGCGATCGTCGAGCTGGCGAAGCTCGAGGAGTAGTCGGCGGCTTCCTCGCCGACCGAGGCCCCCTTCCCCGGCGGGAAAGGGGGCTCGGCGCGAGCTCGCGGTGGTCTCGGCCCGAATCCGCGTCAGGGCACGAGCTCGATCGTCTGCCCCGTGAGGTCGAACCCGCCGTCGAAGGCCTCGTAGACGGCCCCGTAGCCGGAGTAGCCGACCGGCTGGCCCGCCGTCACCGACAGGTCGTCCGGAGCCGCCGAGTTGCCCGCGCCGCCGCGGGAGACTCCGACGATGTACGATCCGTCGCTGACCGAGTCGACCTCGACCGTGATGGCGCCCGAGGAGCGCAGGGTCAGGCTGGCCGTGTTGCCGACGGCGGACCCCCACATCGGGATCCCGGCGTAGCGAACGGTGATCGACTGCGGATCGTCGTGGCGGTAGCTGACCTTCCCGCCCGCCGAGGGGTCGAGATCCGAGTACAGCACGGCGATGCGCGGCGCGCCTTGGAGGAAGCGGCCGACCGTTCGATTGGCCGTGACGCCGTCGCCCTTGCCGAAGGTCACGTTGCCGTCGGCGTTGACCCAGACCTTGCTGTACGTCGCACCGTAGAAGGGGAAGCCAAAGCCGAGATTGACGGCCTGGGCGCCGTCGTCCGAGAGCTGAATGGGAGTCTCCGGGGCGGGCGCGGGGGCCGGGGCCGGCGCGGGCTCGTCGGGGACCTCGGTGCCGAAGACCAGCGTCTTGCCGGAGAGGTCGAACGATTTGCCCGCAGCGAAGGACTCGTAGACGGCCGAGAGGCCGCCGTAGCCGATCGACGGGCCGGCTCCCGAGAGATCCGACTCGCCTGCCGTGTTGTTCGCGCCGCCGGCCGAGACGCCGACGACGTAGGACGAGCCGCCGACTCCCTCGTAGGAGATCGTGATTCGCCCCGAGGACTCGAGCTTCACGACGGCGGTGCTGCCGACCTTGGTGCCATAGGCCGGCACGGCCTGGTAGCGGATGGTGAGGCTCTCCGGGTCGTCGTGGCGGTAGCTCACGACGCCGCCCTTGCTGGGGTCGAGGTCGCTGTAGAGCACCGCGACCCGCGGCGCGCCCGTGAGGAAGCGCTTGGCGGTGCGGTATTCGGTGGAGGCGTCGCCCTTGCCGAAGGTCAGGTTGCCGTCGGCGTTGACGTAGACGTCGGCGTAGCTGGCCGCGAAGAACGGGAAGGAGAAGCCGAGTGGGATCTTCTTGCTGTCGTCGTCGGCGAGGGCGATCGTCGACTCGACCGGCGTCGGATCGGGGCCGGGCCCCGCGCCGGGGGCGAAGGCGATCGTCGCGCCCGAGAGGTCGAACGCCTTGCCACCGACGAACGCCTCGTAGAAGGCGCCGGCGCCCTCGAAGCCGATGGCGCCGCCGGCCTTCGAGAGGTCCGACTCGCCGGCCGCGTTGCCCTGTCCGCCGCGCGAGACGCCCACGAGGTAGCCGCTCCCGGCGACCTGGCCATAGGCGAGCGTGACGCGGCCGGTCGCGTCGAGGGTCGCCGTGACCGTGCCGGTCGCGCCGCCGGCGTAGCTCGGCACCGCGGACCAGCGGACGAACAGGCTGTCCGGCGCGGCTTTGCCGTAGGTGACCTTGCCGCCGGCGCCCGGGTTCAGGTCGGCATAGAGGGCGGCGATGCGCGGAGCGGTGGTGAGGAAGCGCGACGTCGACCGATCGACCGTCTTGTCGTCGCCGGCCCCGAAGGTGAGGTTGCCGTCCGAGTTCACGTTCACCGATGCGTAGCCCGTGCCGTAGAACGGGAACGTGAAGCCGAGGTCGACCTTCTTGCTGTCGTCGTCGATCATCGAGAGCGACCGCTCGAAGGCGTCGAAGGCGCCGTCGCAGGCGTCGCCCTTGCCGTCCTCGTCGAGGTCGGCCTGGTCGGTGTTCGCGGCGTCCTTGCAGTTGTCGTGGACGTCGCGCACGCCGTCGCCGTCGGTGTCGGTCGGGTCCTCGGGCTTGTACACGGCGTAGGTGCCGTTCTCCTCGATGCCGGCGACGCCGTAGGCCATCGTCGCGTAGCCTCGATCGCCCCAGTCCTCCCCCCAGCTGTTGCGCATGATCCACGCGCCCTTGCCCTGGTGGTGCGCGATCTCGTCGTCCCAGCCGACGAGCGCGACGATGTGGTTCGATCCCGTCCAGTTGCACTCCGTCGAGTCGTAGACCCCGCCGCCGTAGCCGGGAAACGACCCGCACACGGCCATCGTGACGCCGACCGCGCCATACTGCATGATCGCGGCCTTCAGGCCCTCTCGGTCGTTGTCGCCGACGCCGTGATAGGACTCGATCGTGTACGGGTGCTCCTTGCCCTTGCTCTTGCAGGCGCCGTCGTAGGCCGTGTACGGGTAGTCCTTCTCCAGCACGCCGCCGGCACTCTTGTAGAGGTCGTAGGCCCAGAAGCCGCCTCCGCAGGTGCCCTGGCCGCTGCAGTCGAGGACGAGCTGCTCCGACAGGTCGACGATTCGACCGTCCGAGACGGCGATGGACGCCTCGACCGCGGCCGTCGTGCCGAACGCCCAGCAACTGCCGCAGCTGCCCTGGTTGCGGATCGGCGGCAGGCCCGCGCCGCGCGCGCGAGAGTCCCACTTCGCGGGCAGGCCGAGCTTCTTGTCCTTGGTCGTGATGGTCGGCTTGTCGTTGCCCGAGTCGGGCGGGATGACCAGGCCCGTGAGCTCGGCCTGCGTGCGGTGCATCGCGGGGTTGTCGCGGATCACGTAGCCGAACTGGTGCAGGCGGACGACCTTCGAATGGTAGTCGAAGAGGCTCAGGCGCTCGGCGGCGTCCGGCGTGGCCAGGATGGGGCCGGCCTTGAAGTCCTTGGCCTCGGGGTCGATGGGCGGATAGGGGCTGTCTTCGTACCGGGCCACGTCCTCGGGGGGCACGTCGAGGCCGCCCGCGCCGGCGGCCTGACAGCCGCTCGCGCTGGCGGCGGCGAGGAGAATGGCGGGCACGAAGCGGGGAGTCGTGGTTCGCATGACCGCCCCCTACGCAAGGCACGGACCAGCGGCCCAGCGGGGGCGCCTCACGCGATAATGGGGCCTATTCGAGGGGGTTGTGCGGCGTCGACGAGGTCGCGGGCCGCGGGCGTGGTCGGTGGAGTCGGCACCCTGCCGACTCGAGTCGTCACCCCCGGCGCGCGGTCAGCCGCAGAGGGCGTTGCCGGGCGCGTCGCACGCCACCTTGCACTCGTCGCAGAGCAGGCAGACGTCGAGCACCTCGTGCTCGGCCGAGCCCTGGGGGTTGTCGCTCGCGCACGCGAGGAGACAGTCGTTGTCGCCGCAGCCCCCGAGACAGCCGTCGTACGTCGCGCACGGCGGGCTCGCCATGCAGGCGTCGAGCTTCGGGCGGCACGCGTCGCTCGAGGCGCAGGTCAGACAGTCATTGCAGGCGAACGCGCCGTCGCACGCCCCGATCCCGCCTCCGCTCCCGCCCTGCCCGGTCCCGCCGGCGCCCGTGGCGGAGGTCGTCGTGGTGGTCGTGCTGCCGGTCGTGGTCGTCGAGGCGCCGCCGTATCCCGCGCCGGCCGCGCCGCCCGCGCCGGCCGTGGACCCGCCCTGTCCTCCCGAACCCACGGTCCCCGTCGACGCGCCGCCGCCGGCGCCGTGCGCGCTGGTCACCGATTCGTCCCCGGCGGGCAGCGACCAGTCGTAGCAGCCGGCGCAGAGGACGGCGGCCGCGGCCCCGAGCGCGCGCGCGCGCCTCACGACCCGAGCAGTCGGAGGTGCCGCGCTCGCGGGCTCGGCGCGAACGCGACCGGGTACTGGCCCGAGAAGCACGCATGGCAGTAGCGGTCGGGCGCGCCCGGGGCGCCGGCGCGGCCCTCGACCTCGCGCACCGAGTCGACGAGGCCGTCGAGCGTGAGGTAGCCGATCGTGTCGGCGCCGAGGTAGCGGCCGATCTCCGCGACCGTGTGGCTCGACGCGATGAGCTCCGCGCGCGTCGGCGTGTCGATGCCGTAGTAACAGGGCCACGCGGTCGGCGGGCTCGCGATGCGGACGTGCACCTCGCGCGCGCCCGCCTCGCGGATCATCCGCACGATCTTGCGGCTCGTCGTGCCGCGCACGATCGAGTCGTCGATGACGACCACGCGCTTGCCCTCGAGCACGGCGCGGTTCGGCGCGAGCTTCAACCGCACGCCGAAGTGGCGGATCGCCTGCTGCGGCTCGATGAAGGTGCGGCCGACATAGTGGCTGCGGATGAGGCCCATCTCGAAGGGCAGGCCGGACCGGCCGGAGAAGCCGATCGCGTGCGGGACGCCGGAGTCGGGCACCGGGATGACGACCGAGTCGCTCGCGTCGCCGACCGGCAGCGGGTGCTCGTCGGCGAGGCGGCGCCCGAGCGCGCGGCGCACGTCGTAGACGCTCGCGCCCTCGATGGTCGAGTCCGGCCGAGCGAAGTAGACGTGCTCGAAGAGGCACAGGCGGCGAGGCTGCGGGGCGAAGGGGCGGAGCGACCGGAGGCCGCCCTCGTCGACCACGATCATCTCGCCGGGCTCGACGTCGCGCACGAGCTCGGCGCCGATGAGCGAGAACGCCGTCGCCTCGCTGGCGACGACGTGCGCCGTCCGGCCGTCGCGCGTGAGGCGCCCGAGGCACAGCGGGCGGATCCCCATCGGGTCGCGCACGGCGACCATCTCGTCGCTGGTCAGCAGCAGGAGCGAGTAGGCGCCCTCGACCTCGCGGAGCGCGTCGGCGACGCGGTCGGGCGCGGCGCGCTGGGTGCTCGCCGCGATCAGGTGGACGATCGTCTCCGTGTCGCTCGAGCTCTGGAAGATGCTGCCCTTGGCCTCGAGGCGCTCGCGGAGCAGCTCGTGGTTCGTCAGGTTGCCGTTGTGGGCGACGGCGATCGACCCTCGCGCGTAGTCGACGGCGAATGGTTGGGCGTTGCGCAGGTGCGATCCGCCCGCGGTGGAGTAGCGGACGTGGCCGATGGCCCGGTCGCCGGGGAGGGTGGCGAGCTCCTTCGGCCCGAAGCCGGCCTGGACGAGGCCCATCACGCGATGGACGTGCAGGCGTCCGCCCTCGGCGGACACGATGCCCGCGGACTCCTGGCCCCGGTGCTGGAGCGCGTGGAGTCCCAGGTAGGCGATGTTGGCCGCTTCCGGGTCGCCGAAGATGCCGAACACGCCGCACATGGGGCGCGTTCTAGCGCGGATCGAGCGGGTGACCCAGCGCCATCGGCGCGAGGGGGCGAGCGCACGGGCCGAGCGAGGTGCCTTGGGCGGCGTGCCCATCCGGGCTATCGTGGCCCCGTGGATTTACCCGTTCTCGTCGCCAAGTGGCGGTCGGATCAGCGCGCGTCGACCACGATCCTCCTGTGCTCGGCGCTGGCCGAGTGCGGCGAGGGCGTGCGCGACAAGCCCGCCGATTACCTCGCCCTCGTCACCGAGCTCGCGCGCGTGGGGTCCGCGCTCTTCGCGTCCGACGCGAACGTGCTCATCGCGGCGGGCAAGATGCTCGTGGCGGCGGAGGACCTGCTCGACGCGCAGCGCGTGGGGTTGCTCGCGGCCAAGGTCGCGCCCGACGATCCGCGGCCGTTCCGCCTGCTTGGCGAGGTGATGCTGCGGCGCGGCGACGCGGACCGCGCCACCCGGGCGCTCGAGCGCGCGGTGGACGGCGGCGCCGAGGATGCGCAGACGATCGCGTGGCTCGAGCGCGCGCGGGCGTACCGGCCGATGCAGCGTTCCCGCGGGCCCGAGGCGGTCGCGCATGACCTGAAGTGGACGCTGACCGCGCTCGGCGGGCAGCCGTCCGGCACGCCGCGGTCGTCGGCGCCGCCGCCGGAGCCGGTGCGGATCGGCTCGGGCGGGCCGCGCGTGGGAGCCGGGCTGCGGCGCAGCCAGACCGTCGTCGGCCTCGGCGCGGTGCGCCCGCCCTCCCCGGGCATCAGCCCCGCGAAGCACACGATCCCCGGCATGCCGGCGGTTCGAGCCGAGGCGATCTCGTCACTGCCGCCCGCCGGCGAGCTCGACGCCGAGGGCAAGCCGTTCTCGAACCGGCTCTTCGTGCGGACGGCCTCGCAGCCTCCGTCCGAGCGCAAGCCCGGCCAGGGGTCGACGCCCCCGTCGACTCGGCGGTCGGGCGTCGAGCCGGCGGCGGATTCGCCGCGCAAGGCTGCCGTCGGCGCGGTCGCCGCGTCCGAACGCGCCGCGACGAGCCCGGAGAGCGCCGCGGCGACGCCCGGGACCCCGATCGCGGCGGTCGCCGAGGAGGCGCTCGAGGAGGCGACGAACCGCGAGGCCGCTCCAGTGGCGAAGGTCGAGGCCGCGCAGAAGGCGAGCGCGGCGACCGAGGCGACGTCGGCGGCGCCGCCCGGGCGGGTCAGCGAGCGCGCGGCCGCGAAGCTGCCCCCCGATCCGGCGGCCGACCCTGCGCCGAAGCGCGCGGACAAGGACGACGTCGAGGGCGGCGATGCCTGGTACGAGGGGTTGCGCCGCCGATCGCGCAAGTCGCTCTTTCCGGGGGACGCCGGGCGTGCGCCGCCCGCGGCCGCGGTGTCCGAGGGGTCGTCGCCGGCGGGGGCTGCGTCGGCCGCGCTCGCGCCGGTCACCGCGGGCACGGCCGTCGAGGCTGCGCCCGTGCAAGGCGCCGCGTTGAACGCGGCCCCGTTGAACGCGGCCCCGCTGACCGCGACGCGCGTCGAGGCCAGCGCCCCCGCGTCCGATCAGGACGTCCCCGATCCGCCCGCGAAGCCCACGCTCGCCGAGGTCTGGCCCGTCGCGCCGGAACCGGCGGTCGAGATCGTCGAGGCGCCCTCGTCGCGATCGCGTCCCGTGGACGACCCGCCTCGCCCGATCGCCGAGATCGCGCCCTACGCGACGCAGTTCGTGACGGGCCGCCCGCGCTGGACGCGCAAGCGACGCCTCTTGTTCACAGCGCTCGCGGTGGTCGTGATCGCGGAGGTCGTCGTCGGGGTCGTGCTGTTCGGCCGGCACCGCAAGACGCAGGAGGAGACGCAGCAGGCGCGCGAGCTCGCGGCCATCGCGGACGCCGTCCTGCGCCGCGGAGGCGCGCGCGCGATCGGCGAGGCCGAGCCGACGCTGGCGCGCGCGAAGCGCCTCGCGCCGACCTCGCGCGAGGTCGCGCTCGTCGAGCTGCGCGAGCGGGCGCTGTCGGTCCTCGACGCGGACGTCGCGACGTTGCCCGCGCTCGAGGCGGCGATCGAGGCGGCAATCGAGGCGCGGCTCACGGCGGGCGAGACCGCGTTCGCCCGCGTCGTCGCGGCGGTGGCCCGCGGCGATCGCGCGGCGGCCGAGGCGATCGTGGGCGGCGGGTCCGCTGGCCCCGACGGGTGGTTCGAGCTCGCGGCCGGCGTGGCGCTCGAGCTCGAGGGCTCGCCCGAGGCCGTGCGTCGCTTCGAGCGCGCGGTCGACCTCGAGCCGAACCTTTTCTCCGCGCGGCTTCGGCTCGCGCGGGCGCAGCTGCTCGCGGGCGACCTCGGCGCGGCGCGGGGGCGCGTGGCGGCGCTGGCGACCGCCTTCCCGCAGCGCGTCGAGACCGGCGTGCTCTCCGCGCTGCTGCGCGCGCGTGCGGGCGGCGGGGCTCCCACCGATCGGGCGCCGCTCGACCGCGCCGGCGTCGGCGAGCTGCCGCGGTCGCTGCGGTCGATCGCCTGGCTCTTCGTGATCCCGAAGGCCGTCGATCCGACCGCGGACGCGTGGCGCCTCGCGGCAGCCGTCGAGGCCGCGGACGGGCCCGCGACGGCGGTGCTCGCCGGCGAGGCGGCGCTCGAAGCCGGCGACGCGGTGCTCGCTCGCAAGGCGGCGGACCGCGCGCTCGCGACCGCGCCGGACTACGCGGAGGCGACGTCGCTCGTGGCGAGGCTCGCGCTCTACTCCGGTCGGCTCGACGACGCCCAGAAGAGCCTCGCGGCGCTCCCACCCCCGATCGCGCGCGAGGTCCGCGGGCTCGCCGCCTACGAGGCGTGCGATCTCGCCGCGCTCGTGGCCGAGGTCGACGCCGCGCCGGGGGCGCCCCGGTCGCTCCTGCAAGCGCGCGACCGGCTCCGCGCGAGCCGGCCGTACGACCGGACCAAGCTCGACGGGCTCCGGCGATCGGACGCCTCGTGGTCCGACCTCGTCGCGGTGGACGCTGCTCTCGACGCGGGCGAGCTCGCGTTCGCGCGCCAGGTCGTCGGCGTCTGGGGCGACGTGAAGGGGCACCCGACGCGAGCGGTCCGCTCGGCGAGGCTCGCGCGCTACGAGGGCCGCGCCGCCGACGCGCGCGCGCTGCTCGAGGGCGCGGGCGCGACCCACTCCGCGCTGGTCGAGGCGGCGCTGAACGACGCCGACACGAAGGAAGGCCGCGCCAGGGCGCTCGCCGCGCTCGACGATCGGCACGAGCCGGAGCGGCGCTTCCTGCACGTGTACCTGCGCGCCCGCCACGCCGGCCCCGACGAGGGGCGCGCGCTGCTCGCCAAGCTCAAGGACCCGCCGGGCAGCGCGCCGCTCTCGGTCCGCGCCATTGCCGCCCTCGCGGCCGCCGAGATCGCCGACGGCCCGCGCGTCGACTCCATCCTGAACCCCTTATTGAAGACCTGGGGCAAGAACCCGGACGTCGTTCGCGCCGGCGTGGTCGTCGGCCTCCTGCCGAAGGACGCGCTGAAGAAGCTCCGCAGTCCGTGATGCCGGCGGGGCGCCCGCCTCTCCGGCGGACCGCGCCCTGCGCCGTCAGAACTTGCCCGTCACCGAGAGGAACGTGAGCTTGTCGTTCGTCTCGCGCAGGCGCTGCGTGAGCATGCGCACGACGCTCCAGAGCACCTCGTAGGCGAGGTCCTTGTGCAGGAAGAGCAGGTCCTCGAAGGCGTCCTTGGGGATCGACAGCACGCGGCAGCGCTCGTGGACGCGGGCGTCCGCCGACCGCGGCGCGTCGTCGAGCAGCGCCATCTCGCCGAAGACCGCGCCCGGGCCGAGCACCGCGAGCGCCTCCTCGCCCATGCCGGGCACGTCGCGGCTGATGCGGATGCGGCCCTCGAGCAGCACGTAGAGCTTGTCGCCGAGGTCGCCGTGCTGGAAGAGGCGCGTGCCGAGAGCATGCGTCTCCTCGGTGGCGACGCGAGAGATGAGCTCCAAGGCCGCGGGCGTGAGGCCAGCGAAGAGTGGGATCTTGCCGAGCTGCGCGAGGCGGTCCGATGCGTCCACGTCGTCTCCCGATGGCTGGGCCCATGCGGTCCAGCGTCACCTACGAAGGATAGCGGACGACGGTCGATCGGCTAAGGAATCGTCAGCTGGCAAACTAGCGCATGAAACGCACGGTGATCGGCGGCGTCGTCGCGGTGATCGGCGTGCCGCTGCGATCGGCGCCGGGCGTGTAGCGGCGGCCGAGCGCGCAGCTGCGCGCGGCGCGACCGAAGCCGTGGCCCGGGTCGTTCAGCACTTTCACCGAGCTCGGCGAGCCGTCGGGGCGCACGGTGACCAGGATCGAGACCACGGCCTGGTCGACCTGGTCGGCGTCGGCCTCCGGCGGGAAGCCGCAGCTCCACGACGTCGACCCGACGAGCCCGGGCGCCTTCGACAGGTCGGGCCCGACCGGCGCGGGCGGCGGAGCTGGGCCGCCCGTGCCCGTCCCGCCAGGCACGCCGGTGTTCGACGCCCTCGGGTTCCACGTCGCGGCCGTGCCGGTGCCGGCCGCCGAGACGCGGCCGTAGCCCGGCCCGGACCCGTCGCCCGTCACGAAGCCCTCCTTCGTGAGGTCCTCCGGCTCGTCGCCCTTCGACGGCGCCGTGATCACCTTGGCCGCCTGCGATGGCGGTGGCGGCTGGTCGTACGGGTCTTCCTTGGCCTTGTCGGCCTTGGCCGCGGGCTCGGGCGCCTTGGGCGCGGGCTCGGGCTCGGCCACCGGCTCGGGCTCCGGCGGCTTCGGGTCGTCGGGCTTCGGGGCCGCCTTCTCGACCTCGACCTCGTAGCTCGCCCAGAAGAACTCGTGCAGCGACGCGCGCACCTCGCCGACCGCGCGCTTCATCTCGGGCAGCGAGCTCAGCGCCTGGACCGACGCGGCCCCGTGCGTGGCGAGGCCCACGACCACGCCGAACACGGCGCCCACCCGCGTCGCGCGCTCGCCGAGCGACATGACGGCGGCGAGCGGCAGGACCGGCGCGGCGCGATCGGGCGCCACGCTCGTCGCCTGCGCTGCCTTGCGGGGGCCGGGGACGGGCCGGGGTTTCGGTTCCGGCCGCTCCCGGGCGCTGTCGGCGAGCTCGGTCACGGGGCTACTTGCCTGGGGCGGGTGCGGGGGCCGGCGGGGCCTGCGGCGCAGCGGAGCCCGCGCCCTCGGCGGAGATCGGCGTCACGCCGAACGCGATCTTCGACACGCCCGCCTGCTTGAGCAGGTCGAGCGCTCGGATGACGCGCCCGTGCTGCACCGTGGTGTCCGCGCGGATCACCGCGCGCAAATCGGCGGTTTTTGCCTGCGCTTCGCGCGCCGCGGCGAGGATGGCGTCGTCGCTCGGCACCTTCTTGCCGTCGATCACGGTGTCGCCGTTCGAGTGCAGCTCGAGGCCGAACACGAGCTGCACGTCCTGCCCGCTCGCGGCCTTGGGCAGGTCGAGCGGCAGCGACTGCGAGACGATGATCTTCGCCGTCACCATGAAGATGATCAGCAGGACGAGCGTGATGTCGACGAGCGGGGTGACGTTGATCCCGCTGATGAGGTCGTCGTCGCCCCCTCCGCTGCTGATCGCCATCAGCTGGCCTCCTCGTCCGTCCCCTCGGCGTCCTTCTTCTCGCTGCGCCTGGACGCGGGGGCGTCGGCCTTGGCCTTCGCGCCCTTCGCCGCCGCCTTCGGCGCGTCCGCGTGGCCGGGCTTGCGGTCCTGGGCGTGCGCGATCGCGTCGGCGACCTCGTGCGACGTCGCGGAGGGGCCGGTGCCCGGCGCGGCCTTCAGGTACGAGAGGAGCACGCGGGTGAGCGCCTCGGTGTTCGCCAGCGTCCACTTGATGTGGCGCTGGAAGAAGTTGTTGAACGCGACCGCCGGGATGGCGACCGCGAGCCCGACGGCGGTGGCGACGAGCGCCTCGGCGATGCTCGACATGACCGTCTGCGGCGCCATCGCTTGCGCGGCGGCCTGCGCCATCGGCTGCTTGGCCGTCTTGCCGAGCGCGTCGAACGCGCCGACGACGCCGATGACGGTGCCGAAGAGGCCGATGAACGGGGCGTTGTTGCCGAGCGTGCCGAGGTAGGCGAGGCGCCGCTCGAGCTTCATCCGCTGGAGCGCCGCCGCGCCGGCCATGGCTTCCTCGGCCGCGTCGGCGCCCTTGTGCGCGACGGCCAGGCCCGCGAGCACGACGGCCGCCTCGGCCGAGGGCGACGCTTCCATGCGCCTCTTCGCGGCGGACAGCGAGTCGTCGAGCGTGGTCTGGAGGTCGTGCGCGAGCGTCGGGACGTCGTCCCGCAGCGTCCAGAAGAACCAGGCGCGCTCGAGGATGATGGCGACGGAGACGACGCTGAGGCCCAACATGAGCCACATCACCCAGGCCGCGCCGAAGCCGACCATGATGCGCTGCAACCACTCGACGAGGTTCATCGTGCTGTCGTGCCTTTCGCTGGCGCGGCGTCGTCGCCCGCCGCTCGCTCGGCCCGCGCGGGGCCTCGTTTCATCGTGTCACCCCGCCGCGAAGGCCGGGGCGAAGGTCGGTTCGGTTGAGTCGGGGGCGGCGCTCGTCACGGAGCGAGCGCGTCAAGGAGCATCGTCGGAGCCGTGGGAATCCCCGTCGGTCGCTTCGGCGGGGTCGTCGCCCGGAGCCGACGCGCTCTGCCCCGCGGGCGGGGCGCGCGACGCGTCGTCGAGGCGGCAAGCTCGGCCGAGGACCGTCGTGGCATAGCCCCCCTTCGGTAGCACAAACGAAACGGTGAGCCCGCCTCCGTCGACGAGCGGCGTCACGGCGAGCCCCGAGACCTCGAGGCGCAGGGACCGACGCGTGCCCTCACCGAGGTGGCGGAACGCCTCGAGCTTCGCGGGATCGCCGAAGCCCTCGGCCATCACGGCGTCCTCGATCGCGCGCGGAGCGCCCTCGGGCCAGCGCATTTTCGATCCGAACATGGGGCCCGTGGGCGAGATGGCGCCCGCGACCCCGCGAGCCCGCGCGTCGTCGAGATCGGGGCCGTCGAGCGGGACGGGGAACAGGCCGCCGGAATCGTGCTTCTTGGCGAGATCGCCCGGCAGGATCTCGGCCCACGTGCCCTCCGCTTCGCGCCGCGCGAGCACCTGGTTGAACCACCGCGACTGCAGCGCGGAGAAGAGCAGCCGCTGCTGCCGCTTGTCGCGAGGCCCCCGCTCGCGGCCGGCGAGCCACGCGAGCGCGCGCTCGGGGTTGTCGCCGTCGCGGCCGAAGCGCTGGGGCCCGAACTCGTTCGGCACGCCCGCCCGCCCGGCCGCCTCGAGCGCCGCGCGGGCGACGTCGACGTCGGCGGGCGCGAGGTCGCGGAGCACGATGGTGAAGCGGTTGCCCTCGAGGTGGCCGGGCTTGAGCTTGTTGCCGTGGCGAGCGACCTCGAGGATCGTCACGCCCGGCACGGCGATCGCGGCGACGTCGGCCTCGACCGCGCGCGCGAGCGGGAAGGGGAACGACGCCGTCTGCGTGGTGACGGCGTGCCGGTCCTTCATCCCGGCGAAGCCCGTGCCGCGCGGGTCGACGCCGAGCGCGCGCGCGAGGGCGCCGATCGCGTCCAGCGTGGTGAGGCCGACCTTGCGGAAGGTGAGGTAGAGGTGCTCGCCCTGCCCGCACGGCCGATACGCGGGCAGCTCGTCGACGACGAAGTCCTCGGGGCGGCTGCGGAAGGTCGCGCGGGGGAGGGGAAGCGCGTCGCTCATGGGGGCCGCGTTCTACCCGATTCGAGGCGCACGGCGAGCCGTAACCACGTCGCCGCCGATTTGCCCGTCCGGCCGCCCCGCGGTACCCCTCTTGGGCCCGATCACTTCACGGAGGCCTTCATGAAGCTCGCGTCTCTCGTCGGCTCGCCGCCGATCGTCGCGGCCGCCCTTGGCGTGCTGCTCGTGGCGACGCTGCCGGACGCGGCCGAGGCGGGCGGCGGCAAATGCCCCGAGGGCATGGTGTCGATCCGAGGCGCGTACTGCATCGACAAGTACGAGGCCGCGACGGTCGAGATCGTCGCCCGGGGCAAGGTGCGCGACCATTCGCCCTTCGATCCGGTCGAGGGCTTGAAGGTCAAGGCGGTCAGTCGTCGCGCGGACTCGAGGGGCCGCCCGCAGCTGCCGCAGGCGTACATCAGCCGCGACGAGGCCGAGGTCGCCTGCAAGAACGCGGGCAAGCACCTCTGCACGGACGAGGAGTGGATCGGCGCCTGCGAGGGCAAGAAGCCGACGCGCTACCCGTACGGCGACGATCACAAGTCGGGGTATTGCAACGACGAGGCGACGTCGTCGTTCAACCACTACTACGGCACCGAGGGCGGCCCGCCCGCGTCGGAGGCGTACTCGTGGGCGAACATGAACGACCCGCGCCTCAACCAGCTCCCCGGCACGCTCGCGCCGGTGGCCCGCTTCAAGCGCTGTCGCAACGGCTTCGACGTCTACGACATGGTCGGCAACCTGCACGAGTGGACGTCGGACCGGAGTGGCACGTTCCGAGGCGGATACTACCTCGACACGAAGATCAACGGCGAGGGCTGCAAGTACCGCACGATGGCGCACGGGCCGAAGTACCACGACTACTCGACCGGCTTCCGCTGCTGCAAGTAGCCGCGATCGCGCGTTGCGCGGTCGCGAAGCGGACGGCCTGCGCGCGGATCGGTGGTGATCGGCGCGGAGCGCGCGCCCTGCGGTCGGTAAAGTCGTGATCGTGCCGTGACGTTCGCGGGGTGGGCGCGCGAATCGCTTTGATCCGCGCCCCGAACCGCGCTCCCATCCGCCCATGCGCCGCCCCACGTCGCCGACCCACGTCGCCTCGCCCGATCGCGCGGCGCGCGCGCGGCTCCTCGGAGCGTGCGTGGCGGTCGCGGTCGTCGGCGCGTGCGCGCAGGAGGGCGCGGGCTGGCCGCTGCCGCGAGGCCCCGACCCGACGCCGGTGACGCAGCAACCGCCGCCCATCGGTCGGCCGCAGCCGGGCGCCGGCTACTACCCCGGCCCGCCTCGGCCCGGCGGCTCCACGCGGACCCCAGGCTACGGGCAGCCCGGGCCCGCGCCCCGGCCGGCGGGCGGGCCCGCGGTCGGCCTCACGTGCCGCGCCGATCAGGATCCCGTCTGCGCCCTCTCGCGCTGCGTGGCGGGGCGCTGCGGCGGCTGCTGGTCGCCCGCGGACTGCAAGGCCGGCGCGACGTGCGCGTGGACGCCCGTCGGCATGGCGTGCGTGCCGGGCATGCTCGCCGGCGGCGCGCCCCCGCCGCCCGCGGGCGCGGGCCCGTTCGAGTCCGCGCGGCAGGCGTGCGTGGCGAAGACGAACGAGCTGCGCGCGCGCGCCGGCGTCGGTTCCGTCGCGCGACGGGCGGACGCCGAGGGGTGCGGCGACTCGGAGGCCGCCAGCGACGGCGCCGCGTCGCAGCCGCACGGCGCGTTCGGGCGGTGCGGCGAGTCCTCGCAGAACGAGTGCCCCGGCTGGAACGGCACGCCGGACTCGGTCGTCTCGGCGTGCCTGCAGAGCATGTTCGCCGAGGGGCCCGGCGAGCCGTACCAGGACCACGGCCACTACCTCAACATGACGACCGCGAAGTACACCGGGGTCGCGTGCGGGTTCGCGGTGATGCCCGACGGCCGCGTGTGGATGGTGCAGGACTTCTTCTGATGACGCGCCCGGGGGGGCGTGCGCGCCGACGTGTCGCGCGCCGCCTCGACGCCTTTCGCACGCCGGTCCTCACGTCGTCCTTGACCTTCCGTGCGGTGGCGAATAGCTTCACCGCCCTCTGGCCGACCTGGGCCGGTGTGCCGTCACTGGGGCGTAGCCAAGCGGTAAGGCAGTGGACTCTGACTCCACCATCCGAAGGTTCGATCCCTTCCGCCCCAACCAGTCCTCTCGTTCCGCCTGACGTCGGCCGGCTTCGCGCCGTGTGACGCTCGGCGGTGGCGAGGGTGGACCTCGTGTCGACCGACGTGCGTGCGTCCGTCGCTTCCCTCGCTCCCGCCCTTCGCGAGGTCGCCTGCGACCGCCGCGCGCCCGTGCCGCGCTGCAATAAAGCGCCGTTCCGTGCTAGATCCGCCGCTCCCGCGAGCCCCGCGGAGAAGCGGAAGCGACCATGACCGACCCCACGCCGGCGCCCGCGCGCCCCAACAACTTCATCCGCACCCTCATCGACGCCGATCGCGCGGCGGGCAAGCACGGCGGTCAGGTCGTCACGCGCTTCCCGCCGGAGCCCAACGGCTACCTCCACCTCGGGCACGCCAAGTCGATCTGCCTCAATTTCGGGCTCGCCCGCGACTACGGCGGCCGCTGCCACCTGCGCTTCGACGACACGAACCCGCTCGCCGAGGACACCGAGTACGTCGACGCCATCGAGGCCGACGTCCGCTGGCTCGGCTTCGACTGGGGCACGCACCTCCACTACGCCTCCGACTACTTCGATCGCCTGTACGGCTTCGCCGTGAAGATGATCGCGGACGGCCACGCCTACGTCAGCGACGCGACGCCCGAGCAGATCCGCGCCGGCCGCGGCACGCTCACCGATCCGGGCACGCACGACCCGTCGCGCGACCGCACCCCGGCGGAGAACCTCGACCTGTTCACGCGCATGCGCGCGGGCGAGTTCCCGGACGGATCGCGCGTCCTGCGCGCCAAGATCGACATGGCCGCGCCGAACCTCAACCTGCGCGACCCCATCCTCTACCGCATCCGCCACACGCACCACCACCGCACGGGCGACGCCTGGTGCATCTACCCGAACTACGACTTCGCCCACGGGCAGTCGGACGCGATCGAGGGCATCACGCACTCGATCTGCACGCTCGAGTTCGAGGACCACCGCCCGCTCTACGACTGGCTGCTCGGCGCGTGCGGCCTCGACCACCGGCCGCAGCAGATCGAGTTCGCGCGCCTGAACCTCGACTACACGGTGCTGTCGAAGCGCCTGCTCATCGAGCTCGTGCGCGACAAGCACGTCCTCGGCTGGGACGACCCGCGCATGCCGACGGTCGCGGGCCTCCGCCGCCGCGGCTTCACGCCCGAGTCGATCCGCGAGTTCGCCGACCGCATCGGCGTCGCGCGCGCCGACTCGATCGTCGAGCTCGGCATGCTCGAGTCCTGCCTCCGCGACGACCTCGGGCCGAAGGCGCCGCGCGTCGTGGCCGTGCACGACCCGCTCGAGGTCACGCTGACGAACCTCGCCGAGGGCGACGTCCGCACGTTCGACGTGCCGCTCTACGAGGACGCGGCGAGGGGCACCCGCACCGTCTCGCTGTCGCGCACGATCTACGTCGAGCGCGAGGACTTCACCGAGGACCCGCCGAAGGACTGGAAGCGCCTCGCGCCCGGTCGCGAGGTGCGCCTCCGTCAGGCGTACATCCTCAAGTGCAACGAGGTCGTGAAGGACGCGGCCGGCCGCGTGATCGGGCTCGTCTGCACGGTCGACCTCGACGCGCTCGGCGGCAAGCCGGTCGACAAGCGCAAGATCGGCAACGCGATCCACTGGGTCAGCGGATCGCACGCGGTGCCCGCCGAGATCCGCCTCTACGACCGCCTGTTTTCGGACCCGGATCCGGCCGGGCACAAGGACGCCGACTTCAAGTCGTTCCTGAACGCGGAGTCGCTGGTGGTGCTGAAGGGCGCGCTCGTCGAGCCGTACCTCGCGGACGCGAAGCCGGGCGACCGCGTGCAGTTCGAGCGCAAGGGCTACTACGTCGTCGACTCGGTCGACTCGAAGCCCGGGGCGCTCGTGTTCAATCGCATCGTGTCCCTCAAGGACACCTGGGCGAAGCTGGTCGCGAAGTAGACGCCGGAATGCCGCAGCCCGTCCGCGCCGGACGGGCTCATCCGCGACTCGGTCCGTGCTATGGCGCGGCCACCATGTGCGGAGTCATCGGCCTCGTCTACGAACGGTCACGCGACGACCTGGGCCTCATCGCGGCCGACCTGCTGAAGACTCTCGAGTACCGCGGGTACGACTCGACGGGCGCCGCCATCCAGGGGGACGCCGTCGACGTGCGCCTCGCGAAGGGCGTCGGCGCTCCGAGCGTGATGGTGCGCGAGCTCGGCATCGTCGGCATGTCGGGGCGGATCTTCTGCGGGCAGGTCCGCTGGGCGACGTTCGGCGCGGTCGACGACGCGAACTCGCAGCCCCACGTCGTGCGGTGCAAGACGTTCCTCTACGGCGCGCACAACGGCAACGTCACGAACTGCGACGCGCTCAAGGCGTGGCTCACGGCCGAGGGGCACGCCGTGCTGTCGGACAACGACGGCGAGATGGTCGTGCACACCGTCGAGCACTTCTTCGCGCGCGAGATCGCGGCCCTGCCCGACGCCACGCCGGCGGTGCGCCGGGGCGCGATGCGCGCTGCCATCCTGAAGGCGGCGGTCAAGCTCGAGGGGTCGTACGCGGCGGTCATCGTCGATCCCGTCACGCGCACCGCGTGGGGCATCAAGCAGGGATCGAGCTTCTACTTCGGCTTCGGCAGCGACGCCGTCGGGGGCCGCTTCGCGATCGCCTCGTCCGACCTGTCGTCGGTCCTCAAGCTCACGCGCGTCGTCATCCCCATCTCCGAGGGCGAGCTCGTCGAGTACGACGCCGTCGGCCACCAGCTCTTCGCGATCACGGACAAGCCCGGCCGCCCGGCCGGATCGACCCTCGCGCGCGAGCCGGTGCGCAGCCGCCTGCGCGCGAAGGACACGGTGCTCGTGCCGCCCTTCGAGACGTTCATGGACCAGGAGATCGCCGCGCAGGAGGAGACCTGCCGCGACGTGGTCCGCCTCTTCTTCGGCGGCGCCGATGCGTCGCGCCCGCTGCGCGCTCACCTGGCCTGCCGGCCCGCGGCCGAGCTCGATCTCGTCCGGGCCGATCTCGACCTCCTGCGCGACCAGTACGCCGACGAGGACCTCCGCGCGCGCTTCCACGGCCTCGTCGACGCGGCGCCGCTACAGGGCATCCTGCGCGATCTGCCCTCGGGGCTCGCCCCCGCCGGCGGCGCGACCGAGGTCACCTCGCGGCTCGTGTCGTCGGAGGCGGGCCTCTTCGCCGACCTCGCCGCGATGGCGCGCGGGCCGGCCGACCTCTGCGCGGTGCTGCTCCTCGACGCGCTCCTCGAGGCCGAGGACGTCTCGGACTTCGGCGTCGCCGTCGACGGCTTCGCGCGCATGTGCCGCAGCGCGCTCGCCGAGGGGGGCCGCATCTACGTCGTCTGCTGCGGCAGCTCGCAGCACGCCGCGCGCGCCGCGTCGCTGTTCTTCAACGAGCTCGCGCGCGTCGAGGTGATCCCGATCCTGCCCGGCGAGTTTCGCGGCCAGTACGCGCGGTCGCTCCGCGACGGCGACCTCTTCGTCGCGATAAGCCAGAGCGGCGAGACGAAGGACCTCATCGACGTGATGAACGACGTCATCGCGTCGGGCAAGCGCATCGGCCGCGTCGCGCTGGTGAACAACGTGAGCTCCACGCTCGCGCAGGAGAAGAGCGACCTCGTCATCCCGCTGCGCTGCGGGCCCGAGATCGCCGTCCCCGCGACCAAGAGCTTCATGAACCAGATGGTCGTGCTCTACGCGCTCGCGCTGAAGCTCGCCAAGGAGCGCCTCGGCGATCTCGGCGAGGCCGGCGGCGGCGCGCTCGCGCGTGAGCTGGAGGTGCGCCACGACCGACTGCGCAGCCTGCCCGCGCTGCTGCGCGCGACCTTCGAGAGCACCGGCCCCGCGGTCGAGCGCGCGGCGGAGCTGCTCTACCTCCGCCCGAGCATCCACCTGCTCGCGACGCGCATCAGCGCCATCGCCAAGGAGGGCGCGCTCAAGATCCGCGAGGTCGTGCTGAACCACACCGAGGGCTTCGAGGGATCGGAGTTCAAGCACGGCCCGAACACGATCCTCGGGCTGAACACGGTGTACGGGCCGCTCGAGGTCGACGCGATGCTCAAGCGCCTCGGCCACGTCCTCGGGGCGCTCGCTGCCGCCGCGGGGGAGGCGGGGCTCGGTGGCGACGCGGTCGGGCGGCTCGCGCAGGCCGCCGCCGACTCCGTGCTCACGCCGGCGGCGCCGTTCTCGCTCACCGGCGCCGAGCGCGCGATCTTCGACCGGCACGTCGACCGCGCCGCGCTCCTCGGCGAGCTCGAGACGGACTATCCGCTCGTCTACATCACCGGGCCCGACGACCGCGACGTGGCCCTCACGGTCTCGCAGATCAACACGCACAAGATCCGCGGCGCGTGCACGGTGGTCATCGCCGAGGAGCACCCCGCGCTCACGGGCGCGGCGTCCAAGGCGCCCGCCGACAACGCGGACTACCGCTGGGTCATCGTCACGCTGCCGCGCACCAACGACACGCTGATGGCCATGTTCTCGGCCACCGTGGTGCTGCAGCGGCTCGCCTTGCGCATGAGCCTCCTCAAGATGCACTACCTCGACCACCTCGGCGTGGCCGACCACGGCGTGCACCCGGACGTGCCGAAGAACGTCAGCAAGTCGATCACGGTGGACTGATCGGGGGCCGGGTCGAGGTCGCGGTCGGGAGTCGGGAGCGAGGGGGGTCGGGATCATGCGCGAGCGGAACATCACGGCGGTGGAGGGGCTGATCGCCGAGGGGCTCGAGCTGTACGGGCGCAACGAGGTCGCCGACGCCGTGCGCCGGTGGCGCGAGGTCCTCGTGCTCGCGCCCGACGAGCCGCGCGCCCTCGACTACCTCGGCTGTGCCGGCGTCGAGCCGCCGCTCTCGTCGAGGCTCCCGCCGTCCCTCCAGCCGTCGGAGCTTCGCCCCGTCGAGCAGGTCGCGTCGACGGCGGTCAACCGCGAGGTGATAATCGAGCTGCTGCGCGCGCGGCGCTACGAGGAGGCGCTGAGCTGGCTGCGGACCGAGCTCGGCAAGCGCCCCGGGGACGGGGAGATCGGGCGCAGCGTGGGGGTGCTCGAGGCTCACCTGGCCGCGCGGCACGAGCGGGAGCTCGGGGACCTCGACCGGGTCGTCTGCGTGCAGGCTTCGCCCGCCGTGCTGCGCGGGCTCGCGCCCGATCACCGCCGGCTGATCGACCTCGTCGACGGGACGACGTCGCTCCGCGAGGTGCTCGTGCGCACGGAGCTCGGCGCCTACGAGGCGCGCCGCGTGCTCGCGCTGTTCGTGCGGAAGGCCTTCGTCGGCCCCGTGCGCGAGGCGCGCCGGCGCACCTCCTACCCGCCGGCGCCGCCGTCGGCCTCGCCGTCGCCCGAGGCGCCGAAGAAGGCCGCGCCCCTCGGGCGCATGTGGGCGGCCCCCGACGAGGACGCCGGCGCGGAGCTGTTCAAGCGCGCGACGGAGGCCTACCTGCACCGCGACTACCCCGCGGCGATCGCGCTCTACGAGCAGTGCGTCGAGGCGAACCCGCACCACCCGTCGGCGGCGCACAACCTCGCGCGGCTGCGAAGCCGGGTCGGGGGCTGATCGGTCCACGCCCCGCTGCCGCTCGACCACGCCCCGGCGCACGGTCGGGCCGGCCGCTCGGCGCGGACAGCGGACCGGGGTTCGGCGGGGCCCCTCGCCGCCCCGTCGCGACTAGACCCGCAGCCACGCGCCGAGGTCGTGGCTCATCGCCTCGACGAGGACCTTCACGACGTCGTTGACCTCTTCCATCGCGAGCGTGCGATCGGCCGACTGGAAGAGGATGCGGTAGGTCGCGCTCTTCTGCCCGTCGGGGATCGGCGCGCCGCGGTAGACGCCGGTCAGCGCGACGTCCTTCACCCACGTCGCGTGCGCCGCCCGGATGCGGAGCTCGATCTCGGCGTGCGTCACGCGATCGGGCACGATGACCGAGAGGTCGAACGGCACGGCCGGGAAGCGCGGCGTCGCCACGTAGCGCGCCTCGGGGCGGGGCAGGTCGCGCAGGAGCTCGAGGTCGAGCTCGGCCGCGGCGCACTCCAGGCCGACCCCGATCGCCTCGGCGACGGCGGGGTGCAGGGCGCCGGCGTGCCCCGCGACGCGCCCGTCGGCGGTGCGCAGCTCCGCGGAGCGCGCCGGGTTCAGCCAGGGCGGCGTGCCCTCGCCGGCGCGCGCCACGAGGATCCCGAGGCCGAGGCGGTCGAAGAGGAAGTCGAGGACGCCCTTGAGGTCGAAGTACGCGGCGCGCTGCGAGGCGGCGGAGTCGGCCTCCGCGGGCACGCGCACCGCGAGGGCGAGGCGATAGGGCTGGTCGGGCAGCTCGCCCGCGGTCGTGGCGGGCGTGAAGACGCGCCCGATCTCGTAGAGCCGGAGGCGCGGCGCGTGCGGCGCGCTGCGCTCGAGCGACGCGAGCACGCTGGGCAGCAGCGCGGGGCGGAGGTGGGTCTGCTCCGAGCTGATCGGGTTTCTCACGCCGAGGCGCGGGAGCGAGGCCCGACCGATGCGGTCGAGGAAGGGCTCGCTGTCGAAGGAGTAGCTCTGGATCTCGGTCGCGGCCGCGCCGAACGAGAGCACCGTGCGGATCGCCCGGTGAAAGGTGCGGTCCGGGTGGCGATAGGGGACGGGGATGGGCGCGCGCGGCTGGTCGGCGGGGATGCGGTCGTAGCCGTAGAGGCGCCCGACCTCCTCGACGAGGTCCTCGGGGATCGCGACGTCCTTGGTCGCGCGGAAGCTCGGCACCGTGACCTCGATCGCGTCGCCCGTGGCGACCACGCCGAACTCGAGGCGCTCGAGCAGGCGCGCGATCTCGGCCGGCGCGAGCGCGGTGCCGAGGCGCTGGTTCACGTAGGCCGCCGTCGTGCGGATCGGCGCCGGCGGCGGGGCCTTCGCCCACACGTCGGCCAGGCGCGAGGAGACGCGCGCCTCCGGGATCAGGTCCATCACGAGGCGCGCGAAGCGCCGCGCGGCGATCGGCGGCGTCAGCGGATCGAGCGACTTCTCGAAGCGCGCGCTCGCCTCGGTGCGCAGGCCGAGCCGCACGGCCGCGCGGCGCACGCAGTCGGGCCGGAACGTCGCCGCCTCGAGCACGACCTCCGTGGTGTCGGGCCGCACCTCGCTGTTCAGCAGGCCCATCACGCCCGCGAGCGCGATCGGTCGGCCGGCGTCGCAGATCAGCAGATCGCCCGCCCCGAGCGTGCGCGGTTGGGCGTCGAGCGTGGTCACGCGCTCGCCCTCGGTCGCGGCGCGCACGACGATGCGGCCGCCGTGCAGCTCGCGCGCGTCGAAGGCGTGGACGGGCTGGCCGAGCTCGAGCAGGACGTAGTTCGTCGCGTCGACCACGTTCGAGATCGGGCGTACGCCGCAGCGGTGGAGCAGCGCCTGGATCGCGATCGGCGAGGGCGCGACCGTGAGGCCCGCGATCGCGATCGCGACGTAGCGCGGGCAGAGGTCCGGCCGATCGACCGACACCGCGGGGGGGTGGCCCGGGCCGTCCGGCACGTCGGTGTCCGGCAGGCGCAGCGGCCGCTCGAAGATCGCCGCGATCTCGCGCGCGAGGCCGAGGTGACCCCAGAGGTCGGGCCGGTGGGTGATCGACTTGTTGTCGACCTCGATCACCGTGTCGACGATCGGCAGGAACGTGGAGACGAGGGTGCCTGGCGCGATCGCCGCGTCGAGCTCGAGGATGCCGCCGTGGTCCTCGGTGAGGCCGAGCTCGGCGGCCGAGCACAGCATGCCCGCGCTCTCGACGCCGCCGACCGAGGCGACCTTGATCTCGCGCCCGCCGACCACCGTGCCCGGCGGCGCGAACGCCGTCACGAGGCCCGCGCGCGCGTTCGGCGCGCCGCAGACGACCGACACCGGCGCGCCCGCGCCGACGTCGACCGAGCAGAGCTGCAGGTGCTTCTTGCCGGCGATCGCCTCGGCCGTGAGGACGCGCGCGACGCACACGCGCGAGAGCCCCGCGCCGAGGTGAACGACGCTCTCCAGCTCGCAGACCGAGCGGATGAGGTGCGCCGCGATGGTGTCGACCGAGAGGCCCTCGAGGTCGACGTACTTCCCGATCCAGTGGAGCGAGTACTTCATGTCTAACCCTTCTTCACTCCAGGCCCGTACCGGAGAACTGCGACAGGAAGCGGACGTCGCCGGCGAGCAGGTGGCGGATGTCGTCGATCTTGTACCGCATCATCACGAGGCGGCTGAGCCCGAGCCCGAAGGCCCAGCCCTGCCATTCGTCGGGGTCGAGCCCGCCGGCGCGCAGCACGTTCGGGTGGACGAGCCCGCACGGGAGCAGCTCGACCCAGCCGCTGCGCTTGCACACGGGGCAGCCCGCGCCGTCGCAGACGAGGCAGCCGATGTCGAGCTCGAAGCCCGGCTCGACGAAGGGGAAGTAGCCCGGCCGCAGGCGCACCTTCACCTCGCGGCCGAAGACGCCCGAGAGCAAGGTCTTCATCGACGCCTGGAGGTGCGGCACCGAGACGTGCCGGTCGATGCAGAGGCCCTCGACCTGGTGGAACGTGTGCTCGTGCGAGGCGTCGGTGGCCTCGTAGCGGAACACGCGCCCGGGGAAGATCGCGCGGAAGGGCGGCGCGAAGGCCTTCATCGTGCGCACCTGGCCGGCGCTCGTGTGCGTGCGCAGCAGGTTGCCGTCGTTCAGCCAGAACGTGTCCTGCATGTCGCGCGCAGGGTGGTCGGCCGGGATGTTCAGCGCCTCGAAGTTGTAGTGCTCGCTGTCGACCTCGGGGTAGTCGAGGACGTAGAAGCCCATCGACCGGAAGATCTCGTCGAGGCGCTGATCGACGAGCGTCAGCGGGTGCAGCGTCCCGCGCGCGACCGGCGCGCCGGGCAGCGTCGGGTCGAAGCCCGGGTCCGACAGGGCGGCCTCGAGGCGCGCGTCGCCGAGGGCCTTGCGGCGCGTGGCGATGGCGGCCTCGACCTCGGTGACCGTGTCGTTGACGGCCTTGCCGAGGGCGGGGCGCTCGGCGGCGGGCACGCTGCCGAGGCGCTTCAGGTGCCCCTTGAGGCGGCCGCTCTTGCCGAGGAACGCCTGGACGACGGCGTCGAGGGCCGCGTCGTCCGCGGCGTTCGTCGCGAGCCTGAGGGCCTCGTCGCGCAGGGCGGCGAGCTCGACCGAGGCGGGGTGAGTCATGGGCGCGCACTCTACCGAGGGCTCCGTTTTGCGCAACGGGTCGCCGAAGGGCGGGGCGCGCACGACGCGGGCCGGCCCGATCGAGGCCAGGGCGGCGCGCCGACCGGCCTCCCGCCGGCGCGGGTCAGGCGAGGACCCTCGCCGAAGGGGACTTGCGGCGACCTCGCGCGGGGCTCGTGGGCCACTCGGGGCGGAGGCTCACCACGGAGGCACGGAGGGGTGCATTGGGCGCCTCGCCGGCGGAGGGCCCGGGGGGCTGGGGGAGGGCTGCCCGCCGAAATCTCTTGCACCCATTCTTCCACGAGCGGTATCGATGGTCTCCATGGCAACCCGTAAATCCGCTTCTACCAAGCGGCGCGCGGCTCCGGGGGACGGCACTTCCGAGGGGGACCTCGCGAAGGCCGTGCTCGTGACCCAGAGTCTGCTCGCCAAGCTGCCGCCGCTGACTGCCGAGGACGACGAGGCCTTTCGCAGCCGCTTCTCGGACGCACGGTGCCTCCGCACCGGCACCGAGACGCGGTCGAGTGGCGTGCTCGGCGACGCCGTCCGCTGGGCGCCGCTCCTGGCCAAGGGCGTCGCCCTCGGATCGGACGCGCTCGCCTACGACGACGCTCGACTGGCCTTCTTCTTCGGCTGCGTGCTGGCGCTCCATGCGGCGCGGCAGGTGGAGCGCAAGCGCCGCGGGGACGTGACGGTCTCGGCGGTCGCGCTCGAGATCGCCCGCGGCGAGGCCGCGTCCGCGCGCAAGGCGCTGCTCGACGCGCTCGCGCGGGTCGCCGGCGGCAACGAGGTCGATGGCGAGGCCCTCGATGCGGTCCGCGGCACGACGGCCGACGACGACGCCGCGGTGGCTTCGCTCGGCGCGATCGCGGACCACGCGGGGGCGTGGCTCGCGAAGAGGGACGGGGTGTCGAAGCGCCTGGCGGCGAGCGCCAAGCTCACCGCGGCTCAGGTGGACGCCGCGCGCGCGGCCGCGAAGAAGCTCGCCGCCGCGGCCGCCGCCTCGGCCCTCGGCGGCCCCGCCGGCACCGAGCGCGACACGCCGGCGATCAACCGCATCGAGGGGCGGGTCGTCGAGGAGATGCGCGTCGCGCTCTCCGCGTTCGAGGGCGCCGCCGAGATCGACGAGCGCATCCCGCGGCTCGTGCCCGGCCCGGCCACGCGGCGCGTGCTGGTCGGTCGCGGCAAGCCGGCGTCGCCGGGCGCGGGGCCGCTGCGCGTCGATGGGGCGACCCCGCCCGCGGCGGGGGGCGGGGCGGCGCCGGCGCTGATCGGCTCGAGGGCGGCCGCGCGGCGCAAGCCGGCGGCGAAGAAGCGCGGCCGGCGGTAGGCGGACGGGGCGGCGGGCGCGCCGGACGGGGCTCCGCGCTGATCGGACGGCGCGCGGGCGCGTTCGGACGGCGCGCGGGCGCGCTCGGACGACAGGCTTTCCCGTCTCGGCGGCGCGTCGAGCGATCCCGAGAGCGCGTTGCGGGCGCCCGAGAGGGGGGCGGGCGATCCCGCGAGCGCGTTGCGGGCGCCCGAGAGGGGGGCGGGCGACCCCGAGAGCGCGTTGCGGCGCTCGAGAGGGCGAGCCGCAATCCGCCTGGGTCCGGAGGGCGCCGAGGACGCGAAGGGCGCCGAGGGCGCCGAGGGCGCCGAGGGAGAGGGGGGATGGGGTGGGGGGAGAGGGGGGCCGGGGGGGCGCAGCCTGGTTGCCGCCGATCGGGGCGGCGATCGGGGGGAGCTTGGTGCTGCGCCTTTTTGGGGGCGCTTTGCGGCGCTAGAGCCAGGCGTACGCGCGGTCGAACGCCTCGTGGGCGCCGGTCGGCAGCAGCGCGCCGTGCGAGAGGACCGCGCGCTCGAAGCCCCACGCGAGGATGCGGTCGGCCTGCCGCCGCGCGAGCTTGCGGTCGCGGATCATCCTCGGCTCGAGCCAGCCGAGGCCGGGGCCCGTGTTGCCCATGAGGCGCGCGGCCAGGCGCGTCGACGCGAGGTCGTGGTCGGCGAGGTTCAGCAGCGCGTCGGCCACGAGGAGCGTCTTCGTCGGAGCGTGAAAGAAGTCGACCTCGTTCTCGCGGCGGGCCGAGAGGTACACCTGATCGAGCTCGCCCGCCCAGATCGGGTGCGGCTGGTCGCCCATCACGCTCGACCACGCGAGGTCCGTCCGCTTCCACTCGAGCCCGGGGCAGCACGCGACGTGCGCCTTCGGGTACGCCGCCATCCAGCCGCCGACGTGCAGGTGGTGGAAGATCGACGGCGCCACGATCGCGCGCACCTCGCCGATCGCGTCGACCGCCCGGCGCGTCTCGTCGTCGATGCCGACGGGCGAGTGCACGAAGGTCCCCCCGCTCGCGAGCCTGACGACCGTCATGCGCGACCCGCACTCGACGCCGAAGAACGTGGCGCGCCGCGTGTCGGTCCAGATCCCCTCGGCGAACGGCGTCAGCAAGGGATCAGGACCTCACAGCTCGTGGGGCATGAGGTCGCGGGGGCTGCGGAAGTACTGGAGCGGCGAGTACGCGAGCAGGTTCGACACGCGCGAGGTGTAGAGGCACGCGTACTCCTCGACCTGGTCGCCGAAGCTCGACTGCTCGTTCGCCTCCTTGAGCAGCGACCCCCAGTACGGGTGGAAGCGCCGCGCGATCTCGCGCTCGACCTTCGCCGCCTCGGCGTCCACCGTGCGCAGCTGCCCGCGCACGCGCTCGACCGCGCGCTTGACGCGCAGCCGGTCGCCCTCGATGGCGGTGGTGACCGCGCTCGCGGCCGCGCCCTCCTCGATCTTCTTGCCGAGGTCCTTCCAGCGCTGCTGGTAGTAGCGCAGCTGGTCCTCGAGCTCCTCGCGTCGCCCCTCGAGCCGCGCGCTCGTCTCGAGCTCGTCGCGGCAGGCCTCGTGCGCGATCACCTCGGCCTCCATCTCCTGGATGATCATCGCGGTGCGCCACGCGCTCTCCTTCTTGGATCGCAGGATGTCGCCGTAGATGTGGTCGCCGACGTAGAGCACGCGGTCGCCCGTGACGCCGAGCGCCTTCTCGAGGTCGTGCAGGTTGCCGCCCTCGTAGACCACGCCGCGCTCGAGGGGCAGCGTCGCGGGCTTGACCTCGCTCCCGGTGCGCACGAGCAGCGGCCGCCGCTCCTGAAAGAACGTGGGCTTCTGCGACGCGACGATGAGCACGTCGAAGTAGTGACGGAAGCTCGGGTACTCGGGCATCGCCCCGCCGAGCAGGTACGTCATCATCTTCTCGGTGTACGACCACCGCGAGTTGGTCAGCAGGAAGAGGCGCTTGCCCGCCGAACGCAGCTTGTGGAGCGTCTGCGCGAGCGTCGGGTCGCGCTCCACGTAGCGATCGAGGTGCTGCTCGACCTCGTTCAGGATCGTCCCGTCGCGGTGCGCCTCGTCGATGCACTCGCGGATGTCGGTGAACAGGCGCCCGTAGTCGACGCTGACGCCGCGCTCCTCGAGGCCCTCGACGATCGAGGCGTAGATCGTGGCCTCGCTGAGCGCGTAGAGCGTGTCGATCCAGTGGTAGCGCGCCGTCGTCGGCTTGAGCTTCTTGTGGTGGTAGAGCGACCGGAGCTCGTCTCGGCTCAGCTCCCGCATCCCGTGGAAGCCCTTCTGGACGACCTTGTAGCGGTCCATCTTCAGGATGTGCCCGAAGCGCTTGTCGATGAGCAGGCCGCGGATCGGAAAATCGATCGGGTAGTCGATGGCCGCGAGCACGTCGGCCGGGTAGTCGCGCGCGGCGAGCTTCTCGGTCGTGGCCCGGATGCTGAGCCGGTCCATCTCGACCTGGTTGTAGATGGCCAGGGTGTAGTCCATGTCGAACCCCACCCAGTCGATGCCGGCCATCTTCAGGTTGCGGTTGACGAAGACGCGGCGGGCCCTCGGGATGCGGGTGGGCTCGGTCTGCGGGAAGACGCCGGACAGCGGGAGAGGGAGTTGCTCGGAGGTCACTTGGCTCGGCTCGGGGGAGGGCGATCGCGGCCGACCGCGCCAGCCATCCGCCTCGGGGCCAGGCCAGCCGGCCCCGCGGCGATGACACAAACCCTATCGCACCGGGGACCCGCCGTCGAAGGGCCGACGCCAGCGATCGCGGGCCACGTGCAGGCAGCCCGAGGTCCGCGATCGAAGTCCTCGGAAAGCAGTGGGGCTTACGGTATGGTCCGGCGATCTCCCGCGGCGTCGCCGCGGCCCGACCACGACGCCTCGAGGGGATATGTCGACGAACGAGCCTGCCGCTTCGACCCACGACCGACCCGAGCTGCGCGCCGTCGAGGGGGGCGCCGCGAACGCCGACGCCCGGCGCGCGCAGGGGGGCGGACCGGACCGGTCGACGTCGTGGTGGCTCGGGATGCTGCGGCGTCGGGCCGAGCGGATGTACGACGAGAAGCTGCCGCTCGACGAGCCGATCGCGTGGGCCTCGGAGGCCGAGCGGCAGGCGGCGATCGCGTTCTTCAACGCCGCGTACCGCGCCGAGGAGTCGGGCCTCTCGCAGGCCCACGAGCTCGCCGCCGAGGTCGCCGAGTGGGACCCGGAGCTCGCCGAGGTGCTGCGCCTCTACGGCGACGAGGAAGGCTGGCACCGCGCGCTCTTGACCGAGTTCCTCGCGTACCTCGGCGGCGACGTCCGGCCGATGGGCCGCGTCACGGGCACGTTCTACAAGCTCTACGCCCGGGCGAAGCGCATGGAGACGATCGTGCTCACGAACCTCATGTTCGAGACGATCGGCTCGACGACCTACCGCCTGGCGCTCCGCCGCGCGACGCACCCGGCCGTGCGGCACATGCTGACGATCCTGACGCGCGACGAGTCGTTCCACGTCCCGCTGAACGTCCACTTCCTGCGCGAGACGATGAAGCGCCGGCCCGGCCTGCCGACGCGGCTGCGCATGAAGGCGATCTACCACCTGCTGTTCCTGGCCCTGCTCGGCTCCGCCGCGGCCAGCCGCGAGCGCGCCGCCCTCTTCGACAAGGTGACGTTCAAGGAGCTCTCGACCGCGTACGCCGAGCACCTCGGGCGGCTCTTCCTGCAGGAGGCCGACTTCGACCTCACGCCGTCGACGCTGCTGCTGCGCCTCTTCGGGCTCGATCCGGCCGAGCTGCGCGCCTCCGAGGGCCCGTCGTTCACGAGCGTGCGCGCGGCCGAGGAGGCCGTCGACCGCACGCGGGTCACCGTCACCGCGCTGTGATTCGAGCTTCGGCGCGTCCGGCCAAGCGCGACGCACCGAAGCCCGAGGCTCGCGCTGGGGCCACCCGGTGGCCACGCCCGCGAGCCCGCCGCATTCTTCGCGTTTCCGGCGTGGATCTGGCTCGCCGGCGTCGGCCCCGCGGCCTGCGCCTCTGCGATCCGCGCGTTCGGCCGGGCCTGGCGCGCGGCGCAGGTCGAGCCGGCGTCGTCGTCGGCGGGAGGCGTCCTCGGGGGACCGCGCTCGAATCGCTCCGGAGGCGTCGTCCCACCTTGCTCCACCTGCCGCGCAGCGCATAGGCTGCGCGGAGCAGATGGGCGACGACACGAGGCTCGCGGCCCTGATGGCCGAGCTGGACGAGGCGCGCGAGGCCCTCCGGCTCGAGCGCCTTCAGTCCGAGGCGTTCGCCAACATGAGCCACGAGATGCGCACGCTCCTCAACGGGGTCGTCGGCATCACGGGCCTCTTGCTCGACACCGAGCTCAGCTACGACCAGCGCGACTGCGCCAAGCGGATCCGGTCGTCGGGCGACGCGCTGCTGCACATCATCAACAACGTCCTCGACTTCGCCAAGGCGCAGTCCGGCAAGCTCGAGATCGATCGCCTCGACTTCGACCTGCGCCGGACGGTCGAGGAGGTCGGCGAGCTGCTCGCCGAACGCGCGCACGCGAAGGGGATCGAGCTCGTCGTGGCGATCGCGCCCTCCATCCCGAGCGGCGTGCGCGGCGACCCGATGCGCCTGCGTCAGATCCTCATCAACCTGGTGTCGAACGCGATCAAGTTCACCGATCGCGGCGAGGTCGTCCTGCGCGCGGCGCTCGCGTCCGAGGGGGACGACGCCGTGGTGGTGCGGTTCGAGGTCGAGGACACCGGCGTCGGGATCAGCGTCGCGGGCATCGAGCGCCTGTTTCGCGCCTACTCGCAGGTCGACCGCGGCACGAGCCCGGCGCAAGGCGGCACGGGCCTCGGCCTGGCCCTCGCGAAGCGGCTCACGGAGGCGATGGACGGCGAGATCGGCGTGACGTCCACGCCGGGCTTCGGCACCACGTTCTTCTGCACGGCGCGGCTCGAGCGTCGCTCCGGGGCGGCCGAGCGCAACGCGATCCCGCGGACCGACCTGCACGGCCGGCGCGTCCTGCTCGCCGAGAAGGGTGGGCCGGGTTGCGGGGTGCTGTCGGACATGGTCGCCGCGCTCGGCATCGAGTGCCTCGTGGTGCACGGTGGCGACGCCGCCCTGGACGCGCTGCGCGCGGGCGTGAACAGCGGCGAGCCCTGCGACGTCGCCCTCGTGGGCGCGGCGCTGCCCGACATGGACGGCGTCGCGCTCGCGGGGGCGATCGCCGCCGACCGGCGCATCGCCTCGACGAAGGTCATCATGCTCGCGTATCCGGGCCAGATCGCGAACCTGCCCGCGGTGCGCGGCGTCTCCGCGCTGCTCGCCAAGCCGGTGCGGCAGTCGCAGCTCAACGCGAGCCTGATGACCCTGATGGGCTCGCCGGTCGACACCTTCCGCGGCGCGACCCGCGTGTCGACGGTGCAGCGCCTGCCGCTCGACGAGGCGCGGCAAGCGCGGCCGCGGGTGCTCGTGGTCGACGACAACCTCGTCAACCAGAAGGTCGGCGCGTTCCTCGTCGAGAAGCGCGGCTACTCGGCCGACGTCGTGGGCGACGGCGCGCAGGCGGTCGAGGCGGTCCTGTCCGGAACGTACGTGGCCGTGTTGATGGACTGCCAGATGCCCGGCTTCGACGGCTACCAGGCGACGGCGGAGATCCGACGGCGGGAGACCGGGCGACGCACGCCCGTCATCGCCCTGACCGCGAACACGGGCCCCGGCGCGCGGGAGCGCTGCGTCGAGGCGGGCATGGACGACTACCTTTCGAAGCCGATCGTCGCGGAGGCCCTCGACCACGTGCTGCGGCGCTGGTGCCCGCTGCCGTCGACGCGCACCGCGACGGTGCGTTTGCCCCGCGTGGGGAGCGATCTTCGCGCCTCGGAGGCCGCGCGCGCGGTCGACGGCGGCCGCGGCGAGGCGTTGCGTCCCTCCGAGGCGCCGCCGCGCAGCTCCGAGGCGTTCCCGCGGTCGTCCCGGTACGGCGCGGGTCGCACGCCGGCGCCGGCGACGCTCGGGGACCTCGTGCGCATGGGCTCGCTGGTGATCGATCGCGAGGCGATCACGAAGCTCCGGCAGGTCCAGCGCGAGGACGAGCCGGACGTGGTCACCGAGGTCGTGGGCCTGTTCCTGTCGGACGCGACCCGGCGCCTCGTGGGGCTCCGCGCGGCGGTGACGGCGGGGGATCCGAGCGCGCTCGAGCGGGCGGCGCACACGCTGAAGGGGAGCTCGGGGCACCTCGGCGCGCGCGGCATGCAGGCGCTCTGCGGGGCGATCGAGGAGCAGGCGCGGCGCGGCGCGGCGGTCGCGTGCGCGGACCTCGTCAAGGAGCTCGAGGAGGAGCTCGAGCGCGTCCGCGTCGCGCTCGCGAGCGAGGTCTCGGGGCCGGTCGCACAAGGTGGCGCGTGAAGGTCCTCGTAGCCGAGGACGACGCCGTCTCGCGGCTCATCCTCCAGCGCAGCCTGCAGCGCCTGGGCCACGAGTGCTGCCTCGCGGCCGACGGCGTGGAGGCGTGGGAGGCGTTTCAGCGCGACCCGCCCGACGTGATCATCAGCGACTGGCAGATGCCGGGGATGGAGGGCGTGGAGTTTTGCCGGCGCGTGCGCGAGGCGCCGCGCGAGATGTACGCCTACTTCATCTTCATGACGGCGTTCGACGACAAGCAGCACTTCCTGCACGGGATGCAGGCGGGCGCCGACGACTACCTGACCAAGCCGGTCGACGTCGACGAGCTGCACGCGCGCCTCATCGCGGCGTCGCGCGTGACGTCGCTGCACCGGCGGCTGCTCGAGCAGAAGTCGGAGCTCGAGCGGCTTCGCCTCGCCGAGTACGAGGCCGCGCGGACCGACCCGCTGACGCGCATCAACAACCGCCTGCGCCTCCACGAGGACCTCCAGGCGCTCGAGGCGCGCGCGCGGCGCTATCGCCACCAGTACGCGGCGGCGCTCGTCGACGTCGACCACTTCAAGAGGTTCAACGACCGCTACGGCCACCTCGCGGGCGACGTCGCGCTGCGGCGGGTGGCCGACGCCATCAAGGCGCAGCTGCGAGGCGGCGACGCGCTCTACCGCTACGGCGGCGAGGAGTTCCTCGTGATCCTCGCCGAGCAGACGGTGGCCGGGTCGCGCATCGCGATGGAGCGCGTCCGGAGCGCGGTCGAGGGGCTCGGGGTCGTGCACGAGGGCAACCCGCCGCTGCTCGTGCTCACGATCAGCGGCGGGATCGCGGTGCTCGCCTCCGGGGGCAACGAGACCGCCGAGCACTGGCTGCAGCGCGCGGACGACGCGCTCTACCGGGCGAAGCAGGCCGGGCGCAACCGCATCGAGGAGTGAGGGGCCGCCCGTCGGCGGGGGGCGGCGCGCCCCGCAGCTGCGCGGCGTGTCTCCGAGCCCCGGTCAGCGCCCGCCGAGCCGGTAGTAGAGCTGGGTCGCGAGGGTCGGGTCGAGGCCGCAGACGAGCTGGTACTCGGCGGTCGCCTCGGCGCGGCGCCCGATCGCCAGGTAGGCCAGCGCGAGCGCGTTGTGGACGGCGGCGTCGCGCGGCGCGAGGCCGGCGGCGCCCTTGAGCCACGCGATCGCGTCGGTCGCGCGGCCGAGCGTCGTGAGGACGTCGGCGATGCGGCGGATCGCGCGGACGCTCCGCGGGTCGAGGCGGTAGACCTCCTGGAAGGCGCGGAGCGCGGCCTCGTGCTCGCCCGCTCGCTCATGGAGCTCGCCCACGTGATCGAGCGCGGCAGGGTCGCGCCGGCCGAGGTCGATGACGCGCTGGTAGGCCTTCGCCGCGGCGGAGAGCTGGTCGGCGGCCTGGTAGGCGCGAGAGAGCCGCTCGTGGAGGGCGGCGTCGTCGGTGCGCGCGCGCGTCGCCGCGGCCAGCAGCGGCGCGGCCTCGCCGTGCAGGCCGCGGGCCTCGTAGGACGCGGCGAGCGCGAGGGTTACCTCGAGGTCGTCGGGCTGCGCGCGCCGCGCGACGAGGAGCGCCGCGATGGCGTCCTCGTGCTTGCCGGCGGCGGCGAGGAGCAGGCCGACGCGCTGGCTCGCGACGGCGTCGTCGGGCTCGGCCGCGAGCACGGATCTCCACGCCGCCGTCGCGCCGTCGGCGTCGCCGGCCGTCTCGAGCATCCTCGCGAGCATGCGCCGGGAGAGCAGGTGGGTCGGGTCGATCTCCGCGGCGCGGCGGAGCGCCACGGCCGCCTCGGCGGGCCGCCGCAGCAGCGCGAGGCTCTTGCCCAGGCCGAACGCGATCTCGAACGCCTTCGGGTGAGCGGCGCCGGCGAACTCGAAGACCTGCGCGGCCTCCGCCTGCTTTCCGTGCTTCGCGTAGAGCTCGCCGAGGAGCACCGCGGCCTCGAGCGACCCGGGGGCCGCGACGAGGGCGGAGTGGGCCACGGACATCGCCTCGTCGGGCCGGTCGAGGGCGATGAGCGATCGGGCGGCGCCGAGGCGCGCGCGATCGCTGCGCGGGTCGGCGGTCATCGCGCGGCGGTAGCGGTGGAGCGCGGCCTCGGGGTCGCCGTCGCGCGCCTCGATGTCGGCGGCGGCCACGTACATCGCCGCGAGGTGGGCGCCGGCGTCCGGCGGCGCGTCGGGCGCGGCGCGCGCGCGGTCCCACGCGGCGGCGGCCTCGTCGAAGCGCTCGAGGTCCGCGAGCGCCTCGCCGAGGCGGGCGAGCCAGCGCGGGTCGTTCGGGGCGAGCTCGACGCGGGCCACGATCGCCTCGACGGCCTCGAGCTTGCGGCCGAGCCGGCCGAAGCTGTCGACGAGCTGCTCGAGGATCGCCTTCGACCCCGGGTCGGCGCGCCGCGCGATCGAGAGCGCGCGCACGGCGTCCTCGTGGCGGTCGAGCGCGGCCCAGCAGGCGCCGAGCCGCGCGTTCGCGACGCCGTGATCCGGGTCGATGGCGATCGCGCGCTCGAGGGCCGCGGCGGTGTCGGCCTTGCGCCCGCCGGCGTCGTACGCGGCGGCGAGCTCGAGGAGGGCGTCGAGGTCGGTCGCGCCGCCGGACACGGCCTGCTCGAGCGAGGCCGCCGCGCTCGCCGCGTCGCCGCTCGCGGCCTGGAGCTGGCCGAGCGCGCGGTGCTCGTGCGGCGTGAGCGCGCGCTCGGCGGCGAGGCTGCGGAAGGCGGCGATGGCGTCGGCCGTGCGGCCCTGCGAGGAGAGGAGATCGGCGCGCGCGGCGTGCACGCGCGCGAGGTCGCCCGGGCGGTCGGGGGGGATCGAGGCCGCGCGGTCGAGGGCCTCCTCGGCGTCGCGCGCTCGACCGATCGCGAGGCTCGCGAGGCCGAGGCCGAGCTGCGCCGCGAAGCGGGTGCGATCGAAGCGGAGCGCGGAGGCGAACGCGGCGGCGGCAGGCTCGGGGAGGCCGAGGCCGGCCTGCAGCTCGCCGAGGAAGATCCAGGCTCCGACGTGGTCCTCGCGGCGCGCGAGGGCGGTCTTCGCCGCGTCGATCGCGTCCTTCGCGTGGCCGAGATCCGCGTGGACGCGGGCGAGCGCGAGCGGCGGCTCGGGGTCCTTGGCGAGCAGCGCCGCGGCGCGCTCGAGGTCGGGCAGCGCGCGCGCGGGGTCGCCCGCCTGGACCTCGCGCTTGCCGCGCTCGAAGGTGAGCGCGCCGAGGCGGTCGGTCACGCCGGCGAGGGCCGGATCGAGGGCGTGCGCGCGCGAGAGCGCTTCGATGGCCCGCTCGGCGTCGCCGACGGCGGCGTGGGCCTCGCCGAGCTGTCGCTGCGCGCGCGCGTCCGCGGGGACCGCCCGCGCGAGCGCTTCGGCCGCCTCGAGGCTCTGCTCGCCGAGGCCGAGCCGCGCGCGGACGCTCGACAGCTCGAGCAGGACCTCGGTGTCGCCGGGGCGCGCCGCGAGCGCGCGGTCGAGCGCGACGCGGGCCTCCTCGAAGCGGCCGAGGGAGGCGCCGATCCGCCCGGTCGCGAGCAGGGCGTCGGCGTCGTCCGGCGCGAGGCGGAGCACCTCGGCGTGGGCGGCGAGCGCGCCCTCCTTGTCGCCGGTCGCGCCGAGCGTGGAGGCGAGCAGGCGGTGCGCGTCGAGCCGCGCCGGATCCACGCGGACGGCGCGGCGGAGCGCGGCGACGGCGTCGGCGGGGCGGCCGAGCGCGACGTTGCACGCGGCGGATCCGAAGAGGGCGTCGACGGCGTCGAGCCGCGCGTCGAGCGCGCGCTGGTAGAGCGCCGCCGCCTCGGCGTGATCGTCGCGCTCGCGGAGGCGGTCGGCGGCGAAGATGGCCGCGGCCGTCGGGTCCGGCGCGATCGCGAGGGAGGCGCGCGCGCTCTCGACGGCGCGGGGCCCCTGACCCGCCGCGTGCTCGCGGCGCGCGCGAGAGAGCAGGAGCGAAGCCAGGCGCGGCGCGACGTCGACCCCCGGATCGAGGGCGATCGCGCGCTCGAGCCAGGCGATCGACTCGTCGTCGCGATGCGCGTCGGCGAGCGCGAGGCCGAGCCGCGCGGAGGCGCGCGCGTCCTCCGGGAACGTGCGCGCCGCGAGGTCGAGCGCGCCGATGCGGTCCGCGGGGCGGTCGAGGTGGTCGAGGGCGGCGAGGCGATCGGCGTGGAGCTCGCCGTTGCGCGGATCGATCGCGATGGCCCGGCCGAGCGCGTCGACGGCGGCGTCCCAACGCTCGGTCCGCGCGTAGGCGCGCCCGAGCAGCGCGCTCGCGCTCGGGTGCGCGGGCACGAGCCGGACGATCGTCTCGAGGGGATCCAGCGCGTCCTCGAAGCGGCCGAGCGCGGACTCGGCGACCGCGAGCGCGATCAGGACGGCGCGGTCCTCGGCGAACGAGGGGAGGGCCGCGCGCAGAGCGTCGGCGGCGGTGGCGTGGTCGCCGAGCCGCGCGGCGATCAGGCCGAGGCGATGGAGCTCCGCGGCGGACAGCGGGCGCAGCGCGCGGAGGCGCCCGAGCGCGGCGGCGGCGTCCGGCGCGCGCCCCGCGGCCTCGTGGAGCCGCGCGAGATCGGCCTGGATCTCGGGCGCTTCGGGCCGGATCTCGGCCGCGCGGGCGAGCTCCGCGACGGCGCCCTCGGGGTCGCCCAGCCGCACGCGCGCGGCGGCGAGGCCCGCGTGCGCCTCGAACGAACGCGCGTCGTAGCGGACGGCGCGCGTGACCGCCTCGGCGGCCTTCTCGTCGTGCGCGAGCTGCGCGCGGAGCTCGCCGAGCAGCAGCCACGCGGCGGCGTCCTCGGGGGCTCGTTGCGCCGCGGCCTCGGCGGCCGCGAGCGCCTCGTGGACCTTGCCCTGCGCGCGGCACGCGCGGGCGAGCCCGAGGCGCAGCGGCGCGGCCTCCGGGGCGATCGCGCACGCCGCGCCGAAGTCCGCCTCGGCGCCGCGCGCGTC
>CAIVJW010000433.1 GCA_903906315.1 uncultured delta proteobacterium | reverse complement strand
GGCGCGGGCGGGTCGGGCGGCGGCGGCGGCGCGACCGGATCCGGGGGCGAGGCCGGGAGCGGCGGCGCGGGCGGCGGGGCCGCGGATCCGGCGCTCGATGCGGCCTGCACGCCGAGCTTCACCCTGAAGCTCGAGGACAAGGGCCCAGGCGGCAAGCTCTTCACCGACGCCGTGCCCGACCCCGAGGCCTTCGCGCAGGACGTCGGCCGCCGCGTGTGCCGCATCCTCTATCGGCACCCCGAGGAGGTGCGGAAGGCGAACCACCTGACGCTCGTCATCAAGGACGACCCCACCGTCGGCTGGAAGAGCGGGGACGTCGGCGACATCACGGTGATGATCAGCACCGGGCACCTCGCCGACGTGAAGGCGTCGGGCGGCGACGTGGCGCGCGAGATCGCGGGCATCCTCCACCACGAGATGACCCACATGTACCAGAACGACGACAAGGCCCCTGGCGAGGGCACCTATCCGAGCCTGGGCAACGTCATCGAGGGGATTGGCGATTTCGTGCGGTTTCGCGCCGGATACCTGCCACTTCACGCGATGCCCACGAAGGCTGGGTCCTGGGACGACGAGGGGTACTGGAAGCCCGCGTTCTTCCTGCTCTGGGTCGACGGGCAGCACCCCGACTTCCTCTATCGACTGAACCTCTCGATGAAGGCCGGGGATGGCCTGGCCTGGTCGCCGGCGAGCTTCGAGGACCTGACCGGGGAGACGGTCGAGGCGCTTTGGGCGGAATACCTGGGGGCGGCGTGCTGCAAGGGGAAGACCCAGACCTGCTGCCGGTAGCGGCTCGGCTCCTTTCTCGCCTCGCCCGCCACGAATCCACGCCACGCGGAACCGTTCGACCCTACGTGGTGTCGCACCCCCGCCATGCGCCGCCCCCTCGTCGCCTCCTCGATCGCCCTCGCCCTCGCCGCTTCCGCGCCCTCCGACGCGACGTCGGCCGCGCCCGACCCCGCCGCGCGCGGGATCGACGTGTTCCTGCACGCGCCGAACGAGGCCGCGCCCGGCGCGATCTTGCCGGTCGACATCGAGGCGCTCGGCTTCCCCACCGTGGTCACGCTCGTGCCCCTCGCGGGCGCGAGCTTCGAGGCCGGCTGGGATCCCGAGTCGCTCGGGCCGGACGCGGTCGCCGCGCCTCCGAGCGTGCGGGCGGTCGCCGACGCGGGCGGGCGGGCGCGCCTCGACGTGCCGATGCCGCCCGGCGACCCGCGCGCGCTGAAGCTCCTCGTCGCGGTGCGGAGCGGCGATCACGAGCGCACGCGCACGATCGAGGTGCGCCGCGCGCGGCCCTACGAGGTGTCGCTGCACGTGCCCGATCCGCGCGTCGTGCCCGGCGGCGAGACGAGCGCGTGGGTGCTCGTGACACAGTCGTCGAGCGGCGCGCCGGTGGCCTCGACGCCGGTGGTGGTCGAGCTCTGCGAGGGCGGCGTGCCGCGCAAGGCGATTTCGCTCGTGACGGACGCGGCGGGCACGGCGGTCGCGCGCGTGCCGATCCCGGCTTCGGACGATCCGTCGTGGAGCTGGCTGCTGCGCGCGCGCACGCAGGCGCCCGGGGCCGAGGGCGCGGAGGCCTCGGTCGGGCTGTCGCCGCGCGAGGAGACGCCGGGCACGCCGAGCCTGACCGCGCGGTGGGCCGACGCCTCGGCGCGCCCGGGGGCGCCCGTGCGGTGGGTCGTGCGGGTGCGCGACGCGTCCGACAAGCCCGTGGGGTCGCTGCCCGTCCGGTCCTGGATCGGGCCGCGCGGGACGAAGGCTCCCGCGGAGGAGCGTGCGTGGGAGCAGGCCTCGACGCTCGGGCGCACGACCGCGGCCGGCGAGATCGAGGGGGTGGCGACGGCCCCGTCGCTCGTCGCGAAGGGGGCCGGCACGACGCTCACGCTCGTCGTGCGCGCCAAGGTCGAGGGCCGTGAGCTCGAGGGCTCGGCGGCGCTCGCGGTCGGCAGGCCGGAGTCGACGGCGACGCTCGTCCCCGAGGCGGGCGTGGTCGTCCCCGGCGCGCCGCAGCGGCTGCTCTTGCGCGTGGCCGACGGCGAGGGCGCGCCCGTCGCGGCGACGTTCACGGTGGAGGGCGACGGCCTCGCGGCGACCGTGACGACCGACGCCGACGGCGAGGCCGAGCTCGGCTGGCAGCCTCCGGCGGACGTGGGCGGGCGGCGAAACGTCGGCCCGTGCGCCGGCGGGGTGGCCGCGTCGGTGCGCGTGCGCGCGAAGGGCGAGGTGCCCGCGCTGGGGCGGCAAGAGCCCTTCGAGCTGTGCCTGCCTGTGGACCGCGAGACGGCGGGGTTCCTGCGCGCCGAGACGCCCGTGGTCCGCGCGGGCGACAAGCTCTCGGTCCGCGTCGTGTCGAGCGCGCGCGGCCGAGGCGCAGACACCTCCGGGCGCACGAGCGCCTGGACCCTCCTCGGTCGGTCGAGCCGCGGAGCGCTGTCGTTCGGCGCGTGGCTCGACGACGGCGACAAGGGATCGACGGTCGTCGTCCCCGAGGGCGCGAGCGGCCTGTTCACGCTGTCGGCCGCGTCGCCGGTCACGCGGTCCGCGCCGCCGCCGTCCGGCGCGGTCCGCGATCCGCTGCCTCGGCGCGAGGGCGACGACGACGAGGTAGCCCGCCCGTTCGAGGGGTCGCCGCTGGTCGGCGGTGCGGTGCTCGTGCTGCCGCGCGTCCTGCCGCGCGTCGCGGCGCGGATCGCCGGCGGCCGGGCGGCGCCCGGCGGCGAGGTCGTGATCGACGTCGACCTGGACGACGGCCACGGCGCCGGGATGCCCGGCACGGTCGCCGCGGTGATGATCGATCTCTACGGCGGCGGATCTACCCTCGGGATCGACCAGCTCGACACGCGCAACGGCCTTTGCCGCACCCTCGGCGCGGGGGCGGAGCGCTGCGCGGAGGCGCTCGAGGGCGGCGTCGCGCAGGACCCGTTCCGGCGCGCCGCGCTCTCGGACGAAGGTCGCCAGCCCCTCGCCCCCGCGCTCGATCCAGGCGCGGGCGCGTCGGCGGCGCTGCGGCAGGCGTTCGGCGCCGCGGTGAAGTCCCTCGAGGGCGCGGTCTTCGAGGCCGCGCAGTCCGCCGACCGCCTGCGCGACGTCGCGCGCCGCGGCCCCGGCAACGCCTGGAGCTTCAACCCGGAGCTCTTCACGCTCGTCACGGCCGCGATGGATCCCCCGCCGACGACGCCCGGCGGCGAGCCGCTCGCGCTCGGCGATCTCGTCGCCATCGACAAGCAGGTGACGTTCGACCACGTCGCGCGCCGCGTGACGCGCCTCAAGCTCTTCCGCATCCTCGAGGCCGTGCGGCGCGCCCGGCGCGAGAAGGCCCTCGACCCCGACGAGCCCGCGCTGCGCGACCCGAACGCGCTCCTGCGCCGCCTGGTCCGCGCGGGCACCGTCCCCGCCGAGCTGCTCCTCGACCCGTGGGGCGGGACGATCCGCTTCGGTCGCGCGTCGGGGCCGCCCGATCCGTTCCTCTCGGTCGCGCGGGGCTTCGAGCTGCGCGCGCCCGGCCCCGACGGCGTGCACGGAAGCCAGGACGACGTGCGCGACCCGTTCGAGCGCGTGCTCGCGAGCGGCACCCCGTACGCGCGGGCGATGGGCGAGGATCGCCTCGTCGACGCCAAGCTCGACCTGGAGATCGGCGACTCGACCGTGAGCGCGTGGCAGTCGCTCCTCGAGGAGCTCACGGGGACGTCGCTCGGATCGATCGGCCACGGCGCGGGCACGGGCGGCGGGGTCGGCTACGGTTCCGGCCACGGGCGGCTCGGCGGCGCGTCGACCCGCTTCGGCGCGACGCGCGTCGGCCAGGCGATCTCGACGGGCGTCGCGTGGTGGTCGCCGCCCCAGCGCACCGACGCGAAGGGCCACCTGCGCCTGCGGGTGCCGATCGGCGACGTCGAGACGACCTGGCGCGTTGCCCTCGTCGGCGTGCCCGACGGCGCGACGCCCGCGACGACCGCCGTCGACGTGCCGGTCGCGCTGCCGCTCTCGTCGCGCATCGACGCGGGCGCGACGTGGACCGAGGGCGACGAGGTCGACGTGGCCGTCGTCGTGCGCAACGGCGGATCGAAGCCGGTCCGCGCGACGATCGAGGTCGAGGCGGGCGGCGCGGCGCGGCTCGCGTCCGGCGGCGCCACGCGCGTCGTCGACGTGCCCGCGAGCGGGTCGACCGAGACCACGGTGCGCGTCGCGGCGCCGGCGCCGGGGCGCGCGAGCCTCGCGGTGCGCACGCGCGCCG
>CAIVJW010000432.1 GCA_903906315.1 uncultured delta proteobacterium | reverse complement strand
TCGAGCCGCTGGTGCAGGGCGCGACGCGTGGAGAGCGCGTGCACCGCGACGGTGCGCAGGCGAGCGAGCGCTTCGTCGACGACCTGCTGGCGCTCGTCGAGCAGCGGCTGCGGCGACCCGAGGGCGGCGACGAGCGCGGCGACCTCGGCGCGGTCCGACCGCAGCCGGTGCGCGGTCGCGCGCCGGAGCCGCGCGCGGAGGTGCCGGAGCGCGTCACCCCGCGCCACCCGATCCGCGACGACGAGCTCCGCCGCCTGGGAGGGCGTCGCCGCGCGCGCGTCCGCGACGAGATCTGCGATCGTGACGTCGATCTCGTGACCGACCGCGCTGACGACGGGCACGGGCGAGGCCGCGATCGCCCGCGCGAGCGCCTCGTCGTTGAACGCGGCGAGGTCCTCGGCGGAGCCACCGCCCCGCCCCACGAGGATGACGTCGACCTCGGGCACGCGGGAGAGCAGCTCGAGCGCCCGCGCGATGCGCTCGGCAGCGCCCGCCCCCTGGACGGGCGCGCGGGCGAGCAGGATGTGCGCGCCACCGCGCCGGAACGCGACCTTCGTGATGTCGTGGATCGCAGCGCCGTCACCGCTCGTGACCACGCCGATGATCCGCGGGTCGGCCGGCAGGGGGCGCTTGCGATCGGGCGCGAAGAGCCCTTCGGCGGCGAGCTTCTCCTTCAGCCGCTCGAGCGCCTCGAGCAGCGCGCCACGCCCCGCCGGCCGCGCGAGCTCGGCGACGAGCTGCAGCCGGCCGCGCGGCACCCACACGGTGACGCGCCCGACGAGCACGACGCGCGCTCCGTCGACCATCAGCTTGCGCGATCGAGGCGGCGCGGTCCGGTACATCACGCAGTCGATCGTCGCGTCCTCGACCTCGTCCTTCAGCGTGAAGTACGCGTGGCCGCTCGAGTGCACGCGCAGGCCCGAGATCTCGCCCTCGACCTCGACGTCCGCGGTCGCGCCCTCGACCACGCGCTTGAGCTTGCGGTCGAGCGCCGCCACCGTCAGCGGCGCCGGACGCTCCTCGGCGGACGGCGGGCGCGCCACGGGGACGTCGACCGCTTTGGGCGGCGCCGCAGGGGGCTCGGGGCCGCGCAGCGGTGAGGCCGGCGCGGGGGCAGGCAGCCGGCCCCAGAGCCCGCCCGGAAAGGGCAGCTCCGGTGGAGCGGCGCGGTTCGGCGCGGAGGGCCGCTTGGGCTCGGACACGGATCCTAGGTAACCCGGACGAGACCTCGCGGAAAGCGGGCCAGGGCGCCGGTCGCGCGTGCCCCCCCGGGCGCGCCCCAAGGGACGACCGGGCCGACGCGACCGCGCGCCGGGAGACGCCCGCCGCGGGTGCGGTCGCGCGCGGGCCGCCCTCCGCGCGCGCCGCCGGTTGTGATAACGACGCCTCGTGCTGAAGAAAGTCCTCATCGCCAATCGCGGCGAGATCGCGGTCCGCATCATCCGCTCGCTCCACGAGGCCGGCATCGCCGCCGTGGCCGTCTACAGCGACGCCGATCGCGGCAGCCTCCACGTGCGGATGGCCGACGAGGCCTACCCGATCGGGCCGGCCCCCGCGGCCGAGAGCTACCTGCGGATCGACAAGATCCTCGACGTCGCGAAGCGGTGCGGCGCCGACGGCATCCACCCGGGCTACGGCTTCCTGTCCGAGAACCGCGAGCTCCCCGAGGCATGCGACCGGGCCGGGATCGCGTTCATCGGCCCGCCCGCGCGCGCCATGGCAGCGATGGGCTCGAAGACCGCCGCCCGCGCGGCGATGGCCGCGGCCGGCGTCCCGATCACCCCCGGCGGCGACGCCTCGAACCCCGACGAGGCCCGGGCGACGGCCGAGCGCATCGGCTACCCCGTGCTCATCAAGGCGGCCTTCGGTGGCGGCGGCAAGGGCATGCGCCTCGTGCACCACGCCCAGGACATGGACCACGCGTTCGAGCGCGCCCGATCCGAGGCGCAGCGCGCCTTCGGCAACGCCACGGTGTACATCGAGAAGGCCATCCTCGAGCCGCGTCACGTCGAGATCCAGGTGCTGGGCGACCGCGAGGGCAACATGGTGCACCTGTTCGAGCGCGACTGCTCGATCCAGCGCCGCCACCAGAAGGTCGTCGAGGAGACCCCCTGCCCCGTCGCGACCCCCGAGCTCGTGCGCGAAATGGGCGAGGTCGCCGTCAAGGGAGCGCTCGCGGTCGGGTATCACTCGGCGGGCACGTTCGAGTTCCTGCTCGACAAGAGCGGCAGCTACTACTTCCTCGAGATGAACACGCGCCTGCAGGTCGAGCACCCGATCACGGAGTGGACGACCGGCGTCGACCTCGTCGCCGAGATGGTGCGCATCGCGGGCGGCGAGGCGCTCGGCTACGCGCAGGGCGACGTCCAGCGGCGCGGGGCCTCGATCGAATGCCGCATCTACGCCGAGGACCCGACCTCGGGCTTCCTGCCGAGCCCCGGAACGATCAGCGCGCTCCGTACGCCGAACGGCCCCTGGACGCGCAACGACGGCGGCTACGACACGGGCGCGGTGGTGCCGACGCACTACGACCCGCTCGTGTCCAAGCTCTCGGTCTGGGGGCCGGACCGCAAGGCCGCGCTGCGGCGCATGGCGCGCGCGCTCGCCGAGTACGTCATCATCGGCGTGCGCACGAACCTCGTGTTCCACCAGAAGCTGCTCGCGCACCCCGATTTCGTCGCCGGGCGCTACGACACGGGCTTCATCGAGCAGCACGCGGCCGACCTCTTCGGATACTCCAGCGTGAGCGCGACCGATCGCGAAGCGATCGCGGCGGCCGTGGCCATCGCCGCGTCGCGCGTCGAGCGCGGAGCCCTCACCGCGGCCGGAGCGCGCGCGGAGGAGTCGGCTCGGCCGTCGAGCTGGGTCGCGCAGCACCGAGCGCGAACGCTCCGCTGACGCAAGCGATCCCGGCACCTCGTCCGCGACGCAGCGAGGACGAGGTCGGGGCCGTGACGCCGAAGCGCGGATCTCGGCGTCGCGGTGGCTCGCGCGCCCCGCGACGAGTGCTAGCCTCGTCCACGAGCGCCGACGCGCGAGGGTGGCCGATGGGGCGAGACGACAAGCGCGATCGCAGGCCCGGCGGGGCGCCCTCCGCGAGTCCGCCCGCGACCACGGGGCGCCCGTCCGATCCGCCGCAGGCCGCCACGCGCGACGGTGACGACGCGCCGACCTCGGCGACGCCCGCGGACGCTGCCGACGCCGCGCCCGAGGCGAATTGGGCGGGTCGTTCCGGTGCCGACCGCACGGCGGCGATCCGCGGCGGGGCCGCCCCCGGATCACCCGGCGAGGTCCGCTGGTTCGACCTCCACCCCGAGGCGGCCGCTCGCCCCCTCGTCGAGATGCCGCCGCGTCGTCCAGTCGGCGCGGCAGCCCTCGGGCTCGCCGCCGCCGCGCTGCTCCTCGTCGCCCTCGGGCGCGGCCTCGCGCTGCGCGCCGCGCTGCCCCTCACGCTGGCGCTCTCCGCGATCGCCCTCCTGTGGCGGGGCCGCGCGCGCACGGCTCCGGAGCCTGGCCCGATCGCGACGCCGCCCGCTGCGTCCTCGCCGCGCCGCGCGCTCTCCGTGTCGCCGACCGGGATCGCGTTCCACGGCGCCGCCGAGGCGCCCCTCTTCGCCGCCGCCCCACCATTCGGCCTGACGCTGGTGACGAGCCGGACGCGCGATCGCCTCGTCGCAGCGGTCACTTCCTCTCAGGGCGCGTTCTACGTCGGCTGCGCGGTCCCGCCGTCGATCCGCGACGCCTCCGCCGCCCTCCTCGCGCGCGCCTCGATCCTCGGCAGCGAGGAGGTCGGCCTCGAAGCGATCGGTCCCGATGGCGAGCCCGTCGAGCTCTCGGCCGGCGACCTCGTGGCGCTCATCGACGACCTCGTGCGCGCGGACGCAAGCTGCCTCGATCGGTGCATCCTCTCGGACGCCCGCGGCGCGCCGGTCGTCCTCGACGGCACCGCGCTGCGAGCGCGCGACCTCGATTTCGACCTCACGGCGCCCATCGAGTGGCGCGCGCTCCTCTTTCAGGAGCCGTTCGGTCAGTCGGTCGCCGTCTACCAGGCGACCTGGCTCCGCCAGGGCACGTCGCAGGCCGTTCTCGTCTCGCTCCTCCCTTCAATCGAGCCGAGCGCGTGGAAGCCCGACGCCGTGACGGGCATCCCGGAGCTCGACCGCGCCGCACTGCGCGATCTGCGCCTGGGTCAGGCGAGCCCCGAGGCGCCTCCCCCGACCGAGCTCCGCGTGGCGGTCGACCGCCTCTTCATGCTGCCGCTGCGCGCCGCCCTCGATCGCGCCCCGCACTCGCGATCCGGCCGCGCGCGGCCTTGACTCGGCGCGCCGCGCGAGCGAAAAGTCTCGGCTTCCGCGTCGGCGAGACCGGCGCTCCACCCCCCGCACCGGAGGCGAGATCATGGCCGTCGACATCCAGAAGCTCTTCAACGAGGACCTCCCCGCCGCGCTCGTGGCCCACCCCGACACCGCCAAGGAAATCGGCGCGAAGTACCAGATCAACGTCACCGGCGACGGCGGCGGCGAGTGGTACATCGACGTCTCCGCGAGCGGCCCCAAGTGCGAGAAGGGCGCCCCGGGCGGCGCCGACTGCACGATCACGATCGCGGCCCCGGACTTCCAGAAGCTCCACGAGAATCCCCAGGCCAACGGCACGCAGCTCTTCTTCTCGGGCAAGCTCAAGGTCGGCGGCAACCCGGCCCTCGCGCTCAAGCTCCAGAAGCTCTTCGCGCTCGCCTGATCCCCCATGCGCCCGCTGCGCGGCGTCCGCGTCCTCGATCTCACGCGGCTCATCCCCGGGCCGTTCGCCACGATGGTCCTCGCGGACCTCGGGGCGACGGTGGACAAGATCGAGGACCCGGGCGGGGGTGACTACCTCCGCATCCTCCCGCCGCAGATCGGCGACGCCTCGGCGGGCTTCCACGCCCTCAACCGCGGCAAGCGCAGCGCCATCCTCGACCTGAAGAAGCCCGCGGCGCGGGACGCATTCCTCCGACTCGTGCGGTCGTACGACGTCGTCTTCGAGCAGTTCCGCCCCGGCGTCCTCGCGCGCCTCGGCCTCGGCCACGACGAGCTCCGGGCGCAGAACCCGCGGCTCGTCGTCTGCGCGCTGACCGGCTACGGGCAGACGGGCGTGCTCGCGCAGCGCGCAGGGCACGACCTCGACTACCTCGCCCGCGGCGGGCTGCTCGGGCTTCAAGGCCCGGCGGGTGCGCCCCCGCAGGTGCCCGCCTTCCAGCTCGCGGACGTCAGCGGTGGCCTCTGGTGCGTGATCGCGATCCAGGCCGCCCTCGCCGACCGCGAGCGCACCGGCCAGGGCACGGTGCTCGACATCGCGATGACCGACGGCGTGCTGGGCTTCGCGTCGATGGCCATCGCGGCCTCGCTCGCCGGCGCGCCGCCCGCGCGAGGCGACGACACGCTCGCGGGCGGGATCGCCCCGTACGGCACCTACCTTTCGAAGGACGGCCAGGTCATCGCGCTGGCCTCGCTCGAGCCCAAGTTCTGGATGACCTTCTGCGGAGCCGTCGGCCTCGAAGCCGACCTCGGCGCGCTCCTTCCCGGGCCCCACCAGGCCGAGATCAAGCAGCGCGTCGCCGCCGTGATCGCCGCCCGCACGCGCGAGGAGTGGGCCGCGTTCGCCGAGCAGCATGACTGCTGCCTCGAAGCCGCCATCCCGCCGTCGGAGCTCGCCCGCGACCCGCACCTCGCGTCGCGCGGCCTCTTCTTCGAAATCCCTTCCGAGGCGGGGGCAATCCCCCAATTTCGCACGCCGGTCACGCCCCACGACCTCACCCCGACGCCCGCCCCGCGCGGCGGCGAGCACACCCGCGTGATCCTCGGCGAGGCGGGCTTCTCCGCAGCGGAAATCGACGACCTCGTCCGGTCGGGCGCAGCGCGCGAGTAGCGCTCAGATCTTCTTCAGCTCGTCGACCAGCTCCCAATCCGCAATCAACTTCTTGCGGAGGAGGAGCGACAAGAGGGCCGCGAAGAGGGCCTCCCACCGGAGGTCGCCGCCGAGCAACTCGCGGCCGTCGGCGCCGTGCGCGACCGCGCGCAGCGCCGCGACGAGATCGCGCGTCGTGAGCACCTCGTCCTGATGTCCTGGGGCCGGCGCGCCTCCGGGGTCATCGGCCTCGGTCTGGCGGCGCGCCGGCAGAGAGATCGTGGTCCCATCGAGGAGGGTCAGCGACACCATCCGCGCCGGCCGCCCGCCGCGCGGCGCCGGAATCTCGATCACGGCGTGATCGAGCGTCGGCTCGTCGTCGTGGCCCGGGCCCGGTTGACGCCCCGATTGCGGCGTTTCCGGCGACGACACCGGATCCGAAGCACCGCGCGCAGCGGTGGGCGCCCGCGCGGGGGTCGACGGCGGTGAAGCGGCCGCCTCGTCCCCGGGCCCGGGCGGCGACGACCGCGCGACGCGCTCCGTGCGACGCCCTCGCGTCCTGTCGAACGCCGAGGTCGAATCTGGCGGCGTCGGCTCGCCCGGATCGCGGCGCGTCGCGATGGGGACGCCGCCGTAGTAGGCGCGGATCGCGGCGCGAACGTCGCTCGGCGGCGCGATCATCGCGCGCACCGGGAGCCCAGCGAAGCTCGAGCACGCCCGAAGCGCTTCGTCGTTCGTCGGATCCTCCATGGCCACGTACAGCGTGTCGCCCTGGCTGCGGACGTGGCGAACGTAAATCGGAACGAGGCAGAAGCACTCGGCGGTCGCGCGCGGAACGAGGTCGAGCAGCTTGCGCGAGAATTCGATGTGGAGGAGCGAGACCCAGGGCACGCTCAGCTGGTGCGAGAGGATCTGGGTGAGCTGGGTTTCGTCGACGAACCCGCGCTCCACCAGCAGGGTCCCGAGCCGGCGGCCATCGGCCTTCTGGTGCTCGAGCGCCAATTCGAGCACTTCGGCGGAGAGGAGGCCGGCGTCGACGAGCAGCTGCCCGATGCGAATCCGAGGCAGGGACATCGAGCGCACATTATCCCAAGGCTGCATACGCGGGCACCTTCGCTCCAGGCGAACCCCGAGCCGATCCTCGCGACGCGCTTCCCGCGCGCCCGTGAAGGCTGTTAACGTGCGTCATCGTGAGCGAGGCCGTTTGCCCGCAGTGCGCGACTCCGTGCGCAGCGGCCCACAAGTTCTGTCCCGTCTGCGGCTTTCCCATCCACGAGATGGCGAGCCGTAGCGAAGACCCGCTCGTCGGCACCACGCTGCCCGGCGGCTACGTCATCCTCGAGCTCGTCGGCGTCGGGGGCATGGGGCGCGTGTACCGCGCCGAGCAGAAGGCGCTCGGCCGGACGGTCGCCGTCAAGATCATCCACCCGCACCTGCTCGGCGACGAGAATGCCTCGGTCCGGTTCATCACCGAAGCGCGCGCCGCGAGCCGCCTGAACCACCCGAACTCGGTCGCCGTCATCGACTTCGGCAAGAACGGCGACCAGCTCTACCTGGTCATGGAGCTCCTGCGCGGCCGCGACCTCGCCCGCGTCGTCTACGAAGACGGGCCCCTGCCCTTCCGACGCATCGTCGACGTCATGTGCCAGGTGCTCGCGGCGCTCGCCGAGGCGCACCACCTCGACATCATCCACCGCGACTTGAAGCCCGAGAACATCGTCCTCGAGCCGATGCGCTCGGGCGGCGACTTCGTGAAGGTCGTCGACTTCGGCCTCGCAAAGATGCGCGTCGAGGTCGCCGCGACGAACATCACCATGCCCGGCATCGTGTGCGGCACGCCAGACTACATGGCGCCCGAGCAGGGCCGAGGCGACCTCATCGACGGCCGCAGCGACCTGTACGGCATCGGGGTGATCGTCTACCAGCTGCTCACCGGCCGACTGCCGTTCGAGGCCGAATCACCGACGCAGGTCGTGCTGATGCACCTCTCGCAGCCGCCCGTGGACCCTCGTATGGTCGCGCCCGACCGCGAGATCCCGGACGCGCTCGCGACCGTATGCCTACGTTCGCTCGAGAAGGATCCCGCGCAGCGGTACCAGTCGGCCGACCAGTTTGCCGCCGCCCTGCGCGAGTCGATGGCGACCCTCGCCACCGCCATCGCGGCCGCGCCCGCGGCCGAGGGCGGGGTGGCGTGCACGTCGTGCGGATCGAACGTGCCCGCGAAGCAGAAATTCTGCGGCGAGTGCGGCGCCCGAGTGGTCCGCGCAGGGGTGCGCAGCGCCCTCGCGATGCCGAGCATGCCCCCCGAGCGCGCCCGCGAAGCGCGCCTTCCGCTGCCCTTCTCGGCGCGCGAAGCCGACCTCGAGTGGCTCGAGGCCCGGCGTCGCGACGTCGGCGGGGCGACGCTCGCGGTGCGCCTGGTCGGCGAGCACGGCGTCGGCAAGACCCGCCTCATCCGCGAGTTCCTCGCGACCTCGTCCGCGAGCGGCGACCTCATCGTCGAGACGGGGCCCGACCCCTGGGGCGCCGAGGTCGGCTACTTCGCGATCCGCCGAGCCATCGCGGACCTCGCCAGCCTGCCCCCCGGCGGCGGCGATCCGTCGCGTTGGGTCGCGGCGACGCCCGAGGCACGCAGCGGCCTCGCGGACATCTTCGGCACGCGGCTCGACGGCTCGTCCGACCGCACTCGCGCGATGAACGCCGGCGGTGACCTCACGCCGGAGGACCGCCGCTTCATGGCCGCCGAGGCCCTGCGCTGGGCGGTCCTGAGGGCGACCGAGGAGGGCCCGCAGGGTGGGCACGTCGTGCTCGCCATCGACGACCTGCACGCGATCGACGGGGCCAGCCGCAACGCGTTCTCCGACATCGTCGCGGAGCCGCCGCTCGCGCCGCTGCTCGTGCTGACCGCGCACGTCCCGGGCTTCGATCCGGGCTGGGGCGGCGCGGCGCGGCGCATCGCGGGCCTGCCGACGGCGGTCGCCGCGTCCCTCGTGAAGGGGGTCGCATCTCCCCACCGGGCCACGGCCGGCAACGATCAGAAGACCGTGCCGCCGCTCTACATCGAGCACCTCGTGCGCTTCAACCTCGAGGGCGGCGGCGAGCCCCCCGCCCGCATCGCCGACCTGATCGCGCTGCGCATCGAGCGCCTCCCCCCCGACGCGCGCCGCACGCTGCAGGCCGTCTCCGTGCTCGGCGACGCGACCAACCGCGACACGCTCTCGCGCGTGCTGCCGGACGTCCCGGGCTTCGATCGCGTGCTCGCCTCGCTCGTCGAGGCCGGGCTGATCGAGGAGGAGACGCGCAGCACCGTCGGACCGCGCACGTTGCGCCCCGACGCGACGCGCCTGCGCACGACGCACCCGCTGATCCGCGACGTGACGCTCGCCTCGATCCCGGCCGGGGTGCGCCGCGACCTGCACGCGGCGGCCATCCTCGTCGACGAGCGCGACCCGCAGCCGCTCGAGGTCCAGGCCGTGCACGCCTACCACGCCCAGGAGTCGTTCGAGGCGCTCATGCTGCTCGAGCAGGTCGCGAATCGCGCGGCGGCGCGCGGCGATCCGCGCGGCGCGGTGCTCGCGCTCCGGCGCGCGCTCGACGTCGCGCGCCACGAGATGTTCCGCGGCGAGATCGACGACCCGGTGCGCGCCGTGCTCATCTTCAGCCAGAAGCTCGGCGAAGCGCTCGCGTTCGCGGGCGACCTGACGGACGCCGACGGCGTGCTCCGCGAAGCGCTCGACCTGTCGGAGCCGACCGGGCCCGAGCGGGCACAGATGCTCGGCCTCCTCGCCTACGTGTCGAAGGAGCGTGACCGCGAGGCCGAGGCGACGTCGTACCTGCACGAGGCTCTCAAGCTCGCGTGGACGGCGCAGGCGGAGGATCTCGTCGAGTCGCTCGAGCGCATGCAGGCCGAGTGGAGCGCCGAGGCGCAGTGATCCCCCGCCCCGGGGCGCGCACGCCGCGACCGGCGACGGCACGCGTGCGAGCGTGTCCGTGATCCGAGCCGCTGGCGCGACGCCGGGCCCGGCGCGCTTCGTCGCGCGCTGGGATCTCGACAAGACGTACCTGCGCACCGACTTCGACACGCTGCGCGATCTCCTCCGGACGGCCATCGAGCGCCCCGACCAGAAGCGCACGGTCCCCGGCGCCGCGGCCCTGCTGCGCGAGCTCGGCCGGACGGGCGTCGAGATCCACATCCTCTCGGGCAGCCCGACGCAGCTTCGCTCCCGCATCGAGGAGAAGCTGCGCCTCGATGGCGCTCGCTGGGCTTCCCTCACCCTCAAGCCGAACCTCGAGAACCTCCTGCGCCTGCGCTTCCGGGCGCTACGTGGCCAGCTCGGCTACAAGCTGCCGGCGCTGCTCCTCCGGCGTTGCGAGATGCAGAGCCAGCGCGACGACGCCGGCGAGCTCGTGCACGAGGCGCTGCTCGGCGACGACGCAGAGGCCGATGCGTTCGTCTACTCGCTCTACGCCGACGTCTGCGCGGGCCTGGTCGCGCCCGACGTGCTCCGCCGCGTCATGCGCGCCGGCGACGCCTACGACGACACGATCGGCGACGCGGTCCGGTTCGCCGGCTACGTCGACAAGGGCGCCGTGGTCGAGCGCATTCTCATCCACCTGGAGCGCCAGTCGGCGCCGTCGGACTTCGCCGTCTACGGCTCGCGCGTGGTGCCGTTCTACAACTACCTCCAGGCCGCGTTCGTGCTGCACGAGGACGGCCGGCTCCCGGCGCGATCGGTGCTTCGCGTCGCGCAGGATCTGGCCTACGCGCACAATTTCGACGGCGGCGCGCTCGCGAGGAGCTACGCGGACCTCGCGCGGCGCGGGCACGTCTCGGGCGCGGGCGTGCCGGCCCTCGCGATCGCCTACCGCGAGCTCGTCAGCGAGCGCGGCGCCGCGGGCGCAAGCCGGGTCGGCGCCATGATCGACGCGCTCGACCGGAGCGCGGGCGAGCTCACCACCGCCGCGCCGATCGCCCGACCGGCCATCGACTACGAGCGGCTGGCGAGCTCGCACAACCCGCGGGGCAAGCCGCGCCGGCAGCGCGCGAGCGGCTAGACCCAGGCGTTGTTGAGGATCTCGCCGACGCCGCCGGCGCCAGGCACGATGTAGTGCACGTCGTTCAGGCCGCGCTCCTCCTCCGGCAGCTCGCCCGGGGCGGCCGCTAGGGCGCGCGTGGTCGACAGGCCGCGATCGAGCCGCAGCGCGTAGACGACGAGGTTCGGGTGCGCCTCGTGGACGCGCCGCACGTACTCGGGCGTGACGATGAGGTGCAGCGCGATGCACTTGGCGGGGCGGCCCTCGAGCTGCGTCGTGTAGTAGGTCACCGCGCTGACCATCGACGAGCCCGTCGCGCCCATCGGATCGGGGAACATCACGATGCGGCCGTCCACGTCTCGACCGATCTTCGCGTCGTGCCACGTCGCGCCGATGACCTCGCCCGCGGCGTTGGTCTGCCGGCTCATGAACAGGTGGTCCTGCCGCACGAGCGCCGGGTCGAGCACCTCGTTCATCAGCTCGTAGACGACCTGCGACGGCATCGTCCCTGCCCGCGCGATGCCGACCGTGACGGCCTTCGTCGAACGGGCGATCGCGACGCCGCGGTACACGGCCTCCTGGTGGTACGCGACCATCCTCGTGGGGAGGTCCACCCGGCCGCGCGGGAACTCGGCCGCGAGGACCGTGCGCGCGAGCATCTCGTAGAGCGTGTGGACGAGGCGGCCCACGTCCGGCTGGCCGGTGTCCGGCGAGCAGGCCCGCCCGAGCAGGCTCAGCGCGAGCGGGTCGTCGAGGAGGTGAACATTGGGGCCGTAGCGGTGGTCGATCTCCGCGGCCCTGAACCGACTCTCAGCATAAGCGACGTCCGGCATCGCTTTTCTGTTACACTACTTCCCCCGGTGCGGGGTATGCCTCCGCGCGCCCCCGGCGAAGCCGGGCGCGGGGCGGGCAGACGCCCCGACCCAGGGAGCCCACGTGGCCCCCGCTCCGTTGTGCGCCTGCGCCGAGGGAGGCGGCGACGGCAGCACCCGGGCGTGACCCGGGCTCGACAGCAGCCAAGGAAGGGATTCGTTCGGTGGATAGCGACCTTGCCGAGTCGGTGGCGGCGCTCAAGGACATCTTCGCGCGACGCGGCCTCGCGGTGACGTTCGGCAAGGCCGATGCGGCCCGGGTCGACGAGCTGAGGAAGTCGCTCCGCATCCCGTCGCGATTCCGCGCGTTCCTCGCCGACGCCGACCCGACGGACGTCGAGACGGTCACGCCCGTGGAGCGGGTGCGCCTCTTCTCGTCGGAGAAGCTCGCCGCCGAGCAGCTCGGCTACGGCGTCGGCGCCGACGCGACGCCTGCCAACCCGGGCTGGCGCAAGAGCTGGATCCTCATCGCTCGCAGCGCCCTGCTCGGCGACCCGTACTTCCTCGACGTGTCCAAGCTCGACGCCGAGGGCGACTGCCCGGTGTACACGTCGATGACCGGCACCGAGACCATCAAGCCCGAGCTCTGCGCGTCCAGCTTCCAGCAGTTCCTCCGCATCCTCTCGACGGCGATGGAAGTCGCGACCGGGTTCGGTGAGGGCCTGATGGACGACGACGACGAGGCGACCTTCCGCGAGGCGCTGGGGCCCAAGATCAAGACGATCGACTCGGCCGCCCTGCGCGCCGGGCACTGGACGTAGCCTCCCCGGCCATGGCGCGCTGCCCGAAGTGCGCGGCCGACGCTGCGGGAAACGTCGCGTTTTGCGGCGCGTGCGGTGCCGCCCTGCGCATCGAAGCCACGGTCCCCGGCGAGCCGGCGGCCGCGGCGTTCGAGGCCGCGCCCGCCGTGGCAGCGGTCCCGAGCACGCTCCCCGACCCGCCCCGCGCGGCGGCCGATCCAGCGCAGCCGCCGACCGGCGACCGCGCGGCGGGCCGTCGCGACTCGGTCGCGCCCCGCGCGCCGGGGGCGCTCGTCGATCGCAAGTACGAGATCGTGCGGCTCCTCGGCGAGGGCGGCATGGGCGTCGTCTACCTCGCGCGCGACGTGCACACTGGCACGGACGTCGTCCTCAAGGCCGTGCGCGCGGAGCTCGCCCACCGCGCGGACATCCGGGATCGGACGCTCTCCGAGGGCCGGGCGCTCGCGCGCATCGACCACCCGAACGTCGTCCCGCTGAAGGCCGTCGTCGCCGACGGCGACGAGCTCTGGCTCGTCATGCAGTACGTCGAAGGGCAGAGCCTCGACGCGACCATCGCGGCCCACGTGGCAGCTGGCGAGCCGCTCGCCGTCGACGAGGCCGTCCGGCTGTTCCGGCAGGTCGTGCAAGGCATCGCCGCGGCCCACGCCGAGGGCGTGATCCACCGCGATCTGAAGCCCGCCAACATCCTCGTCCGCCGCAAGGACGGCGTCGTCAAGGTCACCGACTTCGGCATCGCCAAGTCGACGGACGACGCGCGCGAGGGGCGCGGCCAGACCAAGGGCATCATCGGGTCGGTCGGGTACATGTCGCCCGAGCAGGTCACGGGCCGACGCGACCTCGACGAGCGCGTGGACATCTACGCGCTCGGGGTCCTGCTCTACGAGTTGCTGGTCGGGCGCGTCCCGTTCGATGCGGACAGCGACTACGAGATCATGCGCATGCAGGCCGAGGCGCCGCTGCCGCGGGTGGCCGATCGGCGGCCCGACGTGCCTCGCGCTTTCGACGCCCTCCTGCAGAAGGCCTGCGCCAAGCGCCGCGAGGACCGCTTCGCCAGCTGCGCCGAGCTGCTCGCCGCGCTCGATGAAGCCGCGCGATCGCAGCCGGCACGGACGGGCGACGACTCCGCCGCACCGAGCGCGCCTTCCGGCTCGCGACCGAGCGTGATCCTCGCGGTGATCGTGGCGGTCGTGGCCCTCGGGGCCGGCGCCGCCGTCGCGCTCTCGGGCGCGCTCTCGCCGGCCCCTCCGCCGCCACGAGCGACCGCCGCCCGCCCCTCGTTCGCGCCTCCTGCGGCGAACTCGGCCCCGCGACCGGCTCCGTCCATCGCCGCGACGTCGGCGCCTGCCACACCGCCAGTGTCACCACTTCACGCGCTCGAGGGGGCGTGGTCGAGCGAGAACGGCAACGACTTCGACGCCGTCCTCTCGGGCGATTTGCTCGAGTTTCGCATCGTCGACGACACGCCCTTCGCCGCGCAGGGCTACCGATCGGGCGAGGCGCGATTCACCCTGCGCGCCATCGCGGGCAAGCAAGACGACTTCACCGTCGAGGACCGCCTCCGTCCGATGCCGCCCGTCGGCACCGCCTACGACGGACGCGCCCGAACGACCTGTTTCGAGACGTTCACGACCGCCGCCGGCCGCCCGCTCGCGGCCTCCCTCGAGGGCTCCCGCCTGCGCGTCGAGGCGGCAAAGGTCGAGCCGACGGCGGCAAACTTCGTCCGCGAGGGCGACAAGGTCGTGAGCTGCCGCGGCCTCGGCCCGCTGCGCACGACGGCCATCGTCATCATGCTGTCGCGCCGCCCGAAGTGAGCGCCCGCGCGCGAGCCTTGCGTCAGAACCCGCCCGTCGCCGGGACCGCGACCGGCTTGCTCGCGTTCACGACGGAGCACGTCACCGTCGTCGCCGCGCCGGCGACGCTCGATCGCCCGCCCCCTTGGACGAGGGTGCCGAAGATCGAACGGGCCGCGGCGTCCACCTCCGCCGCCCCGCGCGCCGGCACCTGGACGCCGCTCGCGTCGAAGACCGCGACCGTCCGGAGGGCGCCCTTCCCGATGGTCCGGTCGGGAAACGACAGCATCACCGCGACCCGCACGCTCGCCGTGGCCCCCGGCGCGACGCCGAACGCGAGCGGCTTCTTGGTGAAATCACCGCAGAATCCGGCGCTCCCCGCCCCCCCGTTCGGCCCGTAGCTCGACTGCGCCCACTGCGCGACGTCGACCACGAGCTCACCCGATCCGCCGCGGGCGTACTCGACGCAGCGACCGAGCGCGCGGTCGAAGCTCGACCCGGTCGGACACTGAGCCACCTTGGCACAGGCCTGGCCCGTCCACACCTCGTCGGGCGCGCACGTCTCGGCCTTGGGCACGCAGGCCGCGTTGCCGCCATCGATCACGAGCTCCTGCCCGGCCGGGCACCCGAGCTTCTCGTCCTTGCCCACCGCGACGCCGAGGTTCGTCGCGACCTGTGTCACCTGGTCGTGCGGGATGCACATCCCGGTCGCATGGTCGAGCTCGTCGCCCGGGCGGCACCGGTCCGCCGCGCAGCCCGCGCCCTCCCAGTGCCGCCCGCGCCCGCAATACGCATTCGCGGCTGCGGGCGTGAGGCACTGCCCCGCCGCGGCGAGGTAGCCGACCACGCACCGGCAACGGTTCTGCCGCGTGTCGAAGGCAGCTCCCTCCCCACACGAGGAAATGGAGCATCGGCAGTCGCCGCCATTGCAGACCTTGAGCAGACAGAGGTTCCCGGGACACCCCGCGAGCGCGGGCAGCGCGAGCAGGAGGCCCGCCAAGAGGGTTCGGCCGAGCCGCATGCGCCAACGCTAGCGCACCCCGCGCGGCACGGGCGCCTTCCCGGCGGCCGATCGAGAGCCCCGGGAGGGCGGACGCGAGCATGCGGAGGTGCGCGGCCGAGCACCGAGGAGCCGTTCCATGCGGGTAGCCCCTGTGGTAGAGGCTCGCCTCCCTCCGCCAACGTGCCGTCGCGCGACGCCACCACGCAGCCGAGAGCCCACCGCCCCCGCATGCTGACCCTCACCGTCGACGGCACGCCCGCGTTCGAGGCCCAGCTGCGCCGCCTCCGCGGCCGCGGCGCCTCGGACCTGGAGGCCGTCGCCCCCGCGGTCCGCGCGATCCTCGACGACGTGCGCGCCGAAGGCGACGACGCCGTGCTGCGCTACGTCGAGCGCTTCGAGCGGCGCACCCCGGCCGTGCTGGTGACGCGGACCTTCGACGGCGCAGGCGCCCTCGCGCGACTCCCCGCGCCCGTGCGCGACGCCCTCACCTTCGCCGCAGCCCGCATCGAGCGGTTCCACGAGCGCGAGCGCGAGCCCGGCTTCCGCTTCGAGGACGCAGACGGCGTCACGCTGGGGCTCCGCGTGCGCCCGCTCGCGCGGGTCGGCGTCTACGCCCCCGGCGGCAAGGCCCGCTACCCCTCCAGCGTCCTCATGGCCGCGATCCCCGCGCGCGTCGCAGGCGTGCGCGACCTCGTCCTCGCGACCCCCGCCCCCGACGACGCCATCCTGGCCGCCGCGCACCTGTCGGGCGTCACGGAGATCCTCGACGCCGGCGGCGCCCAGGCCATCGGCGCGCTCGCCTACGGGACGGCCTCGGTCACCGCCGTCGACAAGATCGTCGGCCCGGGCAACGCCTACGTCGCCTGCGCCAAGCGCATGGTCTTCGGCGAGGTCGACATCGACTCGATCGCCGGCCCGAGCGAGATCCTCGTGCTCGCCGACGAGTCGGCCGACCCTCGCCTCGTCGCCGCGGACCTGCTCTCCCAGGCCGAGCACGACGAGGACGCCTGGGCCATCCTCGCCACGACCTCCCGCGCGCTCGCCGACGCGACGGTCGCCGCGATCGCCGAGCAGCTCGTGACCCAGCCGCGCCGCGCGATCATCGAGGCGTCACTCCGCGATCGCGGGGTCGCCCTGGTGGTGACGAGCGTCGACCGGCTCGTGAAGATCGGCAACGCCATCGCCGCCGAGCACGTCGCCCTGCACGTGGCCGATCCGGAGGCGCTCCTCGACCGCATCCACGCCGCCGGCGCGATCCTGGTGGGGCCCCTCGCCCCGGTCGCCGCGGGCGACTACCTCGCGGGCCCGTCGCACGTCCTCCCGACCGGCGGCGGAGCGCGATTCGGAGCGCCGCTCGGGGTCTACGACTTCGTCACCCGCTCGAGCATCATCGGCTACTCCGCGGCCGCGCTCGCGCGGCACGCCCCCCACATCACCGCGCTGGCCCGAGCCGAGGGCCTCGAGGCTCACGCCCGCGCCGTCGAGCTCCGGCTCGGCGCCGTCGGCGCACGCACGCGCGGCGTTAACGAACCGCAGTCAGGGCCCTAACGCGCGCCGGGGGCGCGTGGCACGGAGCCCCGACAATCTCCCGTAACGATTGAGCATTGCGACTGGCATTGATTCTGCTTTCGCTCCTAGCGATCTCCCCGCGCAGCCCGCGGGCACATGGCGCGACGAGCTTCGACGTCCGAACCTTGAGTGGCAGTTGAAGGAGGATCTCCGATGAGATGGATGTGGACAAGGGCGGTTATGGCGGCAGCCGTTGGGCTGGTCGCCGGGGGGGCAGTCGGCTGCGCCCAGGAACGCCCACCGATCAACAGGGTCCAGCCGAACGCCCTGGCGAAGTCGTTCTTCGTCGGCGCGAAGCTGACCGATCCCTCGGATGACCCCGAGTTCTACAGCCGGCCGACGCTCATCGACGTCGGCTACGGCGCAGCTCAGGACGGGATGTTCACCTCGACGTTCTCCCAGCCGATCTCCCGCATCAAGTGGGTGGTCCAGGAGGACATGCTGATCGGCCGAATCACCTACGAGCGCATCGCGGACAGCGATCACAAGGGTGTCGGACCGGCGAGCACCGACGGCGTCATCTCGGTCGCCTTCCGTATCCAGACGCACTTCGACATCCGGCGCGACTACAACCCGACGACGGGCGAAGAGTCGAACGTCATCGTCGAGAACCAGTCCGATCGGCCCTGGTACGAGCGCGAGTACATGCGCGTCGACTGGTCGAAGAACCTGAACTCGGGCTCGTACGACTTCGACATGCTCTCGATGATGGGCATCAACGGCGGCATCAGCTTCGAGCCGCTCTCGTACTACGTCAACGACCCGACCGACCCGAACGCGCCGCACTTCGACGCCGAGGGCGGCTACTTCGACGTGACGACGAAGGCCTTCGCCTCGCCGGGCATGATCGACCTGTCCAAGTTCGACTGGGCGGCCGAGTACGGCATCTCGAAGTTCCCCGCGTGCTACCTCGACGCGGACTTCATGAGCGGCTCGGCGCCCGCGGGCTCGTGCGATCCGGTCGAGCTGACCATCCGCAACTCGTTCATGCGCGTGGTCGACAAGGACTACGAGCCGGTCGACTGGGACGGCTTCAAGTTCGCCTCGTACGGCGGCTTCTACACCGACCGCTACGGCTACGCCCGCGACTACGGGATGAGCGACAACAAGTGGTACCGGTTCCTCGACCGCTACAACCTGTGGGAGCGCAGCCACTTCTACAAGGACGCGGCGAACATGAAGGGCGAGGTCGCGTGCTTCACGCCGGAGACCACGCCCGCCGGCCAGGACCCGCACCGCGACGTGGTCGGCGCGGACGGCAGCGGCGGCCCGGACGGCACCGAGGACGAGTGCCAGGCCGTCGGCAAGGGCTCCAAGTGCGACACGTTCAAGCAGCGCTGCACGCTGCCCTACCGTGACCGCAAGGAAGTCCCGGTCGTCTGGTACTTCACCCAGGGGTCGAACTCGAACTTCTTCGACGGCACCGACTGGGCCGCGCACGAGTGGGACGTCGCGCTGCGCGCGTCGGTCGTCACCGCGCGCTACACCGAGTGCGTGACCACGGGCGGCACCGACTGCGCGACGCAGTACCCCGTCTACACCGGCCAGATGGACGACAACGCCGACGCGATTGCGCTCGCGCGTGAGGTCGACGACTGCCGGCACGGCAAGGCGTACCAGGGCAAGGACTGCAACGCGGTCGCCGACGAGGTCGGTGCCCTGCGCCAGTACACGCCGGGCGTCATCGCGATCGCGAAGGCGCGCGAGATGATCGTCATGTGCCACAGCCCCGTGCAGGCGGACGATCCGACGGATTGCGGCGGGCCGCGACTGCCCGCCGGCATGAAGGCCGGGGCGTGCGCCGTGCACCCGAGCCAGCTCGACGACGCCACGCGCCAGGCCTGCCAGGCCGCGCTGACCGTGCGCATCGGCGACCTGCGCTACCACCAGGTCAACTCGATCACGTCGCCGCAGGACCCGTCGCCCTGGGGCATCATGGTCGACGCGGACGACCCGCTCACCGGCGAGAAGGTCCAGGCGAGCATCAACATCTGGACGCACGTCAACGACCTGGCCAGCCAGGGGCTCATCGACACCGCCCGCTACATCAAGGGCGAGCTGAAGACCTCGGAGGTCACCGACGGCAAGTACGTCCGCGACTGGGTCGAGGCGAACAACGCGTCCGCCAGCGGCTCGGCGCCGAAGATGACCAAGGCCGACGCCGAGCAGCGCATCGCGTCGGCGCTCGGCATCAAGGCGGCGGACCTCCCGGCGGCGAAGGAAGCTGCCGCGAAGATCGACCCGGCCGTGAAGGCCAAGCTGCTGGAGCTAAAGCAGAGGGTCCAGAACACGCGCTCCGACGCGAAGGCCGCGTCGACCATGGCGCCCATCTATGCCGCCCGTCGCCGCGCCGCGGCCGGAAGCGACATGGAGGCCCTGCTCGTCACGCCGGCGATGCAGCAGTACGCCGGCGTCGAGGGCCTGCCCCTGAGCGACACCGTGCTGCAGTTCGCCTCGCCGCTCCGCGGCGCGAACCCGACCTTCGAGCGTGAGCTGCGCCGCATGCGCGAGCTCGGGCTGGCCGACCGGCACGCCTGCATCGTCAACGAAGCGCCCGCACCCTTCTCGTTCACGGGGATCGCGGATGTCCTCGAGGAGAAGTTCGGCGCGTTCAACCCGGCGGACAGCCTGCAGACCCAGCTCGATCGCGCCGAGAAGATGCGCCAGTACGTCGCGCAGCGCCTGCAGTACGGCGTCATCATCCACGAGATGGGGCACTCGATCGGCCTGCGCCACAACTTCATCAGCTCGTACGACGCGCACTCGTTCCGGCCGCAGTACTGGCAGCTCCGCACCAAGAACGGCAAGGTCACCAAGCCCTGCGGCGACCTGAAGAACGAGAAGGACGCCGAGAACTGCGTCGACCGGCGTTACTTCGACCCGATGACGCCGAACGAGAGCAAGAACATGATCGGCGCCTGGCAGCAGGACTCGGTCATGGAGTACCCGGGCGACATCGCCCAGGACATGGCCGGCCTCGCCGCGTACGACTTCGCCGCGGCGCGCATGTTCTACTCGGGCGCCGTCGCCGTGCACGCCGACCCGACCTACAACATCTCGAAGCCCCGCGGCCTGGGCGTGCAGACGTTCACGGACACGTTCGGCGGCATCATCGGCCTGACGTTCAAGTACGACGGCAACGACATCCACTACTCGGAGCTGCAGAAGAACTACGAGCTGATCAAGCCCGAGAGCTGCGTGAACTACTCCGACGAGGAGGTCATGAAGTTCCGCCCGGCCACGTGGAACGATGCCCGCGACGGCGCCTGGAACCCGCTCCTCGACGGCCAGATCGTCCGCGTCGACGGCCAGTTCTCGCGCTGCCGCCAGCAGCCGGTCGACTACGTGAACTGGAACCGCCTGCGCCCCGCGAACGAGAAGGAAGGCGCCAACGCCTACCAGCCGCACGGCGGCTCGATCGACGCCCAGGGCCGCACCCGCGTGCCCTACGGCTTCGCGACCGACTCGTGGGCCGACCTCGGCAACCTGAGCGTGTACCGGCACGACAACGGCGCCGACCCGTACGAGCTCTTCGACTTCCTCATCACGCAGCCGGAGGTCAACCACATCTTCGACAACTTCCGGCGCAACCGGCAGGCGTTCAGCGTCCGCAAGGCGTCGGGCCGCATCCGCAGCCGCTACATGGAGAAGATCCGTGACGGCGCGAAGGGGCTCGGCCTCTACGTCAACCTGTACCGGGACCTCTACCTGACCTCGCAGGCCGAGTTCCTCGTCGGCGGGTTCTTCCCGGAGAACATCCTCGCGTCCGGCATGGCCTTCGACGAGTTCGCTCGCCAGACGGCTCGCCCGGAGCCGGGACTGCACCAGAAGACGGGCAGCGACACCGTCTACCGCTCGACCGAGCTGGCCCCCGGCACGGTCATCGACGCGAAGAAGTACGCGTTCGGCGTCGTGATCCCGAACGGCGGGACGGGCTACTACGGCAACGTCGCCTTCGGCGGCAAGCCGATCGAGAACCAGCTCGCGGGCGACCGCGGCGAGTACGACCGCGACTACACGCTCAACGCCGGGTCGTATTACGACAAGGCCTGGGCCGCGATGCTGATGACCGAGTCGGTCGACAACTTCATCAGCTCGACGCGCGACGACTTCTACGACGCGCGCTACCGCTCGGTGTCCGTCGCCGACCTGTTCCCCGACGGCTTCCGCCGGTGGCTGGCCAGCAACCTGACGGGCGACGACGAGCTCAAGGGCGTCCACATCGAGGCCCAGGCCAACGGCCGCCCGAAGACCTGCGCGTCGGAGCGCGACCTCGCCGAGGACCCGGCCGCGGCCCTCTTCCCCTGCACGCCCATCGGCTGGACCAGCTGGTGGCCGGCCGACGGCCCCGAGGTCTGCTTCCCCGGCGAGGGCTCGACCGTGTGCTCGAGCCTGACGGACTCCGGTTCGTTCAGCCCGAAGACCGGCCAGAAGATGCTGACGGTCGACCCGCAGGTCGGCTTCGAGCAGCAGAAGTTCCTCATCGCGATGACGCTCGCCTACCTCCCCGAGAACCAGCAGCAGTGGTGGCTGAACAACCTCGGGATCTGGGACATCGGCGGCGACAGCGACCCGGGCTTCGACAACCGGATCGAGCTGCACCTGCCCAACGGCAAGGTCTACGTGGCGAAGACCTTCGGCACCGAGGTCATCTTCGGCAAGACCGTCCAGAAGGGCATCGCGGCGCGCATCCTCGAGTGGGCCAACCAGCTCCTCGTCAAGGGCTACGCGGTCACGAACGGCCCCGACCTCAACGGCGACGGGACCCCCGACTGGTACATCCCGGAGCTCGACGCCAAGGGCCAGGTCCAGTGCATCAAGGACGCGCAGTGCATCATGCTGTCGCACTACGAGGAGATTCCGTTCTTCCTCCGTCAGTCGCTCCACGCCTACGGCCTGGCCGATCCGACGATGAAGGGCATCTACAACTGATCCCTCGCGCATGAGGCGTCCGGCGCGAGCGACCTGCTCGTGCCGACGCCGAAGGGAGCGGCCACGGCGTCACGCGTCGTGGCCGCTTCCGTTTTGTGGACGTCGCCGGCCCACCGGGCACGTTCCCGCTGCCCCCAGCCTGCCCCTCGCCCTCGGCGCGGGATGGCCCCGGGAGGCCACCGAAGGCACCCCGGCGCCGCCGTCCCCGTCGAGCTCGCACGCGGTCGCCGCCGAGCCGGACGCCGCCCGGGTCGACGCGCCGCGGAGCCGTGACGGCGACGCTCTTCGACTCGAAAGGCGCCCCGCAGGGCAGACGCGCGCCGACCCTGTCGAGGCCTCGCCGGTCCGTCCGGACCCCGCCACGGAGCGCGACGACGCCACGCGACGCGGGACCGAGCGCTCGCGCCGCCCACGGGCGCGGCGCGCAGGACCGGACCGAGCTACTCGGTGCGGAGGTACCCGGACTGCACGAGCCTGGCGACCATCTGCGCCGTCTCGAGGTCGGTGAGCGAGCTCTTGTTCAGCACGGCCGAGAAGACCCCATGGTTTATCGCCAGCTGCAGCACGTCGAGCTCGACCGGACCGAGGTCGCGCAGCGCCGGTCGCAGCGGCACGGCGACCTCGAGGTGGGCGTCGAGGTCGGGGATCCTGTGGCGGATCGCGTTCAGCTCGTCGATCTGCCGCAGCCCCTCCATGAGGATCTCGGTCACGCCCGCGTTGATCTCGCCGGGCATGGCGCGGTCCTCCGGCGGCTCGAGGTCGAAGGAGCCGTGGTCCCACGTGAGGACGCGGTAGATGCTCTTCAGGGCCGGGATGTCTTCGACGTCATTGATGCTGGCGAAGTAGACCATCCCCTTGCGCATGTAGATCTTGCCGACGTCGCCCTCGGATCGGACCACGAGGACGCCGCTCTTCTTGGACGTGCCGAAGAGCTGCAGCAGATCGGGGAGCGGGATCTCGTCGATCGATCCCGACATCGTGCGCGCCTGCGTCGCTCGCTGGGCGGATCCGGTCTCGCTGGCGCGCGGGAGCTTGGGCCCGGACGGCGCGAACGGATCGGTCGCGACCACCTTGAGTATGCTCGTGCCGATGAGCACGCGGTCACCCTCCTTGAGGGTTGCGCGCTTGATCTTCTCGCCGTTGACGAAGGTGCCGTTCGTCGAGCCCAGGTCCTCGATCACGATCTGCTGCGTCCCGCAGACGATCCGCGCGTGACGTCGAGAGACCATGTCCTCGACGAGGACCATGTCGAGGTCGCTCGATCGCCCGACGATGATCTCCTTGTTCTCCGAGAGAGGAAACTCGCCGCCCTGATACTTCCCGGAGATGAACCGAAGCGCGAGAAGACGCACCGGCTGCGCGTGGTTTTCCATCTCGAAGCTGGGGCTGGGCGCGTTTCTCAATGAGGACCGCTTGGCCAACCGAGTGTAGATTCTCGGATTCATTACGGTCAAGCGATAGCCGCGAAGGCGGTGCGATCGGCGCGCGCGGAGCCTCCCGGCGAGCGGCCCCGAAATGGTAGAAGCCGTCCAATGGAATCAGGCGACGTCCTCGGTACGCATCGAGTCCTCGCGCCGCCGGGCGCGCTCCCTCAGCCGGCGGAGCGGCTCGACGCCGATCCGTCGCGGCAGTTCGCGACCGAGATCGAGATCGCGGTCGAGACGCTGAACATCGACGCAGCGAGCTTCCGCCAGATGGAAGAGGCCTCGGGGGGATCCCCCGAGGGCGTCGCGGCCCTGGTGCTCGAGACGGTCCGCCGCCGCGGCAAGCAGCACAACCCGGTGACGGGCTCGGGCGGGATGCTGCTCGGGACGGTGCGGCGGGTCGGCGCGCTGGCGGAGGGGCGAGGGTTCCGAGTCGGCGACCGGGTCGCCACGCTCGCCTCGCTCTCGCTCACGCCGCTGTCACTGGACGCGGTCCTGGCGGTGCGTCCCGCGAGCGCGCAGGTCGACGTTCGCGGCACCGCGATCTCGTTCGCTTCGGCTCCGTTGGCCAAGGTGCCGACCGACCTCCCCGAGCGGCTCGCGCTTGCGGTGCTCGACGTCGCGGGCGCCGCGCCGCAGGTCGCGCGCCTGTGCGGGCCGGGCGACCACGTCGCGATCCTGGGTGCGGGCGGCAAGAGCGGCCTTTTGTGCGGGGCCGAAGCTCGGCGGCGAGTGGGATCGACCGGCCTGGTGATCGGCCTCGAGTCCCACCCGAGGTACGCCGAGGACCTGCGCGCGCTCGGCCTCTGTGACCACGTGATCCTCCTCGACGCCCGCGACCCGCTCGCGGTCCGCGATGCGGTGGTCCCGCTCTGCGGCGACCGCGGCGGGGCCGACCTCACGCTCTCGTGCGTCAACGTCCCGGGCGCCGAGCTCTCGGGCATCGTGGCCACGCGTGACCGCGGACGCGTGTACTACTTCGCGATGAGCACGAGCTTCACCGCAGCCGCGCTCGGGGCCGAGGGGATCGGCCGCGACGTGGACCTCTACATCGGCAACGGGTACGCGCACGGGCACGCCGACCACACCCTCGACCTCGTCAGGAGCACGCCGGCGCTCCGCGCGCTGCTCGAGGCGCGGTACGGTTGAGGCCACGGCGCCCCGCCTGGGGCGCGCGCACGACCGAGGAATCTTCACGGCGGGCCCTCGCGCGTCACGCGCAAGGCTCTGGCCACTGGCGTCCCGCGCGCGGACGCCGCGCAACGATCCCGAGAGGACCCCACACTCGATGCCCAGCACTCCGCCCGTATCCATGGGCCCGCAGCCCATCCTCGACGTCGCGCGCGAGCTCGGCCTCGGAGCCGAGCACGTCGAGCCCTACGGGCGAGGGAAAGCCAAGGTCGCGCTCGGGGCCATCGGCCGCTCGCCATTGGGCGCCGGGCGGGTGGTGCTGGTCTCCGCGGTGAACCCGACGCCTGCGGGCGAGGGCAAGACCACCGTCTCGATCGGCCTCGGAATGGGGCTGCGCCGCCTCGGGAAGCGCGCGGTGCTGTGCCTGCGCGAGCCTTCGCTCGGCCCGGTGTTCGGCGTGAAGGGCGGCGGCACGGGCGGCGGACGCGCGACGCTCGTCCCCGCCGACGACATCAACCTGCACTTCACGGGCGATCTGCACGCGATCACGTCAGCGCACAACCTGCTCGCCGCCATGGTCGACAACGCGTGCCACTTCGGCACGGCGAGCGCGTCGAAGGCCGCCCTCGATCCGCGGCAGATCACCTGGGGCCGCGCGCTCGACATGAACGACCGCGCGCTGCGCAACGTCATCGTGGGCCTCGGCCGAAAGGTCGACGGCGTGCCGCGCCAGGACCGCTTCGACATCACGGCCGCGAGCGAGGTGATGGCGATCCTCGCGCTCGCGAGCGGCCCGGAGGACCTCGAAGCGCGCCTGGGCCGCATCGTGGTGGGCAGCTCCACGCGCGGCGAGCCGATCACGGCGGCCGACGTCGGCGCGTCGGGCGCGATGACCGCGCTCCTGCGCGACGCGCTCCAGCCGAACCTCGTCCAGACCGCCGAAGGCGGCCCCGCGATCGTGCACGCGGGCCCGTTCGCCAACGTCGCGCACGGCTGCAGCTCGGTGCTCGGCACGCGGCTCGGCCTCGGCTACGCCGACTACGTCATCACGGAGGCGGGCTTCGGCTTCGATCTCGGCGGCGAAAAGTTCCTCGATATCAAGTGCCGCGAGATGGGCATCTGGCCACGGCTCGTGGTGCTCGTGGCGACGCTCCGCGCGCTGAAGATGCACGGCGGCGCGCCGGTGAAAGCGGCGGGCGAACCGGACGCGAAGGCGCTCGAGGCGGGCCTCGATCACCTCGACCGGCACCTCGAGACGGCGCGCGGCTTCGGCCTCCCCGCGCTCGTGGCGCTCAACGTGTTCCCGAACGACACGCCCGAGGAGGTCGCGCTGCTCGAGCGCTTCCTGCGATCGCGAGGCGTCGCGTTCGCGCGCTGCGACGGCTTCGCGCTGGGCGGAGAGGGGGCGATCGGGCTCGCGTCCGCCGTCGCCGAGATCGCCGACTCGACCGACGCGAGCCCGCCCACCCCTCGCTACGCCTACGAGCTCGACCGGCCGATCGCAGCCAAGGTGCGGGCGATCGCGTCGCGCGTGTACGGCGCGTCCGACGTCACGTTCACGAGCGCCGCGCAGAAGGACATCGATCGCATCGACAAGCTCGGCTACGGCGGCGCCGCGGTGTGCATGGCCAAGACCCCGCTGTCGCTCACCGACGATCCGACGATCGCGGGGCGACCGCGCGGCTTCGCCATCGAGGTGCGCGAGGTGCGCCTCTCCGCGGGCGCGGGCTTCGTCGTGCCGCTGACGGGCGACATGATGACGATGCCGGGGCTGCCGCGCGAGCCGGCCGCGCTGAAGGTGAAGCTCTTGCCGAACGGGAAGATCCGCGGGCTGATGCAGAACGACGACTGAAGCAGCCGTCAGCTCGGCGCCGGCTCGTCGACCTCGGCGGGCGCGGGGGTGCCGAGCGCTTCCATCGCCGCGGGCAGCACGATCGAGAAGGTGCTGCCCTTGCCCTCGTACGTGCGCACCTCGATGCGCCCCCCGGCGCCTTGCACGATGCGCTGGCTGATCGCGAGGCCGAGGCCCGAGCCCTCCTGCTTGGTCGTGAAGAACGGCAGGAACAGCTTGTCGAGGATCTTCTGCGAGATGCCCGGCCCGTTGTCCGCCACGTTGAGCTCGACGAACGTGCCCGCGTCGCCGGGCCCGCCGCGGGTGCCACGGCCGATGCGAACGCGGGTCGAGATCGTCACGCGCCCCCTGCCCTTCATGGCCTGCGCGGCGTTGCGGTGCAGGTTGATGAGGACCTGCCGGAGCTGCTCGGGCTCGATCGACACGCGAGGCAGGGAGGGATCCAGCACGACCTCGACGGTGATCGCGCCGCCCATGCGCTCGCTGGAGAGGACCTGCAACGTGCGCCGCACAACCGCGTTCACGTCGGTCGGGACGACGTGGGCCTGGTTCGGACGGGCGAGGTCGAGCACGGAGCCGACGACGCGGTCGAGGCGATCGACCTCCTCGAGGATGATCGCGAGGAACTCGCGCGACTGGGCGGCGGCCTCCTCGTCGGGCCCGGGGTCGGCGAGCAGCTGCGCGGCGCCCTTGATCGCGCCCAGCGGGTTCCTGATCTCGTGCGCGAGGCCGGCCGCCATCTGACCGAGCACGGCCAGCCGGTCGCGCTCCTTCATTTGCTGGTAGAGGCGCGAGTTCTCGATGACGACCGCGACCTGCGCGGCGACGCCATCGAGGAGCTGAGCCTCCTCCGGCGAGAACGCATCGCGCACGTTCTCGTCGGCGACGACGAGCAGCGCGAGCAAGTCACGGTTCTGATCGCGGCTGCCGATCACGAGCCCGGCGCGGAGACTGCCGAGCACCTCCGCGGCGGCGAGCACCGCCTCGGCTGCGTCGGCGCGCTCTCCTCGAGAGCGTCGCTCGCGCAGGTCGGCCTCGACCTCCTCGAGCGCGACCGGGCCCTGCTCGAGCCGGTCGAGGAGCGCGCGGGCGGTGGCGAACTCGACGCGCTCGGGGACGCGCGGGCCGACGTGAGCGACGCGGTCGAAGCCCGTGCCGTCCTGGTCGCGGAGGTAGAGCACGGCTGCGGTCACGCGCCGGGACTGCTCGAGCGCGTCCATGACGATCTTGCCCATCTCCTCGACGCCGAGCGTGTGCACGAGCCGCCGGCGCGCGTCGGCCAGCGGGCGCTCGAGGTCGAAGCGTTCTCGAAAGAAGACGCGGTGAATCTGCTCCTCGACGCGCTCGCGCAGCGGGTCGAACACCACCAGGATCACGATCGCCGCGAGGACGGCGTTCAGATACATCGTGCTGAAGGCGCTGAACGTGAAGAGCACGTAGAAGATGCCGGCGAGCAGGAACGCGACGGCCGTCGCGACGAGCAAGCGCCCGAGCATCTCGTAGAGGTCGAGCAAGCGTTCGTGCCGCAGCGCCTGCGCCAGGACGAAGAGGAACACGACCGAAAGCGCAGCGCCGACCGGCGGCGGGTGCGCGCCGAGGAACCACGCGAAATCGCTGACGCTGGCGAGGCCGGCGAGCGCGCCGATGACGACGAGGAACCGGACGCGGCGCTGCGTCGCGCGCGAAGGGCTCTTCTCGCCGCGCTGACCGAGCTGGTAGAGGCCCGCCGTCAGGAGCGCGAACACGTACAGGAAGACGGCTCCACGCGCGACCCAGGAGCCTTGCTGCGGGCTCAGGACGAGCAGCACCATCGGCACGGCGAGCACACCGGCGACGCGGGGCAGGCGCGCGGCGGGCTGGCCCTCGTTCGGCACCATCGCCTCGAACAGGTGAAGCGCGAACACCGGCAGCGCGACGGCGAGGACCGCCGTGAAGCGCTCCCAGATCGCGGCCTGGAAGAAGCCGAAGAGCGACTGCGCGAGGTACCAGAGCCCGATGTCGCCCGCGAACGCGGCGAAGAGCAGGTGCACCGGCCGCGCGCGACCACGCAGGAGCGTGCCGACGGCGATGGCCAGCGCCAGGGCGCCGCAGACGAGCGTCGTGCGCGTGCGGATGTCGAAGCCGAGCGGCACGGGACGAGCCTACACGCTGCCCGCGCGCTCGGTGGCGAGCGCTCGCGGGCGGAGTCGAAACCAGCCAGCGGCCCGCAGCCGAGAGCGACCCCGGCCCCGCCGGCGGACGCTCACTTCGTCTTGACGGTCTTCGGCTGCCAGGGGTCGGGCTGCGGGTCGCGGGCGGAGCCGGTGAAGCTCCCCGTCCACGGATCCGGCTGCGGATCGGTCGCGCGATCGGCGCCGGGGCGACCGAACGGCGCGCCGACGACCTGCGGCGGTTGGACCTTGTCCGGGGAGGTCGGCTCGTCACCGGTCAGCGCCGACTCCGCCGTCTCGACGCCGTCGGCCGGGTCCGCCGTCTCCGCGAGGCAGCCGGTGAGGGCAGCCGACGCGGCCAGCAGGAAGGCCGGGAGGATCGTGCCGAAAATGCTCGTTTTGTGGCGCTTCATCGGGACTCCTTGGAGGTCGCGCGGTCGGAGCGGACGCCGCTCCCACCCGCGGAGCGGGCCCTGGGGGCCGCGTCCTCGTCCACGTCGGAGCTCGCGACGGCCGCCCCGTCGAGGTCCGACTCCCCATCACCGTCGAGGTCGGCCGCGCCGTCGCCGCCGAGCCCGTACTGCTTGACCAGCTGCGAGAGGCGGGGGCGCTTCATGCCGAGCAGCGCCGCCGCCCTCGTGATGTTGCCACCGCTCTCGGCGAGCGCCCGTGCGATGCAGTCGCGCTCGATCATTCGCTTCATCTCGCCCAGGCTCACCCCTGCACGGATGTGCGTGTAGGCAACGTCGACCGGCGAGACGGAAGCGCCCACGCCGGCCACGGACGGTGCATCCGCTGACGGTGAGGCGACGCTCGCGGAGGGCATGCCGGGGCTCGAAGCATGCTCCGTACCACGACCCGATTCCCCCGCGTGGGGCGAGACGGCGCTCGGCGGAGCGATGCGCAAGGCGCGCAGCCCCTCGACGTTGGCGGCGAGGTCCTCGAGCTCGACGACCGGGCCCTCGGCGAACACCGTGGCGGCCCGCAGGGCGTTGTCGAGCTCACGCACGTTGCCGGGCCAGGCGTGGGCTGCGAGGCCGGCCAGGGCGGCCGGCGCGAGACGCTTCGGGGCCTCGCCACGGTCCACGGCGATGCGCGCGAGCAAGGCCCCGACGACGAGCGGGAGGTCGTCGAGGCGCAGGCGCAGCGCGGGGACCTCGAGCACCACGCCACGCAGCCGGTAGTACAGGTCCTCGCGGAACTCGCCGCGCGCCACCATCCCGCGGAGGTCCCGGTGCGTCGCGCAGACCACGCGCACGTTGGCGCGGAGCGAGGTGGTCCCGCCGACGCGCTCGTACGTGCGCTCCTGAAGCACGCGGAGGAGAGCGACCTGCGTGCGGGGCGAGATATCACCGATCTCGTCGAGGAAGAGCGTGCCGCCCTCCGCAGCCTCGAAGCGACCGCGGCGGCGCGCGGCCGCGCCGGTGAACGCCCCCTTCTCGTGGCCGAACAGCTCCGACAGGAGCAAGGTCTCGACGAGGGCCGCGCAGTTGACCTTCACCAGCGGGCCGGCGCGCCGCGCGCCGAGCTCATGGAGCGCCTCGGCGACGAGCTCCTTGCCGGTGCCGCTCTCGCCACGCACGAGCACGGTGGCGTCGGTCGTGGCGACCTTGCGGATGGCGGAGGCGAGAGAGAGCATCGCGGGCGCGCGACCGACCATGCGCTCGAGCGCGGGCGCCTGAGCCGCGGCGCGGGACGCGAGGCTGACGATCGCGCGTGCGAAGGGGCGGGCCTCGAGGTCGTGTGACCTCGTCGTCGCGGGGCTGCAGCCGGAGCACGCGGCGCCACCGCAGCGGTCACACGATGCGGGCTCGATGCTCACCGCTTCGAGGCGCGCGAGCTCGGCGAGGTCACGGCGGGCGAGGAACCGCGCGCGCATGGCCTCCGACAGGGAACGCGCCAGGCGCTCGCGCACGGCGAGCGCGGCGTCGAGGTGGAACGCCGCGCGACGGTCGTCGTCCGCGCCGACGGCGGCCAGGTGAACGAGCACGTGCGCCTCGAGGCCGGCCTCGAGGTCGTCGGTCTCGCGCGCGAGTGCGAGGGCGTCCTGGGCCGCGGGCTCGAAGGGCTCGCCGCGTGAGCGGAGTACGGCAGCGCAGAGGACGGCGAGCTCGGCACGTCGGGCCGCGCCCGTCTCGGGCCGAGCGGCCTCGATCGCCTGCGCGGCTCGCACGACGTCGCCGTCCTCGAGCGCGATCCGCGCCGCCACCCGGTGGCACTCGCCGCGGAGCGCGCCGTCGCTCGCATGAGCGGCGCCCGAGATCGCCGCGGAGATCTCGACCGCGGCCTCCAGGGTGCGGCCTCGTGCGAGGTGAATCCGAGCGGCGACCAGCGAGAAATGCACGGCGCGAGCTGCGGGCATTCCCGGGCCGCACGCGAGCCGACCGAAGGCGAGCGCTTGAGCCGCCTCGTCGACGAGCCCGACCCTCAGCCGCAGGTCCGCGAGGTTGACGATCACGCGCGCCAGGCCGAGGCGCTCGCCGATACGGCGCCGAACGTCGATCGATCGCTCGGACAACCGAAGCGCCTCGCCGTAGTCGTGCCGCAGCGTCGCGATGGCGGCGAGGTTCGCGAGGGCGAACGAGATCGCGCGGAGCTCGCCGTGTCGCTCGCCGTCCTCGAGGACCGACGCGAGCATGGCGCGCGCCTCGTCGCGCCGGGCGCTCGAAAGGAGCGCGATGGCGCGGTTGACCCGCGCGCGAAGCTCGCCCCGAACGTCGCCCGCGCACGCCGCGTCGCACGCATCGGCTGCAAAATGGCGCTCGGCCTCGTCCCACGAGGAGGCGGCGAGGTGCAGCTTGCCGAGGACGTTGCGGGCAGCGAGGCGAGTGACGGCGTCCGCAGCGCCCGTGAGGCCGAGCTCCGCGAGGCGCCGCGCTTCGGGCATGTCGCCAGCGAGGTAGCGCACCTCGGCCATCTCCACGCCCACGCGGGCGCGGTCGCCGGCGTCTGGCGCGGAGGCCATGGCCTTGCCCAGCGCGATCGCGGCGGTGGTGAGGTCGCCGCGCGCGGCCGTGGCGCGGCCGAGGGTGAGCAGCGCGTCGTGGCTGTCCCCCGAGACGGAGACCGCATCGCGCGCGAAATCGAGCGCGCGATCGACGTCGCCGACGCGGAGCCCGAGCTCGGCCGAGCGCACGAGGCGAGGGCCGGATCCGACCGAGGGCAGCAGCTTCTGCGTACGGCGCCATCGGGCCCAGAAATCCGCGCGGACCAACGGATCGCTTGCGCCGGTCAGCGCGCGCTCGGCACAGTCCTCGGCCCGATCGGAAGCGCCCACGAGCGCGTGGAGCTCGCTCGCGCGAGCGAACGCCCACGGGTCGGGGTCGTCGGGGGACACGGCCTCGAGCGCTTGCGCCACCGCGACGGCGTCGTCCGGGTCGACGGCGCCCTCGTGCAGCGGCGCACCGGGCGCGCACACCAGAAGCCCGCGCCCCGCGGCCTCGACGAGCCCCCCCGCGACGAGCTCCGCGAGGGCGGAGAGGGGCGCGAGGCGACCGACGTCGACGAGCGGCCACGGCCGGCGCGCGAGGGCGAGGCGCACGAGCAGTCGGGCGGCTGCCTCGGAAAGCGGAGCGGCCTCGGCGCGCGCGTCGATCGGCATCGCACGCGCGGAGCGCCACCATCGTTCGAGCGCGTCGACGCTGCCGAGCGTCGGAACGAGCTGCTCGCCGGCAGCGAGGGCGAGGACGCGCCACACCGTCGCCAGCTCGGCGCGGGTCCGCGGTTCGGCCAGCGACAGGTGGCGCGCCGCGGGGATCTCGAGGCCGGCGCGCGCGGTCAGGACGACGAACGTCGGCCCCGCGGAGGTCGCCTCGACGGCCGCCATCCTCGCGGCGAGCTCGACCTCGACGGCGCGCCCGAAGGCCGTCGTCGAGGCGCCCCGGACGATCACGAGCGCCGCACCGACGGCATCGACGAGCGCGCGCGCGATGGACGAAGGGTCCTCCCGCGTCGGCACGCCGAGGCGCGCGGCGAGCTCCTTCCAGGCGTCGTCCGTCGCGTGGGCGCCCGCGTGCACGACCGAGCGATCGGACGCCCGCGCGCAGCGCGCGAGGTGCGCCGCGAGCGCTTCGTGAAGCGGTCGCGCGTCGACCGCTCCGCCGATGGCCGGAGCGCAGCACACGATCGCGAAGCAGGGAGCCGTGGACGCGGCCAGCGCGCCGAGCGCGTCGAGGCCGCCCTCGGGCGCGACCCCCGCGCGGTCTGCGCGACCGCCGAGGCCGACGTCGAGGAGAAGCGAAGACGAGTGGGAGGCGGCGCGCTCCACGATGCCTCGAAGCTAACAGCCACGCGGCCTGCACCGCAATGGGCGCCGGAACGAGCGGGCTCGGCCCGACGCGAGGTCGCTTCAGCCGAGCAAGCGCTCGAGGGCGTCGAAGCTCTCCGGCGGGGCTTCGGCAAGCGCGCGGGCGAGAGGCAGCTGCGCGCGTCCCATGGCGCGGTAGAGCGGTACCAGGTCCGGCGCGAGCCGGTCGAGCGTCGCGAGGTGCCGCTCGACGCCGCCGACCTCGCCGCGGCGGACCGGACCGGTGAGCGCCGCCGGCAGGCCGAGCCGCTCGACGTTGTCGGCGACGCTGCGCAGCAGGGGCCCGATCATCGCCACGGCGGTCGCGCGGTCGACGCCCGCTCGCTCGAGGAGCTCCGTGCCCGCAGCCGCGAGCGCCGCGGCGCCGTTCGCGACGAGGCCCGCAGCGGCGTGATAGGCGACGCGGTCCAGGCCGGGGATCGTGCGCGCGGTCATCCCCAGCAGCGCCCCGAGCGCGCGCGCCCGCCGTACGGCAAGGTCGTCCCCGGCGACGTGCAGCTGCCCGCGCAGCAGGGTCGGGGTCGAGGCCGTGGCGGCGAAGGAGATCATCGGGTGCATCTGCGCGACCGCGACCCGCGGGCCGCGGGCAGCTGCGATCGCCTCGGGCCCGAGCGCGCCCGCGCAATGGACGACGGCCGAGGCGCGATCGCCCCGACCGATCAGGCCGCGGCCGACGAGCTCCTCGGCGCACGGACCGAGGTCGCGGTCGCGCAAGGCGAGGACGACCAGATCGGCGTCGATGCGCGCCGCCGGAAGGCCGAGGCGCTTCGCGCGCAGCGTGACGCGCACCCCGGCCCTTCGCAGCGCGCGAGCGAGGCCCGCGCCGACCTTGCCGGCGCCGAAGACGAACACGTGCTCGAGCTGTCGACGAGGCATGGGTCAGCTTCTCTTGTAGAGCCCGTGGCACGCGATGAACTCGAGCACCGCCGCGGGCACGCGCGACGCGATCGCCTCGCGATCGCCGGCCGCCAGCGCATCGCGCACGTCGGTGCTCGACACCCGGGGCAAGAAGGGAATCGGGGCGCCGTCCGCGTCGACGCCGGCCCGCCCGAGGACGATGGGCGGCGCGAGCTCGGCGATGCGGTCGAAGCGGTGCCACTTGGGCAGATCGGGCAGCACGTCGGCGCCGACGAGCAGGCGCAGCTGCCAGTCGGGGTGTTGCTCGCGCAGGTGCTCGATCGTGCGCAACGTCCGGCTCTCGCCCCCGAGCACCTCCTCGACGCGGGAGATCGTCGTGCGCGGGATCCACCCGAGCGCGAGGCGACACATCGCGAGCCGGTCCTCGAAGCTCGCGAGCTCCTTCGCGAACGGGTGCCGGTAGACGGGCACGACCAGCACCTCGTCGATCGGCGCGGTCGAGAGCGCGTACACGACCGCGAGGACGTGCGCCACGTGCGGCGGGTTGAAGCTGCCGCCGAACAGCGCCACGCGCCGCGACGGGGGCGATCCGTCGATCACCGCAGATCTCCGGGGTGCGTGCGCAGCACGGCTCGCGCGATCACGCGCCGGCCCCGCCCGGCGGGCCGCCCTGGACGCGCATCCGGGTCGCCTGCTTGGCCGGCTCGACGCTGCCGTGCGAACGAACCTCGCCTGCGGCGTCGATGAGCTCGATCCGGATGCCGCCACCGCCATCGTCCAGCACCGCGCGGCCTCCTGTCGGGTCGCCGACCGGCCCGGGCGAAAGGAACGTGCGCGCGCCGACGCGCTTGATCACGGGCTCGGAGCTGCGGCCGAAGACGAGCAGCGCCGCGGCGGCGATGTCCTCCTCGTCGAGCATGGCCTTGTCGTGGACGAACAGCACGACCCGCCCATCGAGGATCTCGATCGTGCGCTTCGGCGCCCGCGGCAGGCTGACGAGCACCTTCAGGCGGAGCCGCGCCTGCTCGCGCTCGACGAACGAGTCGAGCTCGTCCGCGGACGCGCCGGCGCCGCGCGCGGCGGCTCGCTCGAAGAGGGCCCCCTCCCCGGGGTCATCCTCGACCAGCCCGGACGCCCACGCCGCGACCACCTGGTCCATCGCGTCGTCGTCCGACAGGTAGATGATCTTCTCGGCGCGGGCGTCGTCGAGCAGAAACTGCGCCCCCCGGGCGAGCGCCTGTAGGTCGCCGTGCGCCGGGCCGAGGATGCCTAACCGCATGCGAGCACAGGGTAGATCACCCGCGGCTCGTCGGGTAGGTTCCCGCCATGTTCAAGCGCGCGCGCCCCCTCGCGCACCCCGTGGTGGTCTACCTCGACGGCGCTCCCGTCGAGGCCGAGCGCGGAGAGCCGCTGGCCGTCGCCCTGCTCGCGTCGGACCGCACCACCCTCGCTCGCAGCGCGAAGCTGCACCGCCCGCGCGGCCCGAGCTGCCTCCGGGGTGGCTGCGACGGCTGCCTCGCCCGCGTCGACGGCGCGCCGAACGTGATGACGTGCCTCTGCGCCGCGCAGGGGGGCGAGCAGGTCGAGACGCAGAACTTCGTCGGCTCGCGGCGCGCCGACCTCCTGCGCGTGACCGACTGGTTCTTCCCGAACGGGATCGACCATCACCACCTGATGGCCGGCGTCCCCGGCGTGCAGGACCTCCTGGTCGGCTTCGCGAGGAAGCTCGCGGGCATGGGGCGCCTCCCGACCAACACGCTGTCGGTCCAATCCGCGCGGCGCCTCGAGACCGGGGCGCTCGTCGTCGGCGGCGGACCGGCCGGGCTCGCCGCGGCCTCGCGCCTCGCGGCCGGCGGTCGCGACGTCACCCTGGTCGACGACGGCATCGAGCTCGGCGGCTCGCTCCTCGCTCTGCCCGAGCGGGCCGGCGCCGTGCGCGGGCAACACCCGCTCGGCGCGACGAGGGTGCTGCTCGGAGCGACCGTGGTCGGCGTCTACGGCGGCGAGGCGCTCGTCGCGACGCCCGAGGGCGCGGTCGTCGTGCGCGCGCGCGACACGGTCGTGACGACCGGGGCGCACGACGGCGTGCTCGCCGTGCCGAACGACGACCTTCCCGGCGTGCTCTCGGCGCGCGCGGTGTGCAGGCTCGCGTCCTACGGCGTCGTGCCCGACGGCCCGGTGGCCCTCGTCGGCGAGGGCTTCTGGGCGGACGCAGTCGAGGCCGCGATCGGGGCGCCGAACGTGCTGCGCGTGGCCCCCGAGGACCTCGCCGGCATCAAGGGCACCGGTCAGGTGAAGGCCGTCGCCTTGAAGACGGCCACGGGCGAGCGCACGGTCAAGGTCGCCGTGGTCGCGATCGCGGCGCCGGGCGCGCCCGCGTTCGAGATCGCCGCGCAGGCAGGCGCCGAGACGCGCTTCGAGCCGACGCAGGGCTACGTCGTCGTGCGCGACGCGGACGGGCGGGCGGCTGGCTCGGTCTGGGCGGCCGGCGAGTGCGCGGGCGTCGCGTTCGACCCGGACGCTGTCACGGGTGACGGTGCGCGCGTGGCCGAGGCGATCCTCGCGGCGTCCTGACGACCCGGGTGCGACGCGCGGCCCGGCCTACGACTCGATGAGCAGCTCGAACAATCCGAGGCCGCCGGCGGTGAAGACCACGCCGAACACGCCCATCAGCTGCATGTAGTCGACCAGCTCTCCGATGGGCGCCCCACCGAAGAGCTCGCGTGTTCCGGCCACGGCGGCCAGCAGGGTCGGCGCGAGCAGCGGGAAGAGCACGCTGGCGAGGACGAGATCCCGCGCCCGAGTACGGACCGTCATCGCTCCGAAGAGCGTGCCGCTCGCGGCGATGCCAGGCGTCGCAGAGAGCGCGAGGAGTACGAGGCCCGGCCCGACCTGCACCAGGTCGACCGCGAAGAGCAAGGCCGACACGGGGACCACGATCAGCTCGACGGCCGTCACGAACGCGGCGACCCCAAGCGCCTTGCCCGCGAAGATCGCGCTGCGGGCGAGCGGCATCACGAGCAGGCCGGCCAGCGCCCCGTCCTCGCGCTCGCGCGACCACGTGCGGCTCAGCGCGAGGATCGACGCGAACGCGACCGCGACCCAGATGACCCCGGGCGCTACGCTCTGCTTCGCGTCCGCGCCCGAGTAGAACGACAGCGATCCGATGATGGCGACGAGGACGGCAAAGAAGCCGCTCGTCGTGATGATCTCGCCCGTCGCGAGCTCGATGGACAGGTCCTTCCCCGCGACGAGGAGGACCTGACGCACCCAGCCCGGCGGGTTGCGCACGAGCACGCGCCCCGCGGGAGGGCTGGCCTCCGCGCGGGTCGACGTGGACTTCTCGGGCTCGGCCGGAGCGGCGCCTTGGCTCACGCGTTCATCCGGAGGCTCGGCGGGCTCGGCTGGGTGGCGGACGTCAGAACACGAACACGCCGAGGGCCACGACCGTGGTCCACAGGCCGTTCTTGTGCCCCTCGGCCGACTGCGTGATCGAACGCGTGCGCACGATCTGGCGGCTCATGCGGTAGACCGCCTTGCGCTCGTCCCACGCCTTGTCCGCGTCGAACTCCACGCCGAGCGTGGTCGCGAGCATGGTCGCGGCGAGATCCTCGGCGTAGTCGCCCGACTTCTTCGACGTCTCGCCGTAGCTGTGGTGCTCGGAGAGATAGCCGTAGGCGTTCGGGTCGCTCGGCCGGGCCAGGCCGATCGAGGCCGCCACGAGGCGGTTCGGCTCGTTCGTCGCCTGCCGCGCCATGACGCAGAAGGTGATCTGACCAGGCCGGATGAGCTTCTCGCCCTGCTTGCGACTGATCTCGCGGCAGTGCGGCGGAAAGATCGAGCTGACCGTCACGAGGTTCGCCGTCGCGACGCCCGCGTCGCGCAGCGCGAGCTCGAACGACGTCAGGTGGTCCTTGTGGGACCCCACGCCGTTCGTGAAGAAGATGGCCTTGGGGACGAAGCCCTCGTGCGGGAGCCCGAGCTCGACCGGCACATCCCGCTTCGCGGCAGCCTTCGCGGCCGCCCCGGCCCCCTTCAACGCCTTCTTGGTGACCATCAGGCCTTCTTCTCTGCGGCAGCAGCCGCCTTGGCGCGCTTGGTGGTGCTCTTGTAGAGGTCGAAGAGGCGCGGCACCGGGTAGGCCTCGAGCCGCTTCTTCATGCCGCCGTCCTTCGAGCGGTTCATGCCCTCGAGGATCGCTTCGATGAGCTTCGCGCGCGTGCCGAACTTCTCCTTCACCGTGGTGAAGGTCGCGTGGAGGCGCAGGAGCTTCGCGTTCGACACGTGCTCGAGGCCCTTCTCCTTGCCGCGATCCGACGCCGTGCGGGCGACCCACAGATCTTCGGTGCCGAAGGCCTTGACGGCTTCGACGAGCTTCGACTTGTCGCCGAAGCGCTCCTTGGTAATCGCGAGCGGGGATTTCTGAGCCATGGTACGTGCTCCAGGCGGCCTCGGCGGCCGCGTCGCTGGGGCCGGCGTCTCGACGACCGGCCTCGTGGTTGCGCGAGATCACTCGCGCGGCATGAATGCGGGCGCGTTTCTAGCAGACGCCCACCGCTCCCCGCAAGGCGCGAGCGCACGGAAGATGAAACGCGGCCTCGGGCCGCGCGCCCGACCGGGCTGGAACGTGTCGTGCCGCGACGGATCGTGGTAGAGGCGCGCCTGCATGTCGAACGCCAAACCGCGGCTCCGATTCGCCCCCTCCCCCACCGGCTACCTGCACATCGGCGGCGTCCGCACCGCCCTCTTCAACTGGCTCTGGGCGAGGAAGACGGGCGGGACGTTCGTGCTCCGCATCGAGGACACGGACCAGGAGCGGAGCACCCCCGAGAACGAGGCGGTCATCCTCCGCGAGCTGCGGTGGCTCGGCCTCGAGTGGGACGAGGGGCCCGAGGTCGGCGGCGCACACGGCCCGTACCGCCAGATGGAGCGGCTCGCGCTCTACGGCGAGTTCGCCGACCAGCTGGTCGAGCGCGGTGCGGCGTACCGCTGCACGTGCACAAAGGAGGAGCTCGACGCCCAGCGCGAGGCGCTCAAGGCGCGCGACGCCAAGGCGGTCTTCCGGTACCCCGGCACCTGCCGCGACCACAAGGGCCCGAAGCCGGACCGCCCGTGGGTGCTGCGGCTCAAGGCGCCGACGTCGGGCGCCGTCACCTACGAGGATCTCGTCTTCGGCGAGGTCACGACGCCGAACAGCGCCCAGCAGGACGCAGTCCTCGTCCGGGCCGATGGCGTCCCGCTCTACAACTTCGGCGCGGTGGTCGACGACATCACGATGGGCATCACGCTGGTCGCCCGCGGCCGCGACCACATGGTCAACACGCCCATCCAGATCCTTCTCTACGAAGCGCTCGGCCGCACGCCGCCGCGCTTCGCGCACCTGCCCATGATGCTCGCCCCCGACGGCACGAAGCTGTCGAAGCGCCACGGCGCGGTGAGCGTCGGCGAGTACCGCGACAAGGGCATCGCGCCGGCGGCGCTCCTCAATTACCTGGTCCGCTTCGGTTGGTCGTTCGGGGACCAGGAGGTCTTCTCGGTCGCCCAGCTCGTCGACGCCTTCGACTGGGCCCGCTGCGGCAAGGGCGACGGGAAGTTCGACGCGAAGAAGCTGGCAGCCATCGCGTTCGAGCACCTGAAGCGGCCGGAGCTCACGAGCCTCGAGGCCTACGCCGACACGGTCGCGCCGTTCCTCGAGAAGCGCGGGCTGCCCGGCGTGGATCGCGGGCTCCTCCTCGCCGCGATCCCGCACGTCCGCGAGCGCGCGCAGACGCTCGTGGACGCCGCCGAGGGCCTCGACTTCCTCTTCCGCGAGCGGCCGGTCTACGACGAGAAGGCCGTCAAGAAGTTCCTCGTCCCCGAGAAGGCGTCGCACCTCGGCGCCCTGCGCGAGGTGATCGCGAGCTCGCCCGACTTCACGCGCGCCGGCCTCGAGGCGCACGTCGTCGCGTGGCTCGGCAGCCGCAGCCTCGAGCTGAAGGACGTCGCGCAGCCCGTCCGCGTCGGGCTCACCGGCCGGTCGGTGTCGCCCGGCGTGTTCGAGGTGCTCGAGCTGCTCGGCCGGGATCGCTCGCTCGATCGGCTCGATCACGCGCTGTCGCTGCTCGCCGCCGCCGGCGGAGCCTGACCGGCGCCCGTCCGTTCGTGACGCCGCTCGCCGCCACCCTCCTCGCGTCTGCCGCGCTCGCCGGGGGGCCTCCGGGGACCTTCCTCGACGGCCCCGGATCGCCCTCGCTCCTGCACACGGCCCTGCGCGCGCTCACGCCCGTCGCGGGCTACCTCCTGCTGGCACCGCTCCTGTGGGCCTTCTTCCACCGGACGTGGCGCGAGCTCGACGTCGAGGCGCACGAGCACCAACGCAAGACGCTCATCGCCGGCGGCTACGACTACCGCCCGGCGGTCCTCTTCGTGATCACCGCGCTCGTGCTGACGCTGCAGGAGTACTACGGCGGGCGCGATTTCTACGAGGACCACATCCGCCCTGCGCTGCGCGGGGTCGAGCGCGCGCAGATGGAATCGCCCGGGGGCCTCGGCCGCTTCGTGGACCTGCGCAAGTACGGCGAGCTCTACAGCTACTCGTGGTGGGCGTTCGCCCGCGTGTTCGGCTACGTCGCGCTGCCGATGGCGGCGTGGAAGCTCATCTTCCGCAGGGACAGCCTGCTCGACATGGGCCTGCGCGTCCGCGGCTTCCGCCGCCACGCGTGGATCTACCTCGCGTGCCTGGCGGTCGTGATCCCGGCGGTGTTCGTCGTGGCGCGCCAGCCCGAGTTCGGAAACTACTACCCGTTTTACAAGCTGAGCTCGCGCTCGTGGCTGGATCTGGCGCTCTGGGAGACCTTGTATTTCGCCCAGTTCTTCGCGCTCGAGATCTTCTTCCGCGGCTTCTGGCTGTCGGGCCTGCGGAACACGCTCGGATCGGGCGCCATCTTCGCGATGTGCGTGCCCTACTGCATGATCCACTACGGCAAGCCGTACCTCGAGGCCGCGGGCGCCGTCGTCGCCGGCGTCGCGCTCGGGTCGCTCGCCATGCGCACGAAGAGCATCTATTCGGGCTTCCTCGTACACGTCACCGTCGCGCTGTCGATGGACCTCCTCGCCCTCGCGAACAAGGGCGCGCTGCCGAAGGTGCTCTTCGCCGACTGACCGCCTGGCGCGGCGCTGAGCCCGTTCAGGAAGTCGTGAAACGTGAAGGCGAGGAGCCGAGGACGCCCCTCCGGCGTCGCCCCCCTCACCACCGGGAGCGCGCCGCGCCCGCGTCCGCGCGAGCCCTCAGCCGAGCTTCTCGTCGAAGCGGCGCAGGAACTCGGCGCGCGCGGAGTCGCGGACGGAGTGCATGTAGACGTGCCGCAGCGCGGCCACCGTGGCGTGCGCCGCGGCGCGGTGGGCATCGTCCCAGGGCAGGTGCGCGAGGCGCCGCCAGAGCAGCTTCTCGAGCAGGCGCGGACGGCGCGACAGGGCGGACGCGGTGCGCTCGACGGCAGCGACCGACGTCTCGTCGGCCTTCATCGCGCGCTGGAAGAACGCCGCCGCGAGCGCGCTGCGCCCCGCCTCGCGAGCGAGCCGACCGGCCTCGCACAAGGCCTCCGCGCGATCGGCGGGCGTGCTCGCGTCGCGGGCGCGCTGCTTCTCGACACGGATGCCGGCGGCGAGCCCTGGCCGACCGAAGCCCACGGGCCGCAGCTTCACGACGAGGAACAGCAGAAACAGCACCGCCGCTCCGACCAGGGCGTGCTGCCAGCCGATCTCCATGCCTTTCCGTCTACTACACTCCGGGCCGCGCCGCCCCGGCCTCGCACGACAATCTTCGCGGCGCTCGGCGGCTTCTTCTCGTTGCGAGAGCGCGCGTGCTACGTTTCCTGACGCTTGCGCCACGTGATCCAGCGACGCCTCCTGCGAGCCCTCCGCGTGATCGGCCCCGTCGCGCTCGTCGCGCTGGCGGCGCTCGTAGCCTCACCGGGCCCGGCGAACGCCGACATCTTCACGTACACCGACGCCGAGGGCGTGACGCACTTCGCGAACAAGCCGGCTGGCGACGGGCGCTTCAAGCTCTATCTGAAGTCGCGCGACCGCGGCTCCCGCAAGCCCCCGCCGGGAGTCATCCCCGTGGCCCCGAGCGACAAATCGCCCGAGCGTTACGCGCGATTCGACGTCTGGATCCGCCAGGCGGCGACGCTCTACCAGATCCCTGAGGAGCTCGTCCGCGCCGTGATCAAGGTCGAGAGCGACTACGATCCGCGCGCGGTCTCGCACATGGGCGCGCAGGGCCTCATGCAGCTCATCCCCGAGACGGCCGAGCGCATGCAGGTGCGGGACGCGCTCGACCCGCGCGAGGCGATCTTCGGCGGAACGCGGTACCTGCGCATCCTCGCCAACATGTTCAACGGTGACCTCGAGCTCACGATCGCCGGCTACAACGCAGGCGAGAACGCGGTCGTCCGGCACGCGGGCATCCCGCCGTACGAGGAGACGCAGGCCTACGTCGGCAAGGTGCTCTCGTACTACCGGCGCTACCGGTCGACGCGCGACGTCGTCACCGCCTCGATGAGCAACTGACAGGCGGCGCTCGACGGGAGCGCGCCGACGCCCGATCCGCCCCCGCGGCCGCGCCGGCCCGGGGCGCGTGCTAGCCTCTCGGCCCGGGGGTTGTGCTGCGGTCGCCCGATCGTTAGAAGGCCGAGCACGCACCGGCCTCGGGCGGAGCCGCCGCCCCCTTCCCCCTCGAGTCAGCCATGAGCGTCAGCCTCCTCGACCTCCAGCACCGAACCGACGAGATCGTCCCCCAGAAGCCCCCGGTCGACCCGGCCACGCTGCGACACAAGCAGTTCCTCGAGCGGCCCGACTGGCGGCGCATCCCGGCGTACGCGGACGTGGACGAGGGCCAGTTCCTCGACCACCACTGGCAGTCGAAGCGCACGATCACTCGCCCGGAGAAGCTGCTCGAGGCGCTGCAGGGCCTGGTGTCCGACGACTTCATCTCGGACGCGACGAAGGGCTTCGCGATCGCGCCGATGAGCGTGCGGGTAACGCCCTACCTGCTGTCGCTCATCGACTGGTCGCAGCCGTACGCGGATCCGCTCCGAATCCAGTTCATCCCGCTCGCGTCGCGGTTCCTGCCCGACCACCCGAAGCTCGGCCTCGACTCGCTCGGCGAGCGCGCGGACGCGCCGGTCCCCGGCCTCACGCACCGCTACGCGGACAAGGCGCTCTTTCTGCCGCTCGACACGTGCCCGGTCTACTGCCGCTTCTGCACGCGCAGCTACGCGGTCGGCGTCGACACCGAGGAGGTCGAGAAGACGCACTTCAAGGTCGACGAGGCCCGCTGGCGCCGCGCGTTCCAGTACATCGCCTCGCGCCCGGAGCTCGAGGACGTCGTGGTGAGCGGCGGCGACGCGTACAACCTGCGCGCCGAGCAGCTGCTGTCGATCGGCGAGACGCTGCTCGCGATGGGCAACATCCGCCGCATTCGCCTCGCGACCAAGGGGCCGGCGGTGATGCCGCAGAAGATCCTGACGGACGACGCCTGGTTCGACGCGGTCACCCGCATCGTCGAGCTCGGGCGCAAGCTCCACAAGGAGGTCGCCCTCCACACCCACTTCAACCATCCTAACGAGATCACCGGCATCACCCGCGACGCGATGCACAAGCTGCTCGAGCACGGCATCACCGTGCGCAACCAGAGCGTGCTGATCCGCGGCGTGAACGACGACCCGGAGACGATGCGACTGCTCGTGAAGCGGCTCGGCCACGTCAACGTCCACCCGTACTACGTCTACGTGCACGACCTCGTGAAGGGCGCCGAGGACCTGCGCACCACCGTGCAGGCGGCGCTCGACATCGAGAAGCAGGTGCGCGGGTCGACCGCGGGCTTCAACACGCCGACCTTCGTCGTCGACGCGCCCGGGGGCGGCGGCAAGCGCGACGCGCACTCGTTCGAGCACTACGACCGCGGGACCGGCATCTCCGTCTACCAGGCGCCGAGCGTGAAGCCCGGCCAGCAGTACCTGTACTTCGACCCCATCGACCGGCTCCCGGCCGAAGGCCGCTCGCGGTGGGCCGATCCACGCGAGCACGCCGTGATGATCGACGAAGCCCTCCGCGCCTCGCGCTGAGGACGGAGCCGCGACGCGCCCACCGGCGCGCGCGACGGCCCGCGGTCACTTCGTGCGCTTCACCGGCGCCGCGGGCGTGTCGTACAGCGCGAGCGCGCCGGTGAGCTCCCGCCGCAGGCGCTCGATGAGCTCCGGCGGCTCGACGACGCGCGCGGTGTCGCCGAACCCGAGGATCCACGTCCCGAGCTCGGTGAGGTCGCCGATGGTCATCTCGAGCCGCACGCCGCCGGCCGGAAGCGCCGTCAGCACCTGCGACGGGTGCACGCGGCGCGCGCGCACGAACTCGGCGACGCGCGCGTCGAAGTCGATGACGACCGAGTGGGGCACGCCTCCGCGGAAGATGCCGAACGTCCCCTGGAAGTAGTCGTCGACCTTGAAGTCGGGCGGCAGGTCGAACCGCTCGCTCGACGAGCACTCCGTGTCGCTCATCCGGTCGAGCAAGAACGTGCGGATCTCCCCGCGGCCCAGGTGAAAGCCGACGCAGTAGATGCCGTCCTTGTAGAGCACCATGGCGTACGGATGGATCGTGATGCGCTCCTCGGTGCCGTCCTTGGCCCGCCGGTAGCGGCACCGCAGCGGCCGGAGGTCGGCCACCGCCTGGAACAGGTCGTCGAGCGCCTCGGTGTGGCCCTCGTAGTCCTTGCCCACGAACGGCAGGTAGAGGAAGCGCTCCTCGAGGCGCGCGTCGGCGACGCCGGCGTTCGGGCCACGGCCGAGCCGCCGCGCGACGCCGAGGAGCTTCTCGGCCGCAAGGTCGATCTCCTCGTACAGCGTCGAGCCCTTCATCGACTCGAAGAGCCGCCGCGCGGCGAGCAGGGCGTAGGCCTGTGTGCGACGGACCTCGATCTTGCGGGGCACCTCGCCGGGAGCGAGCCTCCAGAGCCGCGTCCCACCGGGCTTGTCCGTGGTGTTGACGAGCTCCAGATCGCGCCTTATCTCGGCCAGATACCGGCGCATGGAGCGCGGCGTCACCTCGAGCTCGCGCGCCAGCTCGTAGATCGTGAGGCCCCGCGGATGGCGGGAGAGCAGCGCCCGGAGCGTGTCGATGCGGCGGTGCTGGGTGAAGGGCCCCCGGGGCCGTCCACGACGCTTCGCCGCGGCCGAGGTGCGCGCGGGCGGCGAGGGGGGCAGCGATGGAGGCGGCACCCGACGCGCCGGGGACGGCGGCGTGATCTTAGCCATCGAGGCACGTCCTAGTAGAGAGCCCGGGCCCGACCAAGACGTTTGTAGGGCTTGAACCAACGCGGGGTGACGCTTGCTCGAGGGCGAGCGAGCGTGAGATCATGCGGCCGGACGAAGTCGGCTCGCGCGCACGCCCGCAGGTGTGCGCCGCGCAGCGCAGGCATCCGAACCAATACGGGACGGTCATGACGAAGAACGCTTATCGCTGGGGTCACGTGCGACAACGCACGGGGCGATGGACCTTCGGCCTCGCCGCGGGGGTGCTGGCGAGCACCGCCGCCATCGCGCACGCCGAGCCCCAAGCGTGCCTCGATCCGAATCCGGCCAACTGGCCCGCTTCGTCGAAGCCCTACTTCATGGTCGCGTTCGACACCTCCGGCTCGATGACGACCTCGGTCGCTGCGCAGAACTCGTGCAGCTACCCGAACGATCGCCTGGGCCACGGCCGTTGCGCGCTAAAGAACATGTTTCAGGCGTACGTCGGCCAGGCAAACTTCGGCCTCGCGTCGTACGCGCGCGCGCTCTCGGGCTGTGGCGGGGCCTGCTTCAACAGCTGCGGCTACTCGAACCTGCCCAGCAACGCGATGCCGAACCCGGCGAACGTCGACTGCGCGACCGGCGCGGGCTGCGGCCCCCGACCTGGCGACGCGACGACCCGCGCGGGCGCGAACGTGCTCGTGCCGATGCAGCAGGACAACTACTTCAGCCCGCCGCCCAAGCCGAGCAACATCAACGACCTGCTCACCTGGGTGAACAACGACTGCGCCGACGGCAAGGAGCTCTTCGCCGACGGCTGCACGCCGCTGAACGGCATCCTCCGCGACATGTACCGGTACTACGCGACGCAGTGGGCGTTCCCGTCCACCGGCGTGCCGACGTACGTCTCGCCGCTCGACAACACGGAGCGCGGCTGTCGATCGGTCAACGTCATCCTCATCACGGACGGCGACGAGACCTGCGACGCGCAGACCGACGCCAACGCGGCGGCCACCGCGCTCCTGACCGGCTTCGCCAAGGGCGGAAACCAGTGGAAGGTGAAGACGTTCGTCATCAACTTCGCGGGCGGCAACCAGGCGAAGACCGACGCGATCGCGGCCGCGGGCGGGACGACGAAGTCGTACTTCGCCAACAACGAGACCGAGCTCTCGACGGCGCTGTCCACGATCATCGCCGGCTCGGTCCAGCCGGAGACGTGCGACAACGCCGACAACAACTGCAACGGGTGCACCGACGAGGGCTACACCCACTACTGCAACATCAAGCCGCAGGGGAAATGCTGCGCGCTCGCCCGGGCGACGTGCTTGCAGCAGTACTCGCAGTCGATCACCCCGCAGAACCCGGGCGGCGACACGACGCTGCTGCCGTGCACGACGAAGGTGCAGTCCTCCGATCCGACGCAGTGGCTCTGTTACAACCCGAAGGAGACCTGCGACGGGGTCGACGACAACTGCAACGCGCAGACGGACGAGGGGGTGCTCAAGTGCGGCAACCCGTCGCACTGCCCGGTCGTCGAGACGTGCAACGGCCTCGATGACGACTGCGACGGCGTCATCGACAACGGCAACGTCTGCCAGAACAAGTGCGTCCCCGGCCCCGAGGTCTGCGACGGCTGCGACAACGACTGCGACGGCTTCACCGACAACGGGGTCGCCGCGATCCCGTGCGGCCCTCAGGGCCCGAACGAGCCGGCGAACTGCCAGGGCACGATGGCGTGCAAGGCGCCGCAGGCCGTGCCCGTGGGCGGCTGCGTGAACAACGGCGGCTACGACGCCTGCCAGAACAACATCCTGGCCGAGGTCTGCGACGGCAAGGACAACGACTGCGACGGCGTCGTCGACGACGGGATCGCGGCCGTCGACTGCATCCCGAACGGCGTGCCGGCCGGCCTCGTCTACGGCGGCAAGAGCCAGTGCCAGAAGGGCAAGCAGGCCTGCGGAGGCACGTGCCAGGGCTTCGTGGGGCCGAGCATCGAGATCTGCGACGGCGTCGACAACGACTGCGACGGCACGGTCGACGACGCCCCCATCGGCGTCGGCAAGGCGTGCGGCGTCAATCAGCCCCCGTGCACCCCCGGCGCGACCGCCTGCGTGAACGGCGTGCTCACCTGCCAGGGCGGCAACCAGAAGCAGCCCGAGATCTGTGACGGCATCGACAACGACTGCGACGGGACGGCCGACAACGCGCCGCTCACGGACGCGCCGGCCGCCGGCCAGAACGGCTGCTGGACGGAGGCGGGCAACTGCTGCACGTTCGGCAAGCTCACCTGGTGCCCGCCCGCGGGCGGGACGTGCAACGGCGCGGGTACGCTGTCGGCGCCCTGCTCGGCCGGCACGCTCGCCTGCGCCGGGAAGGCCGGCTGGGTCTGCCAGAACTCGAAGACCCCGGGCAAGGAGGTCTGCGACGGGGTCGACAACGACTGCAACGGCCAGGCCGACGACGGCGCGCTGCCGAACGTCGGCGCGCCCTGCGGCGGCGGCCCCGGCAAGGACCCGAACGCCGCGCCGTGCAAGCAGGGCACCCTCAAGTGCCTCGGCGGCGTGCTCGCGTGCCCCGATCAGGTCGGGCCGCAGCTCGAGACCTGCAACAACGTCGATGACGATTGCGACGGCACGATCGACAACGCGCCGACGGACCCGCCGAACATCGTCTGCACCCTGACGCCGCCGCATGACAAGCCGCCGTGCACGCCGGGCCTGCCCGTGTGCCAGGTGGGCAAGTGGGAGTGCATCGGCGGCGGCACGCAGCCGCTGCCCGAGGTCTGCAACGGCATCGACGACGACTGCGACGGCGAGGTCGACGAGATCGGCGTTCCCCCGGAGGGCGTCGACGGGACGCAGAACCCGCTGCCGCCCCCGGACGGCAAGATCGGCGACTCGTGCGGCATCGACACCGGCGAGTGCAAGCAGGGCAATTTCGCCTGCGAGAAGGGCAAGTTCATCTGCCAGGGCGGCGTGCCCGCGGGCAAGGAAGTCTGCGACTGCAAGGACAATGACTGCAACGGCGCGATCGACAACCCGAACGACGGAGCGCCGCTCTGCAACCCCGGCCAGGCGTGCGTGAAGGGGCAGAACGGCTGCCAGTGCGCGGCGAAGGCCGGCGCCGGGGAGCACCCGTGCCCGCCGGGCCAGGTCCAGGAGCAGGTCACCGACACCGCGACCGGCAAGAGCCTCGGCTTCTACTGCACGCAGGACCTCTGCCCAGGCAGCTGCCTCCAGGAGACCCGCAAGGACGGCGACGGCAAGGTGCTGTGCGCGCCGGCCGGCACGGTGCTCGAAGACTGCTTCTCGCCGCCGGTGTGCGCTTGCAAGTCGAACGGCTGCGCCGACCCGTGCTCCGGCGTGACGTGCGGGGCGGGCAGCGTGTGCACGAGCTACGGCGTGAAGTCGGGCACGTGCGTGAAGGCGAACTGCTGGAACCTGCCCTGCCAGGGCTGCGGGAAGGCCTGCAACGACGGCGTGTGCGTCGACAACCCGTGCAAGGCCGACTCGTGCAAGGCGAGCGAGGAGTGCCGCCCGAAGGCGGACTTCAAGGGCTTCGACTGCGTGGCCGCGTGCGGTGACAAGACGTGCAAGGGCGGCGAGCGCTGCGAGGCGGGCACGTGCATCGCCACCTGCTCGCCCGCGTGCGGAGCGGGCACGACGTGCGACGAGAGCCAGAAGCCGCCGAAGTGCGTCGCGGACAAGTGCCCCGCGGCGGGCTGCGCGGACGGCTCGTGCTGCGACCCGATGACGGGGACGTGCGGCAACTGCCTCTGCGAAGGCGTGGTGTGCCCGTCGGGCCAGGAGTGCAAGGCGGGTAGCTGCTTCACGAAGACCGGCGGCGCCGGTGGCGGCACCCCGACCGGGACCGGCGGCGGCTCGCAGACGACCAGCACCACGACGACCTCGGCGCTCGGCGCGGGCGGCGGGGGCCAGGACGTCAAGGGGACGTGGGGCCTCGCGACGGGCGGCGGCGGCTGCTCCTGCGAGGTCGGCGCGGGCGCGTCGCGGTCGCCGGACGCGCGCTGGGCCGCGGTGGCCGCGCTGCTCGTCGCGCTCCGGCGCACGCGCAGACGGCGAGCCGTCGCGACCGAACGGCGCGCGGACCAGAAGGAGGTGGCGCGATGAGCCGCATCGGGAAGCTCCTCGGCGCCGCGAGCGCCACGATCGGCCTCGCCTTCACCCTCGGCGGCACGGCGGGCTGCAACACCGACGCGTTCTGCTACGCGGACTGCCCCGACACCCTCGGCGGTACGACCGGGACCACCACGGGCACGAGCGGCGCCGGCGGCTCGACGTTCGACGCCGGGCAGGGCGGCCAGGGGGGCAGCGACTGCTTCCCCAACTGCGGCGCCAAGGACGCCGGCGGCACGTGCGCGCCGACCAACAACGGCGTCGAGAAGTGCGACGGCCAGGACAACGACTGCAACGGCAAGATCGACGAGACGTTCGACTTCACCAAGCCCGAGCAGTGCGGCACCTGCGAGAACGACTGCTACGTGCTGGCGAAGAACTGCGCCGTGTCCGGCATCTCGTGCAAGCCGGCCGCGAAGGCCGGCCAGAAGGGCACGTGCGAGTGCAAGCAGTGCGACGTCGGCTGGACCGACCTCGATGGGGACGGCCTCACCTGCGAGTACGGCTGCACCAAGACGGCCGCCGACGACAAGGCCTGCGACAAGACGGACAACGACTGCGACGGCAAGGTCGACGAGGACGTCGATTTCTGCGGCGTCGACAACTGCGGCGACTGCAACGTCAAGTGCCTCATCCCGCACGGCGTCGCCGAGTGCAAGCGCGTCGACCCGCAGAAGGCCTGCAACGCGGGCGGCAACGCGGAGTGCAACCTCAAGGGCTGCGTGTGCAACGGCCCCGGTGATTGCTGGCATCACCTCGACAGCGATCCGCCGAACACCTGCAACTACCAGTGCGATCCGACGAACGGCGGCGTCGAGATCTGCGACGGCATCGACAACGACTGCGACGGCAAGATCGACGCGGTCGACGACCTCGGCGGCGACCCCGCCATCGGCGTCGCGTGCTTCGGCAGCGTGAACGGCGAGTGCGCGACCCTCGCCCACCAGGGCACGACCGTTTGCGACGGCGGCGCCCCGAAGTGCTCCGGCGGGAACGTGCTCCTCCAGGGGCAGGTGCTCGAGACCTGCAACGGCAAGGACGACGACTGCGACGGCATCGTCGACAACAGCCCGATCGACCAGGGCGGCGCGTGTGGCAAGAGCAACAACGCGCCGTGCACGAAGGGCACGTTCCAGTGCAACGCGGGCGCGCTCAAGTGCGTCGGCAACGTCGACCCCGCGGCCGACGAGACGTGCAACGGCGTCGACGACGACTGCAACGGCACCATCGACGACAACCCGAAGGACCTCGCGGGCGCCTGCGACGTCGCCCCGCCCCCCCCCGCGGGCGCGACCTCGGCGTGCAAGGCCGGCACGAAGGCGTGCGTGGGCGGCACCATCGTCTGCCAGGGCTCCGTGACGGCGTCCCTGGGCGCACAGGATGGCTGCGCCATCGACGCGAACTGCGACGGCCAGCTCACCGGGCAGCCGGACCTCGCGGGCGACCCGGCGAACTGCGGCAAATGCGGCAACGACTGCAACGCGGGCGCGGTGCACGCTCAGTTCGCGTGCTCGAACGGGACGTGCGTCTTCCAGGCGTGCGAGCAGGGGTACTACGACCTGACGAGCCCCAAGGACGGCAAGTGCGAGTACGCGTGCGCGTACGTGCAGGCGCAGGAGGTCTGCAACGGCACGGACGACAACTGCGACGGGCAGGTCGACGAGAACGTGCCCGCGCCCTCGCCCGTGCAGGTGTGCGGCGTGAGCCCCGCGGCGTCGGCCCCGGAGTGCCAGGCCGGCCAGGTCTCCGTCCAGTGCAAGCAGGGCAAGTGGCAGTGCACGTTCCCCGCGAACGTGTGCAGCCCGAGCTGCGCGGCGCAGGCCGAGGTGTGTGACACCCTCGACAACAACTGCAACGGCGCGACCAACGAGAACGTGCCGAACTACGGCAAGCCGTGCGCGAGCGACGACGGCAAGCCGCCGCCGGGCGACGGCGCCTGCCGACAGACGGGCACGTACGTGTGCAACGGCCAGGCGGCGACGAAGTGCAGCGCCGCGAAGGCCGACTGCGCGAACCTGCCGGGCGGCTGCACCGAGCTGTGCGACGGCGTCGACAACGACTGCGACGGCCTCATCGACGAGCCGTACAACAACAAGGGCGGCAGCCCGTCGTTCGTGCAGCCTGCGGTGACGCAGATCGGCGCGAGCAAGTGGGTCTACAGCTACGAGGCCAGCCGCCCGAGCGCGAACGGCACCCAGGCAGGCACGGGCAACGGCTACACGACGCAGGCGCCCGCCGGCGTGACGCTGGACAAGACCCCGGCCTGCTCGGCGCAAGGCCGCATCCCCTGGTTCAACGTGACGCCGGCCGAGGTCGAGCAGACGTGCCTCGCGATGGGCGGCAACATCTGCGCCCTCACGGACTGGCAGGCCGCGTGCCGGGTCACGCCGAGCTACACGTGCAAGTGGGGCTACGCGCCGCACGGCGCGACCTGCACGAGCGCGTACGACGCCGCGACGAAGTACTGCAACCTCGGGCCGTCCTTCGACTTCAGCCCGACGCCGGGCCAGCAGAACGGCCTCCTCCCCGCGGGATCGAACCTCCTGCAGAACTGCTGGTCGGATTGGTCCGGCCAGCTCAGCAACACGCCGTCGACGTCGAAGATCTTCGACATGACGGGCAACCTCCGCGAGATCGCGCGCGACGTCGTGAACTCGAGCTACAAGCTCGTCGGCGGCGCGTTCGACACGCAGGACCCGAACGGCGCGACCTGCGATTTCACGTTCTACACGGTCAGCCAGAGCTACCAGTTCTTCGACACCGGCTTCCGCTGCTGCTTCTCGGCCGACCCGACCAAGTAGAGCCAGGCCCGCGGGCTCGGTGATCCACGGGGCCGATGGCGGCCCCGATCTCCGAGCCCTCGCGTCCGGCCTGCTGAAGAGCGGCGGCCGTCCCTCGAGACAGCCGCGCGGCGCGGTCCTCCGACGACGCCGGGCCGCGCACGGCGGCTCCCCTCCCCGCACGAAAGTGGCCTGCAGCGGCGCATTTCCAGGCGCCGCGTGCTTGGGCTGCGCGCGCGGACGTGGTAGCTCCGAGCGCGATGGAAACCCTCGTAGAGCTGATCGCCCTGAAGCGCGACGGCGGCCACCTGACCGAGTCGCAGATCGCGCGCCTCATCCGCGCTCACGGCGCCGGCGAGCTGGCCGACTACCAGATGAGCGCGCTCTGCATGGCGATCTTCTTCCGCGGCATGGATGACGCGGAGACCGTCGCGCTCACGCGCGCGATGCTCGGGTCGGGGGACGTCATCGACCTCTCGGACGTCCCGGGGTTGAAGGTCGACAAGCACTCCACCGGCGGCGTCGGCGACAAGGTCTCGCTCTGCCTCGCGCCGCTCGTCGCCGCATGCGGCGTGCCGGTGCCGATGGTCTCGGGGCGCGGGCTCGGACACACGGGCGGCACGCTCGACAAGCTCGAGGCCATCCCGGGCTTCAAGGTGACGCTCGACGTGCCCACCTTCCGGCGCATCGTGCGCGAGGTCGGCACGTGCATGATCGGACAGACCGATCGCATCGCGCCCGCGGACAAGCGCATCTACGCGCTGCGCGACGTGACGGCGACGGTCGAGGCCATCCCGCTCATCGTCGCCAGCATCCTTTCGAAGAAGCTCGCCGAGGGGATCGACGCGCTGGTGCTCGACGTGAAGGTCGGGCGCGGCGCCTTCATGAAGTCGATCGAGGACGCGCGCGCGCTCGCGACGGCGCTCGTGCGCGTCGGCACGGCGGCAGGCAAGGACGTCGTCGCGCTGCTCACGGACATGAGCGCGCCGCTCGGCCGCGCGGTCGGCAACGCAAACGAGACCCGCGAGGCCCTCGAGGTGCTCAAGGGCGGCGGGCCGGCGGACCTCCTGGAGTGCACGCTCGCGCTCGGCGCCGAGATGCTCGTGATCGGCGGCGTGGCGGCGGACCTCGCGGCGGCCCGCGCCGAGCTGCGGCGCGCGATCGCCGACGGCCGAGGCGCGGCCACCGCCGAGAAGATGATCGCGGCCCAGGGCGGCGACCCGCGCGTGGTGGAGGACACTTCGCGGCTCCCTCGCGCGCCGCACACGGTCGAGGTCCTGGCCGAGTCGGACGGGTTCGTCGCCGGCATCGACGCGCTCGAGGTCGGGCTCGCCTCGGTCGCGATGGGCGCGGGGCGCACGCGCGCCGATCAGGCGGTCGATCACGCCGTCGGCATCGACCTCGAGGTCGCCCGTGGTGACGAGGTGCGCCGCGGTCAGCCGCTCGCGCGCCTCGCCGTGCGCGACGTGGCTGCCGCTGCGGAGACGGCCGCGCGGGTGCGCGCCGCGTTCCGCATCGCGCCCGAGCGACCCGCCGAGGCGTCGCTCGTCCTCGAGCGCATCACCTCGCGCTCGTGATCGCGCGCAGGCTCGGTCGCCGCCAGCCCATGGCGGACGCGGGCAGGCTGGGCCTCGAGCGCCGCCTTTCGATCGGGGGGCGCCGCGACCGCGGAGTCATGCCGTGAGGACGACCCCGAAGCGTCGGGACCTGACGAGCCTCGGCTACCGCCGCATCGTCCAGCTCCTCGTCTACCTCGTCATCGTGCCGGTGGTGCTGCTGTCCACCGTCGGCGTGCTGCTGCTCATCCTCGGCGAGGCGCGCTTCAACCTCCTGATGGGCATCCTCGTGCTCACCTTCTCGGGGACGCTCGCCACCGGCGTCATCCTCGTGTGGGTGTTCTTGCGGCGCGAGCGCGACGTCTCGGAGCTCCAGGCCGACTTCGTGTCGAAGGTCTCGCACGAGCTTCGCACGCCCCTCACGTCGATCCGGATGTTCACCGAGACGCTGATGCTTCGGCGGGGCGACAAGGTCGCCGAGGACCGCTGCATCGAGGCGCTCACCAAGGAGAGCGCGCGCCTGCAGGCGCTCATCGATCGGCTGCTGGACTGGGGGCGGATGGAGAGCGGCCGGCGGGTCTACGAGCTGCTCGAGTACGAGCCTCGGGTGGTCATCGACGAGGCCGTGACCGCGTTCGAGCCGACCCGCGAGCGACGACACGTCGAGCTCGTGCTGGATGTGCCCGCGGACCTGCCGCTGGTCCACTGCGACAAGGCGGCGATGGTCGACTCGCTCGTGAACCTGCTGTCGAACGCCTACAAATATGGCGGCCAGCCGCGTCGCATCGACATCTCCTCCCGTGCGCGCGACAAGGTGCTCGAGATCGCCGTGCGCGACAACGGCAAGGGCATCGCGCGCACCGAGCACAAGCGCATCTTCGAGAAGTTCTACCGCATCGACGATCTGCTCTCGCGACAGCAGGAGGGGTCGGGGCTGGGCCTGGCGATCGTGCAGCACGTGATGAGGGCTCACCGGGGCACGGTCGAGGTCGACAGCGCGCCCGGCAAGGGCAGCACGTTCACGCTGGTGCTTCCCCTCGAGGGGCCGCGCGAGGCCTTCCGCTCCGACCCGTGAGCGCCCTACGCGGGCCCCGGCGAGTCGTGCTAGACACGTGACCCGATGAACCGATCGCAGCCGGGCCCGGGCGCGACGCAGAAGACGGTGCTCGTGGTCGAGGACGACGCGAGCATCGCGATGGGGCTCGACCTGAACCTGTCGGCCGAGGGGTTCCGCGTGCTGACGGCGGGCGACGGCGAGAGCGGGCTGACGCTGGCGCGCGACAGCGACCTCGACCTCGTCATCCTCGACGTGATGCTGCCGCGGCTGAACGGCTTCGAGGTGCTCCGGACGCTCCGCGCCGAGCGACGGCTGATGCCGGTCATCATGCTGAGCGCGCGCGGCGCGGAGATGGACAAGGTGACCGGGCTCGAGCTCGGCGCCGAGGACTACATCACCAAGCCCTTCGGCCTCGCGGAGCTGCTCGCGCGGGTGAAGGCCGTGCTGCGGCGCGACGCGATCGCGCGCGGCACGGAGTCGAAGCTCCACGTGGCGAGCCTGGAGATCGACCCCGCGACCCGCGAGGTCCACCGCGGCAGCGCGCCGGTCGAGCTCACCGCGACCGAGTTCGACATCCTGCTCTGCCTCGTCGAGGCGGGCGGGCGGGTGCTGGCGCGCGAGCAGATCCAGGCCAAGGTCTGGGGGCCGACGCACCACGGGACGACGCGCACCATCGACAACTTCATCCTCCAGCTGCGAAACAAGCTCGAGGTGGATCCGACCGCGCCCCGCCACATCGTGACCGTGCGCGGCATCGGCTATCGCTTCGTGGCTTGAGGCGGCGCGCCGACCGGCCGCCGAGTGGCTCGGTCGTGGCGAGAGCAATCCGCTGGGAGCGCGAGGTCCGCAGCCGGCGGGAGGCCGCCACCCGGGCCGATCGCGGCCCGGCGTGACTACGGCGCCTGGCAGACCTTGTTCAGCTGCTCGACGAGCAAATCCTCTTGATTGTATGCTTTTTCTAGCGACGCCCACGCCGCGTTGACCTTGGGAATGTCCTTGGCATCAGCGGCGGCGGCCAGCTCGCGCGCCGATCGCGCGACAGCCCGCGCCATCGCCTGGTAGTCCGCGGAGAGCTTGCCTACCTCGGGCACCGTGATCGTCACCGTCGCAGCCTCGCCCGCGACCCGGTCCATCGCCTCCGCGAGCGCGCGCAGCCCCACGACGCCCGTCGGATCGGACTCGGGCTTGGGATTTCGGTCGACGCTCTGCACGCCGGCGTTGACGACCTGAATCAGGCCATTGCACTCGCTGACCCGCTTGCTCCCGCAGCCGCTCGCGATCGCGAGCGTCGCGGCCACGGCGGCGAGCGCAGCACGGGCCGCGCGCACTACGTCCTCACCCGCCAGTTGCCGTGGAAGGTGCGGCCGACGTCGTCGGCGGTCGGGTCGGTGACGATGATCTCCGGCCGCCCGTTCTGCACGTAGACGATGGTGTTCTGGCGGAACACGCGGCCGAACGCGAGCGCCTCGTCGCGGTCCATGCCGTGGACGAGCCACACCGGCTCGCGCCAGACGCCCTCCGGCTCGGCCTCGGTGCCGACGCCCGGCTCGACGCGATAGCAGCCGAGGATGAGCAGATCGCGCAGGACGACCTGGCGCTGGTCGTTCACCCGACGCGGCAGGAGCATCGATCGGGGGTTATACGACGTCAGCAGCGCGAAGCGCCGGTTGAGGAGCTCCGGCAGGCCGCTCGTGTCGGCCACGTTCTCGCCGTCCATCGAGGCGCGCAGCACGCCGCTCGCGGTCGGCAGCTCGTAGATGGTGGCGAAGTACGAGCGGAGGAGGGCTTGGTCCATGGTCTCTGGGGCCGGCGGTCGGCGGGGTGCCCCGGACGCCTGCCTCGGTGCCGAATACCAGACCGCCCGCGCTGCCGCCACAGGCGCTCGCTCCGGCGGACGAGGCGGGCGTCGCGCCTCGCCGACAGGGGCCCGGCGTCGCACGGCGGCCGCGCGTCGCGCGATCGCGACCCCGGGGGCTGTGCTAAGCCGTGCGCGCGCATGATCGAGGTCGAACACCTCTCCAAGTCCTACGGCGCCGTCGACGCGGTGCGCGACGTCTCGTTCCGGGTCGACCGCGGCGAGGTCGTCGGCTTCCTCGGCCCGAACGGCGCCGGCAAGAGCACGACGCTGCGCATCCTCGCCGGCTTCCTCGGCGCCACGCGCGGCCGCGTTCGCATCGCGGGCCACGACATCGCCGAGGAGCCGCTCCTGGCCCGCGCGGCGATCGGGTACATGCCCGAGACGTCACCGCTCTACCCCGAGCTGCGCGTCGTCGAGTACCTCGGGTTCCGTGCCGAGCTGAAGCGCGTGCCGCGCAAGGCGCGCAAGGCCGCGGTGGGCCAGGCGCTCGCCGACGCGCGCATCGAGCACATGGCGGACGTGCTGATCGGGCACCTGTCGAAGGGGTACCGACAGCGCGTGGGGCTCGCGGACGCGCTCCTCGGATCGCCTCCCCTGCTCATCCTCGACGAGCCGACGGCCGGCCTCGATCCGAACCAGATCCGCGACGTGCGCGCGCTCATCCGTCGGCTCGGGCAGGAGCGCACCGTCCTGCTCTCGACGCACATCCTGCCCGAGGTCGAGGCCACCTGCACGCGGGCGCTGGTGATCGCGGGCGGGCGCCTCGTCGCCGAGGGATCGATAGACGAGATCCGCGCGATGCGGCGCACGTCGGGGCTGCACCTCGGAGTGCGCGGCGACGCGGACCGCGCGCTCGCGATCGTGCGAGCGATTGCGGGCGTCGCCGGGGCGAAGGCCACGAAGGGCGCCGCCGAGGGGCTCGCCACGATCGACGTCGATCTCGCGGCGAGCGCGGACCCGGTGGCGGTCGCCGAGGGGGCCGTCGGCGCGCTCGTCGGCGCCGGCCTCGGCGTCCACGAGGTCGCGCCGCGGTCGGCGTCGCTCGAGCAGGTGTTCTCGGAGCTCACCGGCGCGGACGACGCGGCGGGGCCGCCGCACGAGGAGGCGGGGACGTGAGGGGCTTCTGGCCGATCTACAAGCGCGAGATGTTCTCGCTCTTCGTCACGCCCCTCGCGTGGGTGTTGATCGCGACCTTCCTCGCGGTGCAGGGCATCCACTTCTTCATCATCGTCGCGCACTACGCCGGCGGCGCGGCCGACCTGTCGGCCGACGGCGGCCCGGTGCAGGCGTTCTTCGGGCAGACGGTGCTGCTCTACCTGCCGCTGCTCTTCGTCTGCCCGCTCCTGACGATGCGGCTCTTCGCCGAGGAGCGGCGCAGCGGCACGATCGAGGCGTTGCTGACCGCGCCCGTCAGCACGCTCGGCGTGGTGCTGGCGAAGTACGGCGCGGCGCTCACGACGTACCTCGTCATGTGGGCGCCGACGATCTTCTACATGGTGCTGGTCGCGCGGACGGGCGGCGAGCTCGACGTGCGCGTGGTCGGGACGAGCTACCTCGCGGTCGCCGCGGTGGGCGCCGGCTACCTCGCGATCGGCACGATGACGAGCGCGTTCACGAAGAGCCAGCTCACGGCGGCGGTGCTCTCCTCGATGATCGTCATCGGGCTCTTCATGCTCGGCATCGGCGACTTCGTCTTCGACGAGGGAGCGTTCCACTCGATCTCGCAGCACGTCTCCGTTTGGGCGCAGATGAACGACTTCTCGAAGGGGATCGTGGACCTGCGACGCCTCGTCTACGACGCGACCGTCGTCGTGCTCCCGCTCTTCGTCACCGTGCGGACGGTGGACTCGTGGAGGTGGGGCTGATGGCCGCGCGGAAGAAGCCTGCACCCGCGCAGGTCACCGAGCCTCGCGCGCCCGACGCCGAGGCCGCGCCGCCCGCGACGACCGCCGCGACGAAGGCCTCGACGCTCGTCGGCATCGTCGCCGCGACGGTGCTGGCCGTGCTCGTGAACGTGCTCGTCGCGCGGCACTACAAGCGCTGGGACCTGACGAAGGCGGGGCTCTACACGCTGAGCGAGCCCACGCTCCAGACGCTGCGATCGCTCGAGGAGCCCGTGCAGGTTCACCTTCTCCTGCCGTCGAGCGACCCGCTGTCGGTCTCGCTGCAGCACCTGCTCGACGCGTACCGGGGGGAGTCCGCGCGCGTCGAGATCAAGGCGACCGACCCCGATCGGCACCCGGCCGAGTTCCTCGCCGTGCAGCAACGCTACGGGCTCACGGCGGGCGAGACGAAGGACGGGCGCATCGTCGCGGACGCGGCCGTGATCGTGGTGCGAGGCGACAAGCCTTACTTCGTCTCGCAGCGCGACCTCGTCGAGGTCGACGACGCCGAGGACGTGCGCGCGCGCCCGCGGCTCGAGCAGGCGCTGACGACGGCGATCCGCAGCGTGATCTTGAAGGAGCGGCCGCGCGCCTGCTTCACGACGGGCCACGGCGAGGGCTCGCTCGACGCGGGCGGCGCCACGCTCGCGCCGCTCCGTGACCTGCTCACGAAGGACAACTACGACGTGACCGAGATCCCGCCGGTGCGGCAGGATCCGGTCGCGGCGGCGTCGATCGCCGACTGCCGCGTCCTCGTCGTGGCCGGGCCGAGCGAGCGCGTGGCGCCGGAGGACGTCGCCGCGATGCGCGCCTATTTCGAGGGCGGGGGCAGCGTGCTCGTCGCCGCCGGGCCGGTGCCGGACGGCGACGCGCAGCGGCTCGTGCGCCTCGGGCTCGACGACCTCTTCGCGGCCGCCGGCCTGCGGCTCGAGGACGACTTCGTATTCGAAACCGACCCGTCTCACCGATCGACCCAGGGCTTCGGCGAGACGCTGCTGCCGCTCCCGACCGCGCACCCGATCACGGAGGGGCTCCTCCGCGCCGCCGATCGTGGCATGCCCATCGGGCTCACGGTCGCGAGCTCGCTCACGCGGACGGGGGCGGGCGTCGCCGCGCCGGCGCCGCTGCTCCAGACGACCGAAAAGGCGTTCGGGATGCTCGATTTCTTCGCGTGGGCGAGGAGCCCGACGGCGCCCAGCGCGGGCGATCTCGACCACAAGGGGCCGCTCTGGATCGCGGCGGCGACCGAGCTGCCCAAGAAGGCGGGGAGCAGCGCGGCGCACGGCGCGCGGCTCGTGGCGATCGGATCGGCGAGCGCGCTGTTCGGGCCCACGTTCCGCAATGACGAGCTCCGGGGGACGCGTCTGTTCGTGGAGAGCGCGATCTCGTGGCTCGCGGCGCGGCCGGCGATCGTCGACATCGCCGACAAGCCCGCGGTCGCGGCGGGCCTCAAGGTGAACGAGGACTCGCTCGCGGCGATCTTCCGCTACGTGGTCGTGTTCATCCCGGCCGCGGCGATGTTGCTCGGCGTGGCCGTGCATCTGCGGCGGCGCGACGGCGAGCGCCGCCAGCTCGAGCGCGCGCCGAGGGCCCCGTGAGCCTCGCGAAGAAGCTACGGCCGCACGCGGTCAACCTTGGGCTCGTGGCCGCGGCGATCGCGGGCACCGCGGTGTGGCTGGCCGATCGAGCGACGGTGTCCACCGGCGAGGCGGTGGTGCGCCGCAAGAAGCTCCTCGAGGCGTGGCGCGCGGACGACCTGACCGAGGTCGTGATCGCGGCGCACGGCAGGACGACGCGGGTCCGACGCGGCGCGGCCGACGCGAACGGACAGCGCGCGTGGGAGATCGAGGTGGACGGCCGGCACTATGCCGCCGAGGAGCCGCGGGTCGACGCGCTGATCGCGTCGCTCGAGCTCGGCGTCTACGAGCGCGCCGTGTCGGCCGGATCCGTCGACCGCGCGGCGTTCGGGCTCGACGCGCCGGGCGTCACGATTGCCATCGCGATGGGCGCGCGATCGTATCGCGTCGCTGTCGGCGGGCCCGCGCCGTCACCGGCCGGCGCGGCCTACGCAGAGGTCAACGGGCGGGGCGTGGTCGTCGTGACGAAGGAGCTCGTGGCCTCACTCGACGTCACGCCGGAGTCGCTGCGCGCGCGCGCGATCGCGCCCGTCGCCGCGAGCGATCTCGCGGAGGTGCGGATCGACGGTCTGGGTGGCCCGCGCCACCTCGTGCGCGCCAGCTGGGGCGGCGGGCGCGGCGGGGGCTTCCGCTTCGACGGATCGACGGTCGAGGGGCGCGCTCGCGCCGACGCTCTCGTGGTCGACCGCGTGCTCGGCAGCCTCGAGCAGCTGCGCGCCGACGAGTTCGTGGCCGACGACGTGGCCGATCGCGCGTCGCAGCGCGAGGTCACGGTGACGCTCGTGCCCAAGGACAAGGACGCGAAGGCGACGGTGATCGACCTCGGGGGCCCGTGCCCCGGGCGCGACGATCACGTGATCGCGATCCGGCGCGAGCCGTCGAGGCTCGGCGCGTGCGTCGGCAAGGCGCTCGTGGAGCCGCTCGGCGTGCCCGCGGACAAGCTCGTGGACCGGCGCCTGGTCGGGTCACCGATCGACGAGGTGACGGAGGTCGACCTGCGCGCCGGCGACACGCACGTCGACCTCGCGCGGAGCGGCCCCGCGTGGCACCTCCGCGCGCCGACCGACCGCGCGATCGAAGCCGAGGCCGGCCGCGCGTTCGTCGACGCCCTCCTGCGCGTGACCGCCGACCGCCTCGTGACGACGGCGGAGGCCTCCGGCGCGGCGCTCGACAAGCCGCGCGCCGTCGTGCGCATCCGCAGCGTCGGAGGCGGCGCGATCGCGGGCGATTCCGGTGCCCTGCCCCGCGACCCGGCCGCCGACCGCGTCGAGGTGCTCGAGGTCGGCGGCGAGGTCGACGGGCGCGTCGCCGTGCGGCGCGTCGAGGACGACGTCGTGGCGCTCATCCCCAAGGACCAGGCCGCGGCGCTCTTCCCGAGCGAGCTCGCGTTGCGACCGCTGAAGCTCCTCGACGAGCCGGTGGGCCGCGTCAGGTCGGTCCGGGTCGAGGCCGCGGGCCGCGTGCAGCGCTTCGACCAGATCGCCGGCGTGGGGTTCCGGTACCTCGAGCCTACCGGCCAGGCCATCGACCAAGGGCTCGCTGGCGACCTGGCGACGATGATCGGCGGCCTCACCGCGGCGCGATGGGTCGCGGGCCGCGACGACGGCTCGTTCGGGATCAACCCGCCGCGGGTCGTCGTCGAGGCCGCGTTCGGGGACGATGGCGAGGCCGCTCCGCGCAGGGTCCGGCTCCTGATCGGCGCCGCGACGGCCGACGGCGCGTTCGCGCGGCTCGATGGCGGCCCCGTGTTCGTGGCGCCGCGCGTGCTCGAGCAGACGGCCGAGCGCTGGCTCGTCGACCGCAACGCGCTGCTCTTCGTGCCTGCCGACCTCGCGCGCGTCTCCCTCGCCGACGCCGCGGGCAAGCGGCGGCTCGCGGTGGAGCGGACCGCCTCGGGCGCGTTCCAGGTCGCGGGCCCCGGCGGCGACGGCCCCGAGGCGTCGCGGCGCGCGGCGTCGGTGCGCGAGGCGTTCGGCCAGCTGCTCCCCGAGGGGGCCGTGACGCTCGGCAAGGCGCCGGCCCGCGAGGGCTTCGACAAGCCGCGGCTCACGGTGACGGTCGAGCTCTTGCCGGGCAAGGCGTCCGTCGGCGCGGCGCCTCCCGAGGGCGGCAAGCCGCTCGTCGCGAGGCTGATCGTCGGGTCCGCGGACGCCTGGCAAGGCACGAGCGTGGTCTACGTCCGGCGCGAGGGCGTCGACGCCACGTACGCGGTCGCGCGCGCGCGGGTGCAGCCCCTCCTCGACGCGCTCGGGGTCGAGTAGGCGGGCCGCGTGGGGCCGCTCGTTCCCACGGAGTATTTTCGTCGGATGACGCATCCGTGGTAGGCCCCTCTCGAAGCCCGATGGCGCGAACGGAGAAACCGCTGAAGGTCGAGATCCCCGGGGCCACCGCGGACCGCCCGCCGTGGTCGCGCGTGGGGATCATCGGGCTCGCGGGCTTCGTGCTCGGCATCGCCTGGCCGCGCGTAGCCGGCGTCAAGATCGGGCCGAGCGTGCCCGCCGACGCGCACGTCGCGAGGGTCGACCCGAGCGGCGAGGCGTCCGCAGCCCCGGGTCCCTCCGGCGCGCCGGCGGCCGGGTCCGCTTCGGCGGCCGCGCCGACGGGCGAGCCCTCGGCGCCGGATCCCGGCGCGGCGAACAAGGAGCTCGTGGTCGTGGGCCCCGGCAAGATCGTAAAGTGTTGGGATAAGAAGGATAAAAAGGTCGAGGATTGCGGCACGCTGCAGTTCGACCCGATCGCCCTGCCCAAGCTCAAGGACCTCGCGAAGTGCGCCTCGGCCGTCGGCCTCGAGGGCAAGCTCGCGGTCGGCTTCGAGATCGACTTCCAGAAGAAGGAAGTCCACGTCACCAGGGGCAAGAAGACGAGCCTGCCGGGGTCGACCGTGAACGGCGTGGTGCAGTGCGCGGCGCGCGATTTCGCGAACGTCGCGCTCGAGGACGTGCCGCACAAATACCGGCACTACACCCTGGCCTACACGGCCTCGTTCTACCCGCCGGGCAAGCACCCCGCGCAGGCCGAGGACAAGGCCGAAGGCGGCGAGGGGACCGCCGGCGCGACGACGAGCGAGTCGCCGGCCGGGGCCAGCTCCGCAACCGTGACGTGGGACACCGCGCTCATCCGCAAGGATCCGAAGGACGGCGAGGTGGTCGCGCGACTCGTCCGCGGGACCCGGGTGAAGGTCCTCGCGCGGCAGAACGACTGGTACCGCGTCGAGTCGTCGGGCAAGGTCGGCTGGGTCTACCGGGGCTCGCTCGGGCTGTAGGCGCGGCGATCGGCCGGCGCCCTCGCGATCGGTGGCCCGCGGCTCGGACGCGCGTCGTGAAGTAAACTCGATCGCGGAGCGTTCCCGCAGCATGACCTTCGGCGCTCGGTTCACGGTCGCGATCGCGCTGCTCGTGGCGGCCTCGGGCGCCGCGATCGGGGGCGTGCGCGCGACCCTGCCCCGCGATGGCGCGGTAGCACGCGGCGTGCGGATCGGCGGCGCGGAGGTGCGCGAGGGCGAGGACGGCGGCGCGGCTGCGGCGCGGCGCGCGGCCGAGCTGCTCGCGGTGACGGTCACGCTCCGGTGGCAGGGGCGAACGATCGCCGAGGCGACGCTGGCCGATCTCGGCGCGACGGCGGACACGCGGGCGGCGGCGCGCGAGGCGGCGCGGGTGGGACGCGAGGGGGATCTCTTCGCCCGCCTCGACGACGCCCTCGAGGCGCGGCGCGGCGCGGTCGAGGTGCCGGTGCGCGTCCGGGTGCCGGTCGAGCCCCTCGCGGTGCGCCTCGGGCGCTTCAAGGACGAGCACGACACGCCGCCGCGTTCGGCGCGGCTCGACGTGGCGCGCCACGCCGCCACCGCGCACGCTCCGGGCCTCTACGTCGACGTGTACGCGACGGCCGACGCGATCGAGCGCGTCGCCGAGGCGCCCCGCGGATCGCTGGAGCCGCGGGTGGTCGAGGTCGCGGGCCAGGAGGTCCCGCCGCGCGCGACCCGCGAGGCCGTGCTGGCGATCCGGACCGACGCGGTGATCGCCCGCTACGAAACGCGCTTCGGGACCGCGGGCAAGCAGGCCGGACGCGCGCAGAACGTCGCGCGTGCGGCGGCGGGGATGGACGGCGTCGTCCTGATGCCGGCCGAGACGGTGAGCTTCAACGAGAACGTGGGCCCGCGCGTCGAGGACAACGGCTTCGCGCTGGCGCCGGAGATCTACAAGGGCGAGCTGCGCGACGGCGTGGGCGGCGGGACGTGCCAGGTCGCGGGGACGCTGCACGCGGCGGCGGTCTTCGGCGGCCTGGAGATCGTCGAACGCGCGAGCCACTCGCGGCCGAGCGGCTACATCCCGCTCGGCCTCGACGCCACGGTCGTGTACCCGTACGTGGACCTGAAGATCAGGAACCCCTTCGATTTCCCCGTCGTCGTGCGCGCGCGCGTCGAAGGCGGCGTGCTCGCGTTCGAGCTGCTCGGGCGCGAGCGGCCCGCGACGGTCGACCTCGCCACGCTCGCGCTCGGCACGGCCGCGTTCAAGCGCAAGGTCGAGGAGACCTCGCGCGTGGCGCCCGGCGGCTTCCGGCTGAAGCAAAAGGGCATCCGCGGCGCGACGATCCGCAAGACGAGGCGCGTGCGGCTGCGTGACGGCAGCGAGCGGGTCGAGGTGACGGTCGACGTGTACCCGCCGACGTTCGAGATCTACGAGATCGCGCCCGGCGACGACCCGGCCGGCGTGCTGCCGCCGGCCCCCGAGGACCCGAGGGCGGCGGCCGAGGTGTACTCCGGCTAGCGGCCGGCGGACCGAGCCTACTGCCCGACCCGCGGCACCTTTCCGCCCAGCGATCCCGCGAGGAAGCGCTCCACGTCGGCGCGCGCGGTGGGTCGGTCGAACGCGACGAAGTGCCCGTCCTTGCCCTTCTCGGGGGCATACTCGCGCGCGAGCGCGGTGACCGGGAGCCCGCCGACCGTCAGGTTGCCCGAGGCCGGCGCCGGCAGGGTCGTGAGCGAGCCTATCGGATCCGGCTTCGACACCGACGGGTCGTGGGCCACGAGGCCGAGGCCGGCCGCCAGCGCGAAGGTCTCCTGCACGATCGCTGGCGTGTACGTGTCCGAGAGGCCGTAGGGCTGGAAGACGTGGTGCGCGGTGCCCCCTTCGGGCGGCGCAGCGGCCGCGAGGCGCGCGTACGCGAGCGGGTCGGCCGGGTCGATGTAGAACTGCAGCAGGCTCAGGACGGGGTTGTTCCGGCCGCCGCGGAGCGTGCCGTCGCCGGCCGCGTCCGAGAGCGCGAACGGCACGGCCGCCGCCAGGTTCACCGGGCTCGTCTTGGTCAACAGCGCGTCGAGCAGGCTCGCGCCCGCTCCGGAGAGCGCCGCGCCGGCGTACGCGCCGTAGGGCAGCGCGATCGCGGCCTCCGTCGCGCCCTGCGAGTGCCCCCAGATCGCCGCGATGCCGCCGAGCGTGAAGGCGACGAGCGTGGGCGAGCTCGCGTCGGAGAACGATACGCCCTGCACGAGGCGCAGGATCGCGAGCTGATCCGCGGCGCCCTGCAGGACGTTGCCGCGCGCCGCGCGCGGGTTCGCGAAGTTGTAGAAGAGGTCGTTCGGCGAGGACGCGCTGCCCCCGCGCCGCGGCCCGTGCGCGACCTGGTCGATGCCGAGCACGGCGGCCTTGTGGAGCAGCACGGCAGGCACCCCGTCGTCGACGCCCTTCGCGAAGTCCTTCGCGATGCCGTTCGTGAGGTGCGATCGGAAGTGCCCGCCCGTGCCATGCGCGAACACCACGGTCGGCCACACCGATCCGGAGGGCCCCTTCGGGACCGAGAGCGACAGGCAGACGTCCTCGGTGCGCACGAGCGTGGGCGCGCCCGAGGCGTCCGTCGCGATCGCGCCGCCATCCTCGGGCTTCAGGTACGGCGCCGTGCCCTGCTGCCAGATGGGCAGGGACACGAGCGCGTGGAGCTCGTCGAAATCGGGGTCGGCGGCGCCGCACGCGCGGTCGCCCGTGGCGTCGGGGCAGGGAGAGACGACGCCCTCGCCACACTTGGTCCACTTCGTCGCGGTCGGCGCCGGGCCGGCCGCGACGGACGCGGCGAGCTTCTCGAAGGTCGCCCGCGGCTGGCCGATCGTGAAGACCGTGGCGCCGAGCACCTTCCCCGCGTCGACCAGGTTCTTCGCGAGGTAGTCGCGGAGCGGCGCGTAGCGCGGGTGGACGGCGGCGACGGCCGCGTCGGCCGGCGTGGCGCCGTCGAGCAGCGCGACGAGCTCCGGCGACCGCTCGACGAGCGCGCCTCCCTTGGCCTTGATGCCGGTGCCGAGCCAGCTCGCGTACACGTGCCCCGGCGCGAAGGGCTCGCCGACGCTGCCGCGCACCGCAAGCCAGTTGCCGCAGAGGTAGCCGCCACCGCCGACCGAGTACGTGTAGTGAAGCGCGATCGTGTTGCCGCTCGTGAGATCGACGAGGTGCACGTTCGACGCGAACGAGCTCAGATCGAGCTCGCCGGAGAAGCGAAAGAAGATCGTCTGGTAGATCCCCCAGCCGTCGCTGTCCTGCTCGAGCGCGCGCAGGTACCGATCGACCGGGTCGAAGCCGAGCAGCGCGGCGCCGGGCGTCGGGTGCCCGGACAGGTCGGGCCTGCCGGCCTTCAGCCGCGCGTCGTTCGGGAACGGCAGCCGGTAGAAATCGGCGTCGGCCTTGCCTCGCGGCACCTCGAAGTACGCCTTCACCGGGCCTGCTTCGTCGGCGCACGCGACGCCCGCCCACGAGGGGCCGAAGTAGCCGGGAGGCGTGGGCGAGCACGCGCCCTGCAGGCACCCGAGGCCGCCGAGGCAATCCCGGTTCGACGCGCACGTGGCGCCGACGTCGCCCTTCCCCTCGGGCTGGCACTGCGCTCCGAGCCCCGCGAGCCCGCAGCGCAGCCCCGTCACGCAGTCCGCGTCCGTCGCGCAGCCCGCGCCGGACGCGCCCTTTCCCGCCGCGGCGCAGTGGCCTTCGGCGCACAGGCCGCCCTTGCACTCGCCGCTCACGGTGCACACGGCGCCGTCGTCCTGCGTATGTCCCGGCGCGCAGGCGTGCGTCGTCGCGTCACAGGCGAGCCCCGAGCGGCAAACGTTCTTCTCGTCGCACGCGACGCCCACGCCGAGCCCGGCGCGCCCGGCGGGGCCAGCTCCACCGTTCGGATCCTCGGTGACCGCGGGGCTGTCGCCACCGCAGCCCAACCAGAGCCCCAGCATCGCGAGGGGCAGGCCCCGCCTCATCGCCACGTTCCTCATGTTCCCTCGTCGTGCGGCCGCTGGCCGGTGCGCCGCAGTCTACCCGGAATCGTCGGCGCTTCGAGGTCGGGTGCGCTACGATCGGCGCGATGTCGGCCCCGTCCGCGCCCTCCGGAGACAGCGTCCGGCCAGGCGACGTGCTGGCCGGCAAGTACCGCGTCTCGCGGGTCCTCGGGCGAGGCGGGATGGGCGTGGTCGTCGAGGCCGATCACGCCGCGCTGCGCGAGCGCGTCGCGATCAAGGTGCTCCACCCGCGCTACGCGGAGAACGCCGAAGCCGTGAGGCGCTTTCAGCACGAGGCGCGGGCCGCGGTCCGCGTGCGCGGCGAGCACAGCGTGCGGCTGCTCGACGTCGGCACGGCGAACAACGGCGCGCCCTTCCTCGTGATGGAGCTCCTGGAGGGCCGGGACCTCGCCGCGCTGCTCGCGACGGGGCGGCTCGCACCCGAAGAGGCCGTCGGCCTCACGCTGCAAGCCTGCGAGGGGATGGCCGAGGTGCACGCGGCCGGCATCGTCCACCGCGATCTCAAGCCCGCGAACCTGTTCCTCACGCAGCGCCCGGACGGCTCGCCGCTGGTGAAGGTCCTCGACTTCGGCGTGGCGAAGGGGGCGTTGCCCGCGGACGAGACGGCGGGCGCGCTCACGATGACGCTCGTCGCCCTCGGGACGCCGCTCTACATGGCGCCCGAGCAGGTCCGTTGCTCGCGCGACGTCGACGCGCGCGCCGACGTGTGGTCGCTCGGCGCCATCCTCTACGAGATGCTCTCGGGCGTGCCCGCGTTCGGCGGCAACACGGTCACGAACATCACGGCGCAGGTGCTCGAGGCCGACCCACGCCCGCTCCCCCAGCTCGCCCCCTCGGTGCCGGCCGAGCTCGACCGCGTGGTGCAAAAGGCCCTCGCCAAGCGGCCGGAGCATCGCTTCCTCGACGTCGCCGCGTTCGCCGCGGCCCTCGCCTCGTTCGGCGGCGACGGGGGGCTCGCGCACGCCCAGCGCGTCGCGCGCATCCTCCGGGGCGACGGACGCGCGTCGCCTGCCGGGTGGACGACGATGGCGCCGGTGCTCGGGCCCGACACGCTCACGCAGACCGCGATGGGCGACGGGCGCAGCGAGCGCGAGCGGCGCTTCGAGCGAGGGCTGCTCGCGCTCACGGCGGTGCTCGCGATCCTGGCGCTCGGTATCGGGTGGCGCGTCGTGGACGCGGTGGTCCGGCGCGAAGCCGTGGCACGCCTCACCGCGTCGAAGGGCATCGCGCGCACCGCGGCGGTGCGAGGAGCCGTCGCGGTGACGGCCGCGCGATTGGCGCCGGTCGAGGTCGAGCTCGCCGAGCCCCCCGGCCCCGATCAGCCCGCGGGCCGCCCGTCGTCCCAGGCGCCGACGCATGCCCCGCCCGCTCGACCACGCGCGCCGCGCCCGAGCGCGCCCGCGCCCGCGCCGCCGCGCCCCGTGGACGCGGCCGAGCTGCTCTCGACACGCAAGTGACCCACGCCCACGCCCACGATGCGACCGTGATCCGCGAGCCCTCCGCACCCCAACCGCCACGATCGCGCCTCCTGGCAGCGATCGGGGTGGTCGCGTCCTTGGCGGTCGGAGCCGCGCCCGCCCGCGCGGGCGCTCCCGGCAACGCCGCGGCCGCCGAGGAGCTTTTCGACCAGGGCCGCAAGCTCCTGGCCGCCGGCAAGGTGAAGGCGGCGTGCCCCAAGTTCGCCGAGAGCTACCGCCTCGACCCGGCGCTCGGGTCGCTCCTCAACCTCGCGACGTGCCACCAGCTCGAGGGTCGGCTCGCCTCCGCGTGGAGCGAGTTCCGCGACGCGGAGGCGCAGGCGCTCCGTAGCGGCGACGCCGCCCGTCAGAAGCTCGCCGGCGACCGCGCGGCCGCGCTCGATCCGAAGCTGCCGCGGCTCGTCATCCGCGGCCCGGCGCTGGCCGGGCTCACCATCGCACGCGACGGCGTCGAGCTCGGCGACGCGTCGCTCGGCACGCCGCTGCCCGTGGACCCCGGCGATCACGAGATCACCGCGCGCGCGCCCGGGCACGAGCCCTTCAGCACGCGGATCGAGGTCACCGCCGGCGCCCGCGTGACGGTGTCGATCCCTGACCTGGTAGCGTCGCCGGAGCCCGATCGGCCCGCCAACGCCGCTTCGGTCGACGACGCGCCGCCCCCATCGGCCGGTCGCCGCACGGCAGGGTTCGTCCTCGGCGGGGTCGGCCTCGCCGCCCTCGCCGTGGGCGGCGTGATGGTCGGCCTCACCGCGGACCGCAAGGGCGTGCTCGACGCGCACTGCCCGACGAAGACGACCTGCGACGCGGAGGGCGTCGCCGCGCTCGCCTCGGCGAACGGCTACGCGTGGGGCGCGAACGTCGGCCTCGCGGCGGGCGTGATCGGGGTCGCGGTGGGCGGGTTCCTGCTGCTCACGAGCGGCGGCAAGGCGCCGCCGAAGGCCGCGTCGAGGGTCGTGATCGCACCGACGGCGGGCCCCGGCGAGGCGGGCCTGGGCGTCGCAGGCGCGTTCTGAGCGGCGCGCACCGCCCCCGCGGAGCGACGCGCCAAGAACCGGCGGGCTTCAGTCCGCGCAGCAGACCGTGGCGGGGTCCGCCGCGGTGAACGCCCCCATCGGAGCGCCGCCATGGATCGAGCATGATCCACCTGCGGTGGCCGGCAAGCGCTTCGCCCCGAACGACGACGGGACCGGCGTGCAGCTCGTGCTCGCGATCGACTGCGTCGATCCCCAGCACGAGCCCGTGTCGAACTCGTAGAACACGTAGCCCCCCCCGGCGCAGGTGAAGCTCGGCTCGCACGAGCAGGCGGTGCAGTCGCGCGCGTCGCTCGCTCCGCCCCATGCGTCGAGCTTGTTCGGGAAGCCTGGGACCGTGCAGAGCGCGTTGCCGTCGCGGGTGATGCAGGTCTTGGCTCCGATGACGGGCACGACGCACGACGAGGGGCAGTCCGGCCGGGACTCGGGTGCGGCAGAGCAGAGGCTGAGGGCGGACTGCCAGTCGGGTCGGCTCGTCACCCCTCCGCCGGACGCCTGGCAGGTGCCCGCGGCGACCGCGGTGTCCGCGAGCTGGCACGAGCCGCTGAACGCCGCCGGCGTACCGACGAACTTGCACACGTCCTCGACGGGGAGCTCGGCGGCTCCGGAGCAACCGTCGCCGCCGGCGCACAGGAGCTTCGGCGTCGCGCAGTTCGACCCGTCGGGTGGCGCGCAGGCACACGCGCCGCACGCGACCGGGCCGACCGGCGCCCCGGACCGAAGCACCTTGGGCGCCTTCTGACCGCCGCAATCAGACAGCGCCCCCGCCAGGTCGGGGGAGCTGAAGACGTAGACGTACGACCACCCCGCCTGCAGCGCACCGACGCACTGGCAGGGCCCATCGGGCGTCGGCGTCCCCGTCGAGCCGCCCGATCCCCCCGCGCTCGCGCCGCCGTGCGCGCCGCCGCCGGTCGACGTGCCGCCGGCCCCGCTGATCGTCGTGCTCGCTCCCCCGTAGCCCGCGGCGCCGACCGCGCCGCCCTCCGCGGCGACGCCCGCGTAGTCGCCCAGGCCGAACGCCAGCTGGCACGCGCCGACGAGCGTCGCGACCGCGAAGAGCCCCCCGAGGCGGCCCAGCGAAGCAGGCATCACGCTTCCATCCTGTTGGTCGGACGGCGCCCCTGTCAACGCCGGCGCGGCCACGATCGCCCACCAGGCGCCGCGCGTGGCCCCGAGGTCGACGACGTCGTACGATGGCCGCGATGGCGCGCAGGCTCCCCGTCGCGGCCCGGAACCCCACGCTCGACGTGGTGCGCAGGCGCCTGGGAGGGCGCGCAGCCACCGATCCGAGCGCCGGCGACCTCGTGCTCCTCGACCTCGGGCAGGAGGGCGAGCGGGTCGGCGTCGTGCTGTTCGCGCAGGGCGAAGCGATCGACGTCTGGCTGGACACCGGCACGCCGAGCGGCCTGGTGCGGCGGACGAGCCGCGGCCGCGCCGCGCCGCACGACGGCCCCGCGCCCGGCGACCTCGCGGCCGTCGCCGACGACGCGCGCGTGTTCGGAGCGCTCGCCGAAGGCGCCCGCGTCCGCTACGAGCCCGCGCCCGGCCGCTTCGGCGAGGGCACGCTCGTCGAGAAGTGCCGCTTCGGCGGCTTGCTCCTGCGCGACGACGGCGTGCTCGTGGGCGTCGGGTTCCGCCGGCTGTGGCCGGCGTGCGAAGGCCCGACGCCGGGCGCGAACTGAACCGTCGAGACGCCCCGCCGAGGCCGAGGCCCGGCGGGCTGGCTCCCGCGCTCGGCGTCGGCGTCCGCGCGCGCCGACGCCCCCCAAGGCACCACGCCACCCACGCGGGTGGTCCCCGGATGGAGTTCAGCCTCGGCGCCCGCGCAAACAGGCGCCAGGGCCCAGAAGGAGCGCACGAAGCACCTGGGACCCGGCGCCCGACCAACGAGTCACGCCGGAACGCTCGCGCGATCCGGCGCGGCGCGGGATCGTCGTCGCGTCACGCGACCGCCGAGCGTCGAACCGAGTCCACCCCCCGGCTGACCAGCAGCGCGTCGAGCGTCTTGCGCAGCCACGCGAGGATCTCAGCGCGCCCGGCGCACGGCGGCACGGCGTCGCGGGCGTCGTCGAGCAGCCGGTAGAGCCGCCGGGACGCACCCTCGACGCCGAGCTCGCGGGCGGCGCTCGGCCGGCCGAGCTCGCCGTCGCGACCGACGGGCTTGCCGAGATCGGACGCCAGGCCCACCGCGTCCGCGAGATCGTCGGCGACCTGATACGCCATGCCGAGGCGATCACCGAGCGCGCGCCACGCGGCCCCGTCGTGCCCGGCGGCGACGGCGCCCGAGACGACCGCCGCCTCGAACAGCGAGGCCGTCTTGGCGCGGTGGTACGCGGCGAGCGGCACGGACGACTCCACCTCCCACGCCTGGCCGGCGATGATCCCGTGCGCGCCGCCGACGTAGCGCGCGAGCGTCCGCACGAGCGCGACGACCTGCCCCGGCGCGTGCTCCCCGCGCCGCGCGAGCGTTTCGAACGCGAGCACGAGGAGGGCGTCGCCGGCGAGCACGGCCGTCGCCTCGCCGTAGGCTGCGTGCACCGACGGCTGCCCGCGCCGCGTGGGCGCGTCGTCGAAGCACGGCAGGTCATCGTGAACGAGGGACGCGCAGTGCACGAGCTCGATGGCCGTGGCTGCGCCTTCGGCGAGCGGCGAGGAGGGCGCGCCGCAAGCCCGGGCGACCTCGAGGCAGAGGCGAGGCCGGATGCGGCCTCCCGCGGGGAACACGGCGTGGTGCAGCGCCTCACGGAGCGTCGGAGGCGAGCCCAGGCCGACCGCACACGAGAGGGACTCTTCGAGAGAGGCTTCGATTCGTTTGGATAGCGCGTCGGACATGATCGCATCTTGACGTTCGTCGAATGTTTGTCAAGACTACGCGAGCAAGGTTCATCCAACGTGAACCACGAAGCGGGAGTCGTCAGATGTCGGAGCGGACCGAGGTCGTCGTCGTGGGCGCAGGGGTCGGCGGGCTCGCCGCCGCCATCGAGCTCGGGAGCCGCGGCGTGCGCGTCGTCGTGGTCGACAAGGAGCCCGCTGTCGGCGGCAAGATGCGCCAGATCCGGGTCGGGGGCCGATCGATCGACGCGGGCCCGACCGTGCTCACCATGCGGTGGGTGTTCGACGAGCTCTTCGCCGCGGCGGGCGCCCGCCTGGACGCCGAGCTCGGGCTGACGCGCGCCGAGCGCCTCGCTCGGCACGCCTGGCATGATGGACAAACCCTGGATCTGTTCGCCGACCCGGACCGGTCGGCCGACGCCATCGGCCGCTTCGCCGGGGCCGCGGAGGCGCGCGGCTTTCGATCGTTCTGCGCCTACGCGCAGGGCATCTTCGAGGCGGTCGAGGGTCCGTTCCTGCGCGGCCCTCGCCCCGGCGTGGGCACGATGATCGCCGAGGCGTACCGGCTCGGGCTCGGCCTGCCCTTGCGCATCGACGCGCACCGGACCCTGTGGAAGGCCCTCGGCGACCACTTCGCCGATCCTCGCCTGCTCCAGCTCTTCGGGCGGTACGCGACGTACACCGGGTCCTCCCCCTTCACCGCGCCCGCGACGCTCAACGTCGTCGCGCACGTCGAGCAGGCGGGCGTCTGGCTCGTCGACGGCGGCATGTACGCGCTCGCTTCGGCGCTCGAGCGCGTCGCGCGCCGCGTCGGCGTCGAGATCCGCACTGGCGCGGCAGTCGACCGCGTGATCGTCGAGGGCGGGCGCGCGGCCGGCGTGCGCCTCGCGACGGGCGAGCAGCTCGCCGCGCGCGCGGTCGTGTGGAACGGCGACGTCCGCGCGCTCGCCGCCGG
>CAIVJW010000431.1 GCA_903906315.1 uncultured delta proteobacterium | reverse complement strand
GCGACGGGACCAACCTCCTGAGCTTCCTCGAGCGCGCCGGCGGCAAGCGCCCTGGATGCTGGGCTCACGGACGCCGACGCCTCGTCGAAGCCGCGCGCAGCGGCGACCAGCTCGGCCTCGAGGGCGTGGAGCTCATCGCACGCCGAGCCGCTCGCAGAGCTCGGGCGTCAGGCCGATGCGGGTCGTGTCGGAGAGCTTGCGGGCGAGGTCGTCGAGGCGCACGCCCGGATGGTCCGCCCGGGGCGGGCGCCTCGTCAACGCCCCCGCGTCCTCAGGGGCCGATCGCGCTCAGGCTCACGTTGTCGGTGCCGATCGAGGGAGACCCGCCAAGCCGCGATCCGGGCCCGCACGGCCGCGGTCCTCGATCTTCGCCGCGACCCGCAGGGTTGGCCGAGGCGCTCAGTCGCCCCCCGACCGCCGGCCTTCCTTGCGCGCCGAGGTGCGGCGCTTGTCCTCGAGCCGACGCCGCACCGACCCGCGGCTCGGTCGCGTCGGCCGACGCACGGTCGGCTCGACCATCGCCTTCTGGACGAGCGCGCGGACCTTGTCGCACGCATCCGCGAGGTTCTTCCCCTGATCGCGCGTGCGCTGGCTGGTGAGGAGCAGCCACCCGTCGGCGTCGAGCCGCGTGGCGCAGAGCGCGCGGAGGCGGGCGCGGGCCGCGTCGGTCAGGCCGACGATCGCGCCGAGGTCCACGCGCAGCTCGACCTTGGACGAGACCTTGTTCACGTTCTGCCCGCCCGGCCCGGACGCGCGCACCGCGGCCATGGCGAGGGCGATCGCCGGGACGGAGACGTGGGGGGTGATGACGATGGGGGTGGGCATGGGCGGGGCTCGTGACGCCAGGGACGGCGGTCCGGGTGAAGCTCTGACGCGCGGGCGTCGCCGTGTGGCTCACCTGCGCGGTGCCACCGGACGTGAAGCCGAAGCCGAGGTAGCATCGGGCGCCATGGAACAGACGGTCCTATCCCTCGCTTCGCTCGAGATGGCGAGCCTCGAGTCGGTCCTCGCGCTCGTGGTGCTCGCCGCGCGCGCCGACGGCCGGCTCGACGACGCCGAGGTCGCCGACTTCAAGGCCCAGGTCGTGTCGGCGTCGGAGGGCCGCATCGACGCGACGCTCGCCGACATCATGTTCGACGCGCTGCACGCGAGCCTCACGGGCGACGACGTCGACTACCGCCTCCGGCGCATTCGGTCGCAGCTGCGCGATCCCGCGGTGCGAGAGGCCGCGCTCGGCATGGCCGCCCGGATCACGCTGGCCGACGGGATCTTCCATGTCGACGAGCTGCGGTTTCTGGACCGCGCGGCGGCGATCCTCGAGATCACGCCCGACACGGCGCGCGCGATCATCGACGCCGCGCGGGCGCGCTGACCGGCCGGGCTCCGGCGCGGGCCGCGCGCGTGGCGATCCGCGGTAGCCTCGCCGCCGTGAACCCCCTCGCGCTCTCCACCAAGCTCCGCATCCTCCCGGGCGCTCGCGCCCTCGTCGTCGACGCGCCCGCCGACGCCGCCTTCGCGCTGCCCGAGGGCGCGTCGCTCGCCGCGTCGGGCAGGGGCCCGTTCGACGTCGTGATCCTCTATGCGCGCGACGCGAAGGCGCTCGCGAAGGGCGCGCCCAAGGCGAAGGCCGCGTGCAAGGAGGGCGGCGTGCTCTGGCTCGCGTACCCGAAGCTCACGTCGGATCGCGCGGGCGACCTGTCGCGCGAGCGCACGTGCGAGGTCGTCGCCGACCTCGGGCTCGGGCCGGTCGGGCAGATCGCCCTCGACGAGACGTGGTCGGCGTTGCGCTTCAAGCCGGAAGCGACGGTGAAGCGCAAGGCGGCGAGCGCGCTCGCGCCGGGCGCGAAGAAGGCTGTCGCGAAGAAGGCTGTCGCGAAGAAGGCCGTCGCGAAGAAGGCTGTCGCGAAGAAGGCCGTCGCGAAGAAGGCTGTCGCGAAGAAGGCCGTCGCGAAGAAGGCCGTCGCGAAGAAGGCTCGACGCCGCCCGGGTCCGTGAAGGTGACGCCGGTGGTCGGCTGCGCCGCGACCTTCGGGGGCACCTGGACCGTCTGTTCGAGGGCCAAGGCGGCGTGCGTGAGGCGAACCTTCACGCTCGCGGCGGCGGATCCCACGTTCTCCACGTCGACCCGCACCTCGATCGGCCCGCCCTTGTAGGGGAACGGCGACGGTGGACGGTCACCCGGCTTGGGTGGCGGTGGCGCGGTGAGGTTCGTGAACCCCACGACGCGCAGCGTGCTTCCCGCGCCAGGGGGCGGCAGGGTCGGGGCGGGCGCCGCGGCCGCTCCAGGCGGGATCGAAGCGACGGGCGCGCCGAGCGCGATCGCGGCGATGCCGAGAACCCAGGCCAAGCTCGCCATGGTGCGCATGACCGACCTCCCGCCTCGCGCGACTGCCAATGAGAAGCGTGGGCCTTCGCCGAGCCGTCGCCAGTCTCTTCCGCCGCGCGTGCCCCGCCTCGGTCGGGCGCCGGTTGGCAGACTTCGAGCCCGCCGACCCTCTCCGCCGGCCGTGCGAGCCCGTCAGCGCCCCTTCACGAGCTGCGCCTCGAGCTCGGCGACGCGGGCGAGCGCGACCTCCTTGGCGGCGCGCTCGGCGGCCACGGCGACCTCCCTGCCTGCGCGCTCGGCCTCGGCCTCGGTGGGCCACAGGTGCGTGCCGCCCTCATCCTCGGCGACGCGCAGCCGCGAGCCGTTTTCGACGACGTGTACCCACGCGCCCAGCGTCGGCGAGAAGGCCGGCCCCTCGCCCGCGTAGCTGCGCGCGAGCGTGCCGTCGGCGGCGCGCGT
>CAIVJW010000430.1 GCA_903906315.1 uncultured delta proteobacterium | reverse complement strand
GCCGCGATCGCGCCGCGCGGCGCCTCCCCCCCCGACAGCGACTACCTCCGCGCTCTCCCGACCGGGAGCACGCGCCCGAGCGCCAGCACCGCGAGCGCGACGGGATGCGCCTCGGCGCCGTCCTGCTGGACGTGCGCCTCGGCGAGGAGGCGCACGTGCATCGTGCGGAAGAGCGGGAGCCGCGGCGCAAGCAGCTCGGGCAGGTACACGGGCACCGGCACCTCGCCGCCGGCGAGCGTGATCAGCCCGCGGAGCTGACGCTCGCCGAGCACCGTGCGGCGCTGGAAGGCGCGCTGCTCGAGGAGCAGGCGCTCGGTGCCGGAGGCGAGGTAGGTCGGCGGCAGGCCGGTCGGCGCGCGCGCGAAGGCGTCGCGGAGGCGGGCGGTGTAGGCCTCGGCGATCGCGCCGGCGCCGTCGATCCACGGCGACGCGAGGAGCTCGCTGGCGGTGCCGACCAGCTCGCGCAACGCGGGATCGATCGCGACGAGCGGGCTGACGGCGGCGACGGTGGCCTTGAGCGTCGCGACCTCGTCGAAGGGGAGCGAGAGGTCGCCGGTGACGACGATGACCGGCGGCACGAACTCGCCGTCCGGGTCGACGGCTCCGCCGATCGCCCCGGCCACGCCGTCGGCGTCGCACGCGGGAGCGCGGGTGAGGGCCGCGAACACGTCGCGCCGATCGCGGGCCTCGGCGGCGGCCTCGGGGTCGTCGGTCGCTTCGACGGGCGGGCGGGGGCCGGGCACGAACGCGCGCAGCTCGGCGTCAGCGCGCACGCGGGCGAGGGCGGACGGGCCGACCCACAGGAGCTCGACGACCTCCGGCGTGATGGAGGCCTTCGGCGCGGGAACCGGGGCGGGCGGGGCGGGCGGGATCGGCAGGGCAAACGACGGCGACCTCGGATCGATCGCGGGCGCGGGGTCGGGCGGCGGGATGGACGAAGGCCTCGCGGGCGACGCCGCGAGGGTCGCGGGGATCACCGGCAACGGCGCGGGCGGCAGGAGCACGGGGCCCTGCGTGGGCGTGGGCGCGGCAAGCGCGGGCGGAGGCTTCGAGGGCGCGGCGAACGGGAGCGCCGCGGCGGGCTCGACGACGTGGCCCGCGCGGCGCAGCCATGGGGGGGTCGCGTCGGACGGGAGCTGGTCGATGATCGTCCGAGGATCCTCGATGGCGGACGCGGGCACGAACGGCAGCGCGTTGTGCAGGCTCTCGGGCGCGCGCTGCGGGGCGAAGACGTTGCGGGCCTCGTCCTGCGTGGCGGTGAACGAGGACGCGCGGCCGTGCGCGGAGGCGCCGCGCGAAGCGGCGGGGACCTCGATGCGGAGGCCCGAGGCCGGCCCCGCGGAGGGCGGCGTGGGCGTGGGGGCGCGCTCGTGCGGCGCCGTGGTCGAGGCGGGCGACGACGACGGCGGCCCGAGATCCGCGGCGCGCGGCGCGGGCACGTGGATCCGCGTCTGGGTGGCGGAGTCGAGCGCGCGCGCGTCGACGAGCAGCGTGCCCTCCTCGTCGTCGTCGGCCTCGGCGAGCTCGACCTCGGCGAGCTCGATCACCTCGGCGAACGTCACGTTCTCGCCCGGGTTTTCCATGGCCACGAGCACACGCCCCTGGGCCGCCGGGTTGTCGATCGCGACCTGCCCGCGCCACGTCAGCGTGGCGATGCTGCGGTCGGTGTCGATCCACAGCGTGTCGCAGGCCAGCTCGAGCTCCTCGGGGCCCGACCGCGGGCGCTCGACGAACGCGCGCGGGTGGATGCCCGGTAGGCTCGTGATGAGCCTCGGGTGATCCGGGTGCAGGTGCTCGAGCAGGATCATCGCGTCGTCGGCCAGCGCGTCGAGCTGCTGATCGCGGGGCGCCGCGTTGAAGTAGCGCGGGTCGAGGTCCTCGGGCAGCGGCTGCCGGAGCAGGCCGTCGGCGTGCGTGCGGCGACCGAGCTTGGTCGCGCGCTCGGGCCAGGAGGGGGCGATCGGGCCGAAGCCGACGGGCTCGAGGGGCGCGGCCGGGCTCGTCGCCACGTCGCCGCGCCGCTGGAGGTTCGGCACGGCCACGGCGCCGTAGGCGTCGGCGGTGTCGACGCGCATGCCGACCGGGTTCGAAAGGTCCGGACCGGCCCACGCGCGCTCGTAGCGGAGGGGCATCTTGGTGAAGCGCACGGGCTCGCGCAGCGAGCCGTCGGGCAGGAACGCGCGGTCGCCGAAGACCTCGACCGACTTGTCGAGCGCGCCGACCGCGAGGCGCGCGACGAGCGCCGTCGCGGCCTCGCCCCGCGGGGCGAAGGCGTGGCCGACCAGCATCACGTCCACGCGCTGCTTGTACGGGCAGAGATCGCTCGGTGAGTACAGGCTCCGACCGGCGTCGTCGTTCCAGTGGTTGTCGTCGTCGTTCGGGTACTCCTGCGACTCGGACAGGCGGCTCGACCCGGGGAGGAGCTTGAAGGTCGCCTTGCAGACGACCGTGAGCACCCACGCGCCGCGACGCGGCTGCCAGGCGAGGGACGCGACGCGCAGAGGAGACAGGGAGACGACATCCATCGGGCACCGGTCCGGCGTGGGTTTTCCCGCTTGTCGCCCGCGTCCGACGCCGCGTCCATGCCTTTCGCCGGAGGGCGCGCGGGCGCACTCGCCGAGCGGATCCGCCGCGGACGTCGCCGGTCGCGCGATCCAGGGTGGTAGTCTCGACCCATGTCGATCTGCGCCCCCGCCGCTCGCGCGGCCTTGGTCCTCGCGTTCGCGAGCTCGACCCTCGCCTGCGGCGCGGGCGACGATCCGACGGGCACGATCCCCGGCGGGTCGACCGGACCCACCGGCACGACGACGACCCCGAGCGGCAACCCGGGAGGCGCGGGCGGGAGCGCAGGCGGCGGGAGCGGCGGGGCAGGCGGAGGCGCGAGCACCGGCGGCGCAGGCGGCGCGATCGCCGATTCGCTCGACGGGATCCTGGCCGAGCTGCGCGCCGACCTCGACGGCGCCCTCGTCGCCCACGCGGCCTTCACGGGTTGGCCGGTGCCGGTCGCGGGCGGGCGCCTCTTCGTGTCGACCGACCCGGCGATCGCGGAGGTCGCCGGCGACCACGACGGGTGGGCCGGCACCGCGATGGCCGCCGATCAGGGCTTCGCTTGGGTCGTGATCGACGTGCCGCCGGGCGACCACTACAAGCTCACCGACGGCGCGACGTGGGCCGCCGACCCGTGGGCGCGATCGTTCACCTACGACCCGAACGGCGAGATCAGCCTGGTCGATCCGACCACGGCGCACCTCGATCGGCACCTGCGCGTCGGCGACGCGAGGATCGAGCCGCGCACCGTGCGCGTGTGGGTGCCGGCGAGCGCTGCGACGCGCGTCCTCTACGCGCACGACGGGCAGAACCTCTTCGACCCCGAGGCCCCCTGGGGCGGCTGGCGCCTGCAGGACGCGGCGCCCGACGGCATGATCCTCGTCGGCATCGACAACACGCCGGCGCGCATGGACGAGTACACGCACGTCACCGACGACATCGACGGATCCGGCCAGCTCGTCGGCGGCAAGGCCGACGCCTACGCCGACTTCGTCCAGCACACCGTGCGCCCCCTCGTGAAGAAGCACTATGGCGAGCCGGGCCCCGTGGGCGTGCTGGGGTCGTCGCTCGGAGGGCTCGTGAGCCTCGCGATCGCCGACCGCTACCCCAACGACTACGCCTTCGCGGCGAGCCTCTCGGGCACGCTCGGCTGGGGCAGCATCGGCGCGAACGTGCACCACGAGACCGTCCTCGATCGCTACCAGCAGCACGGCCACGGCGCCGCGGTGATCTACGTCGACAGCGGCGGGCACGGGACGAGCTGCGCCGACGCGGACGGCGACGGCGTCCACGACGACGACCCCGACTCGGCCGACAACTACTGCGAAAACCAGCAGTTCGAGGGGATCCTCGGCGACCTCGGCTACGGCGCGAAGGACCTCACGACGTACTGGGACGTGGACGCCCCGCACAACGAGGCCGCGTGGGCGGCGCGCGTCTTCCGCCCGCTCGGCGTGTTCGCCGGGCTCTGAATCAGGTTTCGCGCGTTCCTTCGCCGATCGCCGCCGCGAGGCCCCCCCCCGACTTCCGGGGGTCCGGGGAGGGACGGCGCCTGGACCCGCCCGGCGCAAAGCCGCCCCGCGCGACGCGGAGGCGCACGATCTCGGGGTGCGATTCTGGTAGTGGATCGCCCATGGCCGATCCGTTCGCGACGCCGGTACGCGCGTACATGACGACCCCGCTGGTGTCGGTGCCGGTCGACGCCCAGCTCGACTACGTGCTGCACGTGCTCGAGCACCGGGGCATCTCGTGCGTGGCCGTGGCGGGGGCAGACGGCGCGCCGGCCGGGATCGTGTCGACCACGGACCTGCTACGGGCCGCGAAGTTCGACGAGGCGGGTGGCCGCGCGCCGAGGACGGTGCTGCCGACGGGCCGGTCGGCCGGCGACATCATGCGGACGGAGCTCGTCGCGGTCGACGAGGGCGACTCGATCCGCGCGGCGTCGGAGGCGATGATCCGGCACCACATCCACCGCGTCTTCGTCCGTCGCGAGGGGCGCATCGTGGGCGTCCTCAGCACGCGCGACGTGATGAAGGTCATCCTCGAGCTGCGCGTGGCGATGCCGCTCTCGGAGGTCATGACCACCCCCGTCACGACGGTCGATCGAGGCGACTCCATCGACGAGGCGCTGGCCAAGCTCGACGGCGGCAACGTGCGCGGGCTCGTGGTGCTCGACGGCCGCTGGCCGGTCGGCGTCTTCACGCACACCGAGGCCATCCGCGCCCGCGCGCTGCCGCACGATCGGAGGCGCGCCTCCGTCGAGGAGATCATGAGCTACGAGATGCTCTGCCTCGACGTCGCGACGCCGATCTATCGGGTCGCCGGCCAGGCGATCGCGATGCAGGTGCGGCGAATCCTCGCGGTCGAGAAGCGCGATCTGCGCGGCATCGTGAGCGGCTACGACCTCGCGCGCATCGCCACGCGGCCCACTCCGGGCTGACGACTGGGCCCGAACGGGCCCGGCGCGCTAGGATTGGGCGTCCCGATCGGGGTGGGGGCGCGTGCCGCCGCTCCCGGGCGAGAGAGAACGAGAGGCCTGTGCAGATGGCGTCGCGGCGCGCGTGGTTTTCGGTCCTGTTCGGAGGCGTCGGCGCGATCGCGGGCGTGCTCGCCGGCGCCGCGTGCGGCGCGTCGTCCACCGATCGGCGCGGGCCCCCGGCGACCCCGGCCGACGGGGGCGCGGGCGGCACCGGCAGCGG
>CAIVJW010000429.1 GCA_903906315.1 uncultured delta proteobacterium | reverse complement strand
GGCGCCGGCGGCGCGGGCGGGGTGCCCGGCGCGTGGTGCCAGCCGATCCCCGCGTGCGACGCGGCGCCGCCCGACCCGGGCGCCGCGGCGCCGTGGAAGCACGACATCCAGTCGCCGATCATCGTCGCGACCGGCAGCGCAAACCACCGCGGCCGCGACCTCTTCCTGAACCCCGGCGACACGCAGTGGCTCATCGCCAAGTTCGCCTACGGGCTCGCCGACAAGGACCTGAAGGACGAGGACGTCGACGTCTACGTGCTGCGCGACTGCGGCGCGAGCTGGGAGCTGCTCGGCACGGCGACGACGACGAGCGACAACGCCCACGCGACCGTCGAGGGCGTCGAGGACTCGGGCGGGCGCGTCTTCTTCGAGGTACCGAAAGGCAAGGAGCTCGGGCTCGGCCGCCACCGCGCGCACTTCGTGATGAAGGGCGATCTGACCACCACGGAGGCGTTCGTCGAGGTCGTCCCGAAGGGCACTCCGGTGTTCGTGAGCGACGTCGATGGCACGCTCTCCGACTCGGAGAACGCCGAGTTCACCGCCCTGCTCAAGGGGGAGCTGCCCGGCGTCCACCCCGGCGCCACGACCGCCTTCGCCAAGCTCGCGAAGAAGGGCTATCACGCGATGTACCTGACCGCGCGCCCCGAGTGGCTCGTCCCGCGCACGCGCGAGCTGCTCGACGTGAACGGCTTCCCGCCCGGCATCGTGCACACGACGCTCGGCCTCACGGGCGCGAAGGGCGCGGCGGCGGTGACGTTCAAGACCGACGAGCTCGCGATCGTCGCGGGCAAGGGCATGGTGCCCGCGTGGGCGTTCGGCAACACGGCCTCGGACTCCGATGCCTACGAGGCGGCGGGCGTGCAGCCCCTCGATCACCGCGTCTTCTACCAGTACGACGACGCCGCCCACGGCGGGCGCCGGATCGAGGACTACGCCTCGCTCTTCGCGGAGCTCGACGCGCTGCCGAGCCTCTGTCCGTGACAGGATTGGCCGCAGCAGGGCTGGACGGCCCGCGGCGCGGTGCCGCGGACGCCGAAGCGAACGCACCCGACCGAGAACAGGCCCCACCATGCGACCCACGGCGCTCCTGACTGCCCTCTTCGGCCTCGCGACCGCGTGCGGCTGCTCCGCCACCTCGGCCACCAGCACGTTCGACGAAGGCGCGAGCGGCCAGGGCGGCGCCGGCGGGACGGGCGCGGGATCCGGCGGCGCGCAGGGCGGCACCGGCGGCGACCCCGGGGGGATCGCGGTCGACGCCGGGTCGGACGGCGACGCCCCGAAGCCGCTCGTCGCGCAGGTCTTCGCCCACAGCAAGGACACGCTCTACCGGCTCGACCCGGACACGAAGGCGGCGGCGCGCGTCGCGGAGTTCCAGGGTTGCTCGAGCGTCATCGATCTCGCCATCGACAAGGACGGCGTGATGTTCGGGACGACGTTCGACGTCCTGTGGCGGATCGATCCGAAGACCGCCGCGTGCACCCAGGTCGCCACGGGCGCGTACCCGAACTCGCTCTCGTTCGTCCCGAAGGGGACGCTCGACGCGGCCAAGGAGGCCCTCGTCGGCTACGTCGGCAGCGACTACGTCCGCATCGACGAGGTGAGCGGCAGCGTGACCACGGTGGGGTCGCTCGGCGGGGGCGACTACCAGTCGAGCGGCGACCTCGTGTCCGTCATCGGCGGCGGCACGTACCTGACCGTGAAGGGCGGCGACTGCGCCGACTGCATCGTCCGGGTCGACCCGAAGTCCGGAGCCATGGAGTCGATGATTGGCCACCTCGACCACTCGAGCGTGTTCGGTCTGGCCTTCTGGGGCGGCGTCGCCTACGGCTTCGACGACGCCGGCACGCTCTTTCAGATCGACCTCGCGACGGGCGCGACCCAGGGCATCGCGATGCCGGGCGCCCCCGACGGCCTCAGCTTCTGGGGCGCCGGGTCGACCACCGCGGCGCCGCTCGTCACGCCGAAGTAGGCCCCTCGCGGCGGCGCGCCGGGAGCTTCCGGGCGACCGGCGGGCGCAGGGAAGTCAGTCGCCCGCGATGCGGTCGAGCAGGGCGCCGAGCTCCGCCGCGTCGGCGAAGAGCTCCGCGTCGACCGCGCCCTCGAGGCGGCGAAGCTCGACGGCGCGGCGCAGCCCGAGGTGCGCGGCCCCCACGCGGCAGCGCAGATCGTCGGCGAGCGCGCGCGCGCGCCCGATCACCTCGCGAGCCTGGCCCACGGAGACCGCGCCGTCGGCGACCTCGCGCAGCAGGCGGCAGCGGTACGAGGCGCAGGCGCCGGGTCGCTCGGCGTAGATCGCGCACCCGGCGCCCGTGTGCGCCGTGCAGGGCGCGGCCACGACGAGATCGGCCTCGTGATCGCGTGGGAACGGATCGAGCCCGCGAGCGCGCAGCGGGGCGGCCTCCTCGGGCGCGACGGGGACGACGTCGAAGAGCGTCCCGTCGCAGCAGGCGCCGCAGCGCGCGCAGAGCGCGGCGCCGACGTCGGCGGCGGGGAGGCGCGTCATGGCCATGGGGTTTGCTCCGGACGCGGACGGGGGGCAAGGCGCGCCGCGCCTGGAGGATTACGCCTTGCATTTTCCCGCGGCAGCCGCACGAGTCTCCTGGGGCCCAGCAGGCAGGGGCCATCCCCCCCGCCTGCGCGCCGGCACGCGCTCGCGCCGACGCGCCCCACGCCGCCCGAGGGCGGCGCCACCACGGAGGGACTGCCATGTACGTCGCGCGCTGGAACCTGACCGCGAAGTTCGGCAAGACGGAAGAAGCCATCGCCCTGCTGCGGCGATGGGAGATCGAGGTCGGGCAACGCATCGGGTGGCGGCCCGGATCGGTCCGCATCCTGTCCGGCTTCCTCGGCGCCTCGCTCGCGACCGTCGAGCTCGAGGTGCGCTGCGACGGGCTGGGCGAGTTCGAGGCCGCCTGGCACGACATGCAGCGCAACCCGACCCACAAGGAGTACGTCCGGATGCTCGGCAGCGTCGTGAGCTCCGGCACGGAGAGCTGGACGATCCACCAGGTGAGCGAGGCGCCGCCGACCGCGGACTGAGGCCGTCGCCGCAAGGCGGGGGCGCAGCGGTCCGGGTCCACCGACGTTCCCCCCGTTGCGCCCCGCACCCGGCGACGGCGCGTGGCGCACGCCGGGCGAGGCGGCGGCGACCGTGCGTGATACCGTGGCCCCACGATGACGACTCGGCCGCTGCTCCCGACGCCCGCGGTCGCCCCCGCGCCTCCCCGCCGGGTCCGCGCGCTCCGTCGCCTCGCGGCCTGCGCCGCGATCGGCGGGGTCCTCGCGCACGCCGCGCCGGCGATCGCGCTCACGCGCTGCGAGGTCCTGAAGGACGCCGAGTCGTGGGTCGCCGCCGGCGTGCCGTACTCGCAGGGGATCTACGGCTCTTACTGCTCCTCGAACTACTGCTATTCCGACCCGCTGCGACCGGCGGCCGCCTGCTGGCGATCGGACTGCTCGGGCTTCGTTTCGGCGACGTGGAACGTCTCGACGGCCAACCAGTACTCGGGGCGAACGACGCTCGGATACGCGCCCTTCGACACCTCCGTCTCGTACGAGCTCGGGTCCCATTACGACCTGCTCCCCGGCGACGCCCTCAACAGCGACGGGCACATCATGCTCTTCGGCGGGTGGACCGGCGCCGACACGTTCTTCGTCTATCAGGAGAGCACCTGCTACGCCGACGTGGGCACCACGACCGCCCATCGGAGCGATTTCGGGGTCGGAGACGGCTACATCCAGACGTTCCACCCGATTCGCTTCGTCGACATCACGCCGTGCAACGCGCCGCCGATTGGCGCGCTCGACGAGGCCCGGTGCGACCTCGTGCAGGGCTGGTCGCAGGATCCCGACACGCCGGATCAAGGCATCGACGTGCATGTCTATTTCGACGCGCAGCCGGGGCAGCCCGGCGCCAAGGCGCGCGCGACGCACGCGAGCCTCCCCCGCCCCGACCTCTGCGGCGCGATCGGGTCGTGCGACCACGGCTACGGGATCCCCCTCCCCGCGGCCTTCCTCGACGAGCAGCCGCACCCCGTGTGGGCCTACGGCATCGACTCGAGCGGAGGCGACAACTCGATGCTGCCAAACAGCCCGAGGACGGTCACCTGCCCTCGCGCGACGCTGCCGCTCGACCCTCCGGGTGGCGTGAAGCGCTGGGTGGCGAGCGCCGCCTCGTTCGACGCCTGGAGGTTCGACCTGCTCGACGTGGCCCCGCTGACCGACGCGACGGTGATCGCCTACGCCGACGGCCCCGCGCTCACCGACGCTCCCAGGGTCGTCCAGGCGGACGACGGCACCCCGGAGGTGTGGGTGGTGGACGGCGACGTCCGCCGCCACGTGACCGACCCGGGGTCGCTCGCCGCGTGGAAGCTCGGCGGCGCAATCGAGGCCATGGCGGCCGCCGACGTCTACGCACGTCCGAAGGGCAAGGACTGGCGCCCTGCTCCCTTCCTGTTCCGGGGCGGCGGCGCCGCCGTCTTCGTGCTCGACGACGCCCCGGACGCGCCCGCGGGGGCGGGCGGCGCAGCGGGACAGGCCGGAAGCGGCGCGGGCGGCGCGTGGGGCGGTCCCGCGGGCGGATCGGCGGCGTGGGGCCACGGTGGCGGCATCCCCGCGCGCGGCGGCGCCGGCGGCGACGATGGCGCCATCGCCGGATCGGCCTGCGCGTACGGGCGCGCGCGATCGAGCGGCGGCGGGGCGCCACCGGCCGCGGTCGCTTTCGGGGTCTTGATCGGGTTGCGGCGGCGTCGCGCCCGCCGCGGGCAGGGCGCGCGGTCCGCAGGGTGACCGTGCCGGCCTCCGAGCGACGCGCCCGAGGCCGCGCGGCTCAGAGCGATCGCGCCTTCTCGACGTTGGTTCGAACCTCGGCCCGAAATGCCCGCAGGGCGAACGGATCCACGCCGAGCTTCTCGGCGGCGGCGCGCACCTCGTCCTCCGCGCCGTCGCGGTAGTACGGCGACAGGTGGAGGTCGACGAGCCCGGAGGCCAGGGTGATCATGGCCAGCTCGCCGTCGCTCTCCTTCGTGACCTGGTGGTGCTTCTCGCAGGCCTCGACCAGAAAGGGCGGGAGCTTCCAGGCGCGGGCGGCGGCGCCGCCGAACTCGACGTGCACGTCCTCGAGCGCGGCGGAGACGACCGCGAGGCTCGGCGTGCCCGGCAGGCCGAGCTCGCGCCACACGGCGGACAGGTCCCGCAGCGCGAAGGTCTTGCCGATGTCGTGGAGCATCCCCCCGAGGAAGCACCGCTCGAGATCCCCGCGGCGCAGGGCGATGCACGTCGTGCCGGCCGCGAACCCGCTCGCGACCGAGTGCAGCCAGGCCTGCGCCCAGGCGTCGCGCAGCACGCCGCGCGCGCCCTTGGCCCCCGCGTCGAACACCGCGCGCGTCGAGAGGGCCGCCGCGACGCCGGCGACCGTCTCGGCGCCGACGCGGACGATCGCCTCGCGCAGGCTCTCGACCTCGACCCGGCTCGCCGACGCCGCCGAGTTCGCGACGCGCAGGATGCTCGCCGACAGGGCGGGGTCGCGCTGCGTGAGCTGGACGAGGCGCTCGACGTCGAAGTCCGGGTCCTCGAGCAACGCGAAGATGCGCGAAGCGCGCGAGGGGAACGGCTGCGCCTCGATCTTCGACCCGTCGAAGCGCGCGCGGAGGGCGACGCAGACGCGCTCGACCTGGTCGCGATCCGCGTCGCCGAGCGGCACCCGCGCCGTCGCCGCGAAATCGCTCCCCTCGAAGAGGTCGACCCGGAGCAGCTCCTCGGCGAGCGGCGTCGCCTTCCGTCGCTTGGCGGCCCGCCGCGCGGGCGGGGTCGACTTCGGCGAGGCGACGATCGCGGCGGCCGGCCGCTCGTCTCCGCCCAGCCCGAGGCGCGCGAGCAGCGAACGGATCCATCCCAGAAAGGCCATCGGCGGCAGGTTATTCCCTCCGGCGGCGCGCGGCCAACCACCCGGCCACGCCCGCGCCGGCGACCGTCCACGCGAGCTTTCGCGGCCTCGCGAGCCGGCAGGCGCCGCGGACGCGAGGGGCACGGCGACGAGCACCTCGGGAGTCGGACCCTGCGGGGGGCGACGGCGGATTGTGCGCCGATACCGCCCGTGATACCCGCGCCGGGACCAGCCCCCGAGGTGCCACGTGCTTCGAACCGCCGGACTCGCGACGATCACCCTCACGCTCGCCGCGTGCTCACCGGACGCCGGCACGACGGCCGACGTCACCGACGCCGGGGGCGCGAGCGGCCCGCCGAGGGTCGACGCGGGCGTGCAGACGAACGGCTCGTGCCCGGCGCCGCTCGCGAGCCCGCGCGTGTCGCTGCCGAAGGACGACGGCGCGCACGACGAGAACATGGAGTGGTGGTACTGGACTGGGCACCTCCAGGCCTCGGACGGGCGCTGGTTCGGCTTCGAGGAGGTGTTCTTCCGCGCGCGCATCAATGGCATTCGCGCGACGATGGTCCACTCGGCGGTGACCGACGTCGCGGGCGGGGCGTTCCACCACCTCGCGCGCGTCGCGACGTGGGACATGCCGCTCCGGCCGAATGGCTATGACTACGCGCTCGACGAGCAGACCGCGAAGGGCGGCGGCGGGCGCGACGCGCTGCACGGCGAGGGCGCCGGCTACTCCTTCGATCTGGCCCTCGAGGCGACCAAGCGCCCCACGCTCCAGGACGTCGACGGCTACACGGACTACTCGTTCGGTGGCTACACGTACTACTACTCCCGCGAGCGCATGGCCGCCGCCGGCACGCTCACGGTCGGCGACGAGACGCTGGCCGTCACCGGCAGCGCGTGGTTCGACCACCAGTACGGCGACATCCGCGTGGCCGTCGACCGCGGCTGGGACTGGTTCGCGCTCGAGCTCGACGACAACCGGGAGGTCATGCTCTTCACGGTGCGCGACGCGAGCGGACCGGTGGTCGTGGGCGCGACGCTGACGGACGCCGACTGCGTGACGACTGCGCTCGACGCCTCGCAGTTCGAGGCGACCTCGCTCGGCAGCTGGAAGAGCCCGCACACGGGTTGCACCTACCCGGCGGGGTGGAAGGTGCGCGTCCTCGACCAGCACCTGACCTTGACGCCGCTCGTCGCCGACCAGGAGGTCTGGAGCTCGACGCCGATCTACTGGGAGGGCACCTGCTCGGTCGAGGGCGACGCGAAGGGGCGCGCGTACGTGGAGCTCTCGGGGTACTGCACCGATCCGGGGCCACTGACGCCCTGAAGGGCCCCGCCGGGCCTCAATCGCCGAGGTCGGATCCCGTCCACTCGACGCTCTTTTCCCACAGCGCGCGCGCGAGGTCCGGGTCGCGCGCGAGGCGGCTCGGCTTCTTCTCGCGGCAGTCGTCGTAGTAGCGGCCGTCGTGGTCCTTCACCTCGGGCGAGGTCGCGCAGTGGACGCTCGTCGCCGCGCCTTGCTCGTTCGTGATCATGAACAGCTTGATGATCGAGCGGAAGGGCCAGGGGATCTGCCTCCAGGCGTCGGAGGCGACGACGCCCGGGTGCAGGGCGTAGCTGTGGACGCCGCGCGGGCCGAGGCGCCGCGCGAGCTCGGCGGTGAAGAGCACGTTGGCGAGCTTGGAGACGGCGTACTCCGGCAGCGCGGTGACCGAGGGCGTCGGGGCGCGGAGCGCGTCGAAGTCGATGCCCTTCGCCTGGTAGTGCGACGTGCTCGACACGTTGACGATGCGCGCGCCCGGCGCGGCGCAGAGCAGCGGCGCGAGCAGCACGGTGAAGAGGAAGTGGCCGAGGTGGTTCGTCCCGAAGGTGAGCTCGAAGCCGTCCTTCGTCACGCCGCGCAGGCCCGCGAGGCCCGCGTTGTTGATCAGCACGTCGATGGGGCGGCCCGCCGCGAGCAGCGCCTCGGCGGCGGATCGCACCGAGGCGAGCGAGGCGAGGTCGAGCGAGAGGAACTCGGCGTCGCCGCCGCGCGCGCGGAGGTTGTCGATCACCGGCCGGGTCTTGTCCTCGGACCGGCAGGCGAGCACCACGCGGGCGCCGCGGGCGGCGAGGATCTCCGCCGTGGCCTGGCCGATGCCGGTATTCGCGCCGGTGATGACGAGGAGCTTGCCCGCGAGGTCGTTCGGCATGACCGGTGGATAGTCGCACCAACCTCGACGGCGACGCCAGCGCCGCGCGGTGCGGCGAACGGTCCCCTGGTCGCAGCCCGAGCCGGGCGCCCGGTCACCTCGAGGCGCGCGCGCCTCGGGTCGCCGTGCCGGACGACGGCGGGGATCGGTCGCAGGTCGGCCCCGGCGCCCCGCCGCGACTCACTTGGTGCAAACGTGCTTCGGGCCGCACACCTCGCCCGAGAGGCACGCGCCGCACTCGAGGGCTCCGCCGCAGCCGTCGGGGAGCTGGCCGCAGGTCGCGCCGACGTCGCCGCACGTGATCGGCGTGCAGCCGCAGTGATTCTGCACGCCGCCGCCGCCGCAGGTCGCCGGAGCCTGGCAGTCGCCACACGGCATGATGTGCGCGCAGCCGTCATTCGTCGGGCCGCACTCGGCGCCCATCTTGGCGCACGTCGAGGGCATGCAGGTCTCGTCCTCCTCGGAGCACACGGTCGGCCCGACGCCCACGCACACCGACTTCGGCTTGCCGTGGCCGTGCTCGTCGCAGCCGCCGCAGCTCAGGACCCCGCCGCACCGATCGAGGATCTGCCCGCAACGCGCGCCCTCCGCGGCGCACGAGGTCGGGGAGCACCCGCACCGGTTGGCGAGGCCGCCCCCGCCGCACGACTGCGGCAGCGCGCAAGTGCCGCAGTGCAGCGTGCCGCCGCAGGTGTCGCCCACGGCGCCGCAGTCCGCGCCGAGCTCGGAGCAGCCGATCGGCGTGCAGCCGCACTGGTTGACGACCCCCGCACCGCCGCAGGTGTCAGGCGCCGCGCAGCCGCCGCACTCGACGACCTTGCTGCAGCGGTCCGACACCTTGCCGCAGCCCGCGCCCTGCGCCGCGCACGAGGTCGGCGTGCACGGGCTCGGGCCGCAGCGGTTGGGGCCGCCGCCCCCGCAGATCTCTCCGGGCCGGCACGCGCCGCACTCGATCACGCCGTCGCAGCCGTCGAGGATCTGGCCGCACTCGGCGCCGGCCTCGGCGCAGGTCGTCCTCGGGCAGTCGCACGCGTGCGGATCGGCGCCGCCGCCGCAGGTCCGGGGCGCGTCGCACTTGCCGCAGAACACGGGCCCGCAGGCGCCCTCGACCGTGCCGCAGCTCGCGTGGAGCGAGGCGCACGTGACGGCGGCGCACGTCCCGGGCCCGGCGTCGAGCGAGAGGTCCTCGGGGCCGAGCGAGGTGCGCGAGCAGCTCGCCGCGAGCGTGAAGAGGGCGACCACCAGGGCGGCGGCGCCGAGGCGGGCGAGGTGGAGAGGGGCCGGGGCGCGCATGGGCATCCTCCTTATCGCCCGGCCGACCGGGAAACCTTCGCGTCGTCGAGCGGTCGGGGCGATTTCCCACGCCGGCGCGCCCCGGGCCTCGTCGATCGTCCGGATCCGCCTCGATCCTGCCGGCACGCCCCTTCCGCGGAGAATCCCCGCCGCCGGGCGGGGAGCCGGCGCGGTCGCCTCGTTCGCGACGCCGCGTGGTCGTCGGCCGGTCTCGACGGCGACGCGGGGTCGAGCTTCACGCACGGGGTCGCGAGGACGGCCTCCACCGGTCGGACGGTGACGCGCGCGGCCGTCGATCCCCGTCCGGGTGAACGGTCGTTGGCGAGCTCGTCCATGACCTCGACGACCCGCACGGCCGGCCGAATCACGGTGTCATTGTCGAAGCCCAAGACTCGTGCGGTCCTCCCGGCCTCGATTGCGTACGATCCGGAAGGACCGCCCACGCCGCGGGCCGTCACCCGATCGCGGCGCGTGACCACTCGATTGGGCAGGTGGCGACTCGAGTCGGCACCCGGGCGCCGCGCGCGGGCGCCCGGCGTGTTGCGAACGGGCGAAACGCGGCAAATACTCGCGATTTGTGCCCGACGGCGGCGCTGGCACGGCGCCTGCGATGGGCGAGGTCACCCCCTTCCCACGGAGCCCTCGATGAACCTTCGCAACCCGCTCGCCCTCGCCTCCCTCATCCTCGCCGCCTGCGCCCCCGCCGCAGAGCCCACGTCCTCCGAGGACACGACCCCGCGCACCGCTCCGATCATCGGCGGCAAGGTCGACCACGGCGACCCGTCGGTCGTGCTGATGAAGGCCGAGCAGGGCAACCTGGGCTGGTGGTGCACCGGCACCGTCATCGCGAAGCGCGTGGTGCTCACGGCCGCCCACTGCGTCGAGGACGCGACGAACGGCACCACGATCCGCGTGATGTTCGGCGAGGACCAGAGCAAAGCGAGCGCGAGCGACTACGTCCAGGTCGCCTCGTGGCACCACGACCCGGACTACATGAGGACCGACAACATCGCAGCGGGCCACGACGCCGCCGTGCTCCTCCTCGCCGAGGACGCGCCGACCGCGCCAATCGAGATCAACCGCGCGCCGCTCACGAAGGGCGACGTCGGCAAGCCTGTGCACGTCGTCGGCTTCGGCAACGACGACGGCTGGGCCGGCACCGGATCGGGCCTGAAGCGCGCGATCGACACGACCCTCGCCGGGCTCGAGCAGGGCGTCGTGAACATCGGCAAAGCGGGACAGACGACGTGCCAGGGCGACTCCGGCGGACCCACGTTCCTGAGGGTGAACGGCAAGGACGTCGTCATCGGCATCACGAGCTACGGCGAGCAGGGCTGCGTGAGCTACGGCAGCTCGACGCGCGTCGACCTCTCGGCGCCGTGGATCGATTCCTATCTGTCGCACGACGGTGGCGAGGGCGGCGCCGACCCGGGTGGGGTCGGTGGCGCCGACCCGGGCGGAGTGGGCGGCGGCGGCGCTGGCGGCGCGGACCCCGGCACGTGCACGCCGACGTGCGACGGCAGGTCGTGCGGCGACGACGGCTGCGGCGACGTCTGCGGGACGTGCGGCGCGGGCGAGAGCTGCGAAGGCGGGCAGTGCGTCGAGCCGCCCGCACCGCCGATCGGCTGCGGCAGCGAGGCCGAGCCGAACGACACGCGCGCGCAGTCGAACGACCTCTGCCTCGGCACGACGTCGGGCCACGTGACGAAGTCCTGGGATCACGACTGGTTCCGCGTCGAGGCGCCGACCTCGACGACGATCTCGATCTCGCTCTCGGCACCCTACGACGCCGCGTTCTCGTTCTACGCCGAGGACGGCAGCGGCGGCGCCTACGAGGTCGGATCGTACCTGGGCGGCGCGGACCTCTCGGTCGACGCCGGCACGTACTGGGTCGCCGTCTGGGGCGCGAACGGCGGCTACAGCGCCTCGCAGCCCTACGAGCTCACGCTCGACCTGTGATCGCGGAGGTAGGGAAAGAACTTCGCGTCCTCCTGGAACATGTGCTGGGCCACGACGTCGTGGGCGAGGAAGCCGAACACCTCGCCGATCGGGAGCTCGCCCTTCGCGTGCTGCGCCAGGATCTCGCCGACCTTGACGAGGATCGCCTCGTGGGCTCGCGCGTGCGAGTCGGCGGACGGATAGCCGACGGCTCGCAGGATGGCGTTCTCGTCGCGGACGTGGACCTCGAGGCCCACCCGAAGCGCCTCGAGAAGCGCCGAGCACTCGCTCTTGCTGCAGCCCTCGACCAGCCCGGACAGGAGGTCGTTCGACGCCTCGAACAGGGCCTTGTGCTGGGCGTCGATGGTGGCGTGCCCGGACTCGGCCCCCGAGCGCCACACGAGCCGCACCAGGCCCTCCGGCGCGGCTCTCGGATCCGTCGCCGGCGCGGTCGCGACGTCGGCCTCGACTCGGTTTCGCCCGAGGTCCTTGGCCCGATAGAGGGCCTTGTCCGCGAGGGCCAGGACGCTCTCCGGGTCGGCGACGTCGCGCGCCGTGAGGCTCACCGCGCCCACGCTGACCGTCACGACCTTCGCCGTCGCGGATCCCTGGTGCGCGATGGCGAGCCCCTCGATGACGGCTCGGATGCACTCCGCCACGGCGAGCATGCCCGGGCCGTCGGTGTCGGGGAGAATGACGGCGAACTCCTCGCCGCCATAGCGGGCGAGCACGTCCGGAGCGCGCTTGACCACGGTCCGGAGCGCGGCCGCGACGCGTCGCAGGCAAGCGTCGCCCGCGGGGTGACCGTAGAGGTCGTTGTACGCCTTGAAATGGTCGACATCCAGCAGGAGGAGCGACAGCTTGTGCGCCCCGGAGCGCTTGAGTCGATAGAACTCGACCCGAAGCGCCTCGTCGAACGCCCGGCGATTCGCGATCTGCGTCAGGCTGTCGGACCGAGCGCTCGCCTGCGCGTGGTCGCGCTCGACCTCGAGCTCGTGGACGAGATTGCGGATCTCCTGCTCGCTGCGCTTCTGATCGGAGACGTCTCGAGTGAGGCTGATGATGTGCGGGACGCCCTGCAAATGCAGCGTCTTGGCGTATATCCGAGCCACGAACCGGTGGCCGTCCTTCCGCTGCCAGACGGCCTCCTCGTCGGCGCACGACTCCCCATCGCGGAGCCGCGCCGCCATCTGCCGGCGGGCTTCGAGGTCGTGCCAGAGGCCGAGGCTGGCGGTCGTCTTGCCGATCACCTCGTCGCGGACGAAGCCGAGGCCGGCGAGGAACGGCTCGTTGACCTCGACGACGCAGCCGTCGGTCAGCCGAGACAGGAGGACCATGTCGGGGCTGGTGTGGAAGATCTGCTCGAGGTTCTCCTTCGCCTCCCGCTGCTCGAGGGTCACTCGCTGACTGACCATGAGGAGAAAGCCGAAGGTCCACAGCGTCGACACGACGAGAATGGCCAGGGCCGGCACCGTCTGGGGGAGGAGCCAGGGGAGCAGGCCGCCTGTCAGCGCGTCCCCCTCGACGTCGGCCGTGAAGTTGGCGACGCTTCGCAGGACGAGAAACGCTCCGCACCCGAGAAAGGTGGCCAGGAGCGCGCGCGCCGGGCGTGACGGCGGAGTTGCCCGGTGGACGTGCAGGGTTCGCGCGATCAGCAGCGAGAAGGCCGTCCCGAACAGGCTGAGGACGCCGCGCCGGTACGCCAGGTGGTCGCCGAGGAAAATGAAGCCGGCGGTCAGCGCGGCCGCCCCGGCGACGAGCCCGAGCACCCTGCCCGCGGGGGCCGGCTGGCCCAGGAAACGCAGCACCCCGGCGTGGAGGCACGCGAGGCTGCCCATCCACACGATCGCGCTCACGACGAACAGAAAGGGCCCGAGGTGCAGCGGCTCCCGGAGATAGAGCAGCGCGAGGCCGAGCGCGACGCCTCCGCTCCCGAGCGCCCACCACCCCGGACCGGGCCGGTCCCGGCTCACGCGCCACTGCATGGCGAGCGCGAACGTCTGCAGCGAGACGCTCAGGATGAGGACGACGCCGAGCGTGCGGAGGTCGAGCCTCATCGAGCGGGTCCCATCAACCCGCGCCCGCGATCGCCGCGCGGCGACCGGCTTCGCCGCTCGACCCCGACGAGGTCCCCGGGCTCGGCGCCGATCGCCCCCGGGGGTGGTGGGTAGTCCTCGACGGCTCGCGGCTCACGGAGACCAATCTGCCAGGAGCGACGCCATTTAACCAGGCACAACGTGGGCTGAAATGGCCTCCGGCCGGGGCGGAGGCTCACTGCAAAGGGAGAATAGACGGGCTTCGAGCCGGCCGTCCCGGAGCTGCCGCCGGACGCTCGGCGGTGATTCCGTCCCCACGGGTGTTCGCTGCGGAAGCGGGGGCCGGTCGCGCGAGGGCACGGAGGGCAGCGCCTTGCTGCGCGCCGCGCGCCCCTCACGGCAGCGGCACGGGCGCCGCGAAATACCCTGTCACCGCCTTCTGAAACTGGCCTCCATCGGTCGTCACGAAGGTCTGGTTGCCCGCGCCCGTCCCGAACGCGGCGCCGACGCCGCCGGCCGCGACCAGCTCGTCCACGTGGTCGAAGAGGTACTTCACGCGGTTGTCGCGGTAGTGGCCGGGCGTGCCGCCGGGCTGCGAGCTCGGGACGCCGAACGGGATCTGCCACCAGATCGTGGGCTTCGCGAGGCCGTCGGAGATGGCCTTCGACCACGCGAAGTACTCGTGGAAGCTCGGGCTCGCCTGGTTGGTCTCGTCCCAGTACCAGGGGCCGTCGTTGCGCTGGCAGCTCGGGTCGACGTGCGCCTCGAAGCAACCGGCGTCGCGATCGAGCAGGTCGGCGAAGATCACGTCGGCCTCGCCCGCGCCGATGGCAGCGAGGAACGCCGCCGTGTCCGCCGCCGGGCCCGCCCACCGCGAGGCGTGCATGCCGACGACGGCCTTCGGGGCGCCGGCGCGCGCGAGCGTGACGAGGCAGCGGCCGAAGCCCGTCAGGTCGTCGGGCAGCCCGGCGCACTCGGGGACGAGGCCCGCGATCCGCACCTTCGTCTTCGTCGGATCGCCGCCCGACTGCTGCTGCGCGTACGCCCAGAAATCCGGCTCGAAGTGCACGACGGCCGGCTTGCCGAAGATGGCCAATCGCTGAAAGAGCAGCTTGGCTCCCTGCCAGTAAGCGCCCATGAAGCCGTCGTCGCCGAGCCCGACGAGGTTGCCGTCCCCCCACGCCGCCATCGCGTAGAGCGTGAACATCGGCACCACGCCCTTCGCGTCCGAGGTGTCGGTGATGAGGTTCACGAACGCGCCCCCCTGGTTCCAGTCGGGCCAGCCGCCCTGCCCCGGGAGGCCCACGAGGTACGCATAGTGGAGGTCGAGCGTCGGCCCGAGGCCGTAGATCGGGCACTTCGATTGATCCCAGTTGCCCTCCGCGCCGACGAGGTCGTTGCCCATCCCGACGAGAAAGCGCGGCGGACGCCCGAGCTTGGCCGCGATCGCCACGGCGGCGCTCGACTTCGATCCGCCCGTTCCTCCTGATCCGCCCGATCCGCCGGTCGTCGCGCCTCCCCCGCCGCCCGACCCGATCGGCGTCGTGGTCGTCGCGCCGCCCGCGCCGCCCGCGCCGCCGTGGCCGCTCGAGGACGTCGTCGCGCCGCCCGACCCGGTCGCGCCGCCGGCCCCCGCCGTCGACGTCGATCCTCCGCCCGCGGTGGCGGAGGTCGCGGCGGTGTCCGAGCCGCAAGCGAGGAGGCCGAGGACCGGGATCAGGGCGGAGAGGGCGAGGGTGCGCATGGCGATCCCGAGGGTACGCCCGCCACCGCGCGGACGTACGGCCGAGCGACTGCCACGGTGATCGCGCTTACGGTGGCAGCGCGTTGTGGGCGTGGCCCGTCGTACGCGGTGACAGGGCGATCGGGGTCGCCCAGGCCCGGACGCCGGTTCGGCCCGCCGGTCGCGCGAGCTCGGCGCCGGGCGTCCCGAAGCGGCCCGCCGACGGCCACGCAATGGCTGGCCTCCGCGGCGAGCTGCGCCACACTCCGCCGCCGCCATGCCGCGCCTGCTCCCCGTCCCCCGCGGCACCCTGCTCGATCTCGGGGTGTTCCGCCTGCCCGGCGCCCACCCCGCGCGCCGCGTCCGCGCGTTCCTCCCCGCCCTCTACGCGCCCGATCGCCCTCGCCCGGCGCTCTGGCTCTTCGACGGCCAGAACGTCCTCGGCGACGAGGGGTCCTACGCCGGCGGCTGGCACGCCCACGAGGCGGTCGATCGCTACGCCGCGCGCAAGAAGACCGTCGCGCCGGTGATCCTCGCCATCGACCACGGCGGCGATCGCCGCCTCGACGAGCTCACTCCCTACCGCCTCGGAGATCGAGGCGGCGGGGCGGAGGCGTTCCTCACGGCGATCGTCGACGTCGTGATCCCCGCGGTGCGCGGTCGCGTCGCCCTGCGCACCGAGCCGGAGGCGAACGTCATCGGCGGGTCGTCGCTCGGCGGCCTCGCCGCGCTCTACGCGCACCTCACGCGCCCCGCGGTCTTCGGCGGAGCGATGGCCATGTCCCCGTCGCTCTTCGTCGGCGACGGCGCGATCTTCTCGCTCGCCGAGGCCACGCCCGTCCCCTGGAGGACGCGCGTCTACCTCGACGCCGGCGGACGCGAGGCGAAGGGCGTCATCGCCGCTCACGCCCAGCGCATGCACGAGCTGCTGCTGCGCCGCGGCTTCCCGGCCGATCACGTCCTGTGGCGCCCCGACGCCAAGGGCACCCACGCCGAGAAGCACTGGCGCCGGCGGCTGCCGAAGGCGATCGCGTTCCTGTTCGGCTGATCGGCCTCGAGGCGGACGACCCGCGCGTTCCGATCGGACGGCGCCCGATCAGTGGTGGTAGGCGCCGCACGGCAGCACCGCGCCGGCGACGACCATCCCGAACGGCCCCCACACCTCCGACTTCGGGTGCGAGGCGACGAGGACGCCCTTCGCGTCGAACACGAACAGGTCGGCGGGCGCGGTGCCGGAGCCGTTCTCGTAGTCGGCCGTGTACACGCGGTCGCCCTCGTCGGTCGTGATCGGCACGGCCCAGGTGAGCTCGGGGTCCGAGATCGTGCTCACGACGACGGTCGGCGACGACGGGTGCACGCGCTGCACGCCGAGCCCGCCATCGAGCGCGACGAGCAGGTTGCCGTCGGACGCGAACTGCAAGCCCTCGGCGACGCCCTGGATCGGGAGGGTGTCGAGCACCGTGAACGTGTCGCGGTCGACCTTGTAGACGAGGCTCGTCCCGCCGGTCTGGCTCGCGATGTAGAGGTCGCCCTTCGGATCACAGGTGACGCCCGTGAGGTTGTCGGTCGGGAGCGTGTGCGAGTCGAGGTAGTTGTAGTCGGCGTCGTAGACGCGAATCACGTTCGTGCCGCCGGTCGCCGTCGTCGTGTAGAGGCGCCCTTTCGCGTCGAAGATCACGTTCTCCGTCGCCTCCGGGGCGAATTTCGCGTGGCAGGCGAGGAGCTGCCCGGGCGCCGAGAACACGCAGAAGCTGTCGTGCGACGCGACGACGAGGTGCCCGTTCACGTCGAAGACCATGCCGGCCGGGCCGATGGAGAGGTTCTGCCCCGGGAACGGGAGCACGGTGCCGAAGTGCGGGTCGGTCCAGTGCGTGACGAGCTGGAGGTCGGCGTCGTACTCGAAGACCTCGGCGTTGCGCGAGCCGGCGAGGAAGACGTGGCCAATCGCGAACGGCGGCGGCAATGGGCTGCCTCCCGCGCCTCCCGCGCCTCCCGAGCCGCCCGAGCCGCCCGAGCCGCCCGCGGACGTCGCCGCGCCGCCTGCGCCACCGCCACCGGTGCCCGCGCCGCCTGCGCCTCCCTGCCCCTGACCGCCCACGGACGCTCCGCCGCCGCCCGTCGCCCCGCCCGCACCGCCCGTGCCGCCTGCCCCACCGAGCCCCGAGGTCGTCGCCTGCGTCGTCCCGGCGCCGGCCTCCTCGACGCTCGATCCGCACCCCGCCGCGAGCGCGAGGGCCGAGAGGAGCAGCAGCGTGGTCGCAGGGCGGATCGTCGCGTGGGGCGTCATGGGGCGCGGCGCGGAGCAAGCGCCGTACCCCCGCGCGGCCGGACGAGAGTCGGCGATCCGCCGCCGGTCCGCCGCACGCCCGCGCGGGCGCGCGATCCAGGTGAGCCGAGGCGGATCCAGGGCCCGCTGCGCGGTCGACGCCGAGAGGTCAGCCCTCGTCGTCGTCGTCGCCCTCGCCCTCGCCCTCGCCGTCGCCCTCGTCGTCGCCCTCGCTGTCAGTCTCGAACGGGATCTCGCCGCGGAGCCGATCGAGCGTGTCCGCGACCGCATCGAGGGCGCACGCGCCGAGGTGCATCGATCGCTCGGGCGACCAGCCGCTCTCTTCATCGGGCGCAATGGCGTTGTCCTTGAATGGCATTTCGACCGTGTACGACAGGCAATCGAAGCGCTCACCCACCCAGTTGCCGGCCGTGCGCAGATCGCCGCCGCCGGGCTCGTCGCGGTCGTAGCCGTACTCGTCCTGAAAGTCGGAGTTGTGGGCGCAGAGGCTCTGCTCGAAGACGTTCTCGAGGAAGCGCAGGCGCGGTGAATAGCCCGGGTTGCCCTCGCAGCCGGCGAGAAAGCAGTACGGGTTGCGCTCGTCGCCGTGCACGTCGAGAAAGAGGTCGACGCCGGTGCGCTCCATCTCCTCGCGCACGCAGAGCACCTCGGGCGAGGTCTCCGCGGACGGATCGAGCCAGGCGCGGTTCAGGTTCCTCCCCGCCGCGTTGGCGCGCAGGTTCCCGTGCACGCCGCCGTCGGGGTTCATGTTCGGCACCAGGTAGAAGACCGCGCGACCGAGCAGCGCCTGCGCGTGTTCGTCGTCCTCGTCGGCAAGCCGCGTGATCAGGCCCTCCAGGAACCACTCGGCCATCGTCTCGCCCGGGTGCTGGCGCGCCGTCACCCAGATGCGCAGCTTGCCGTCGCCCGGCTCGCCGACGACGACGAGCCCCATCGCCCGCCCCTCGACGCTCGCGCCGATCGTGCGCACCGTGACCCAGGGCGCGCGGCTCGCCCGGCGCAGGAGCTTCTCGTGGCGATCCCACGGATACGGCGCGAAGTAGGCGTACGTGACGCGATCGGCGCGCGGCGTGTGCGAGACGACGAGGCGCTCGCCGTCGAAGCTCGTGGGCACACGGAACCAGCGCCGCCCGTCGTATGACGCGGTGGCGCGGTAGCCCTCGAAGGCGTCGGGGTAGGTGGCCTGGCCGGCGTTGCCGATCGTGAGCGTGCACGCCTGACCGCGGGCCCCGCGCAGCGTGAAGCAGAACCACTGGCGGAAGTCCTCGGCGTTCGTATCGGGCCGCAGCGCGAGCTCGAACGCCCCATCGCCTCGATCGGCGACCACCTCGATGCTTCCCCCGTCGAACGCGGCGTCGATGTTCATCATGGTCCGGGCGCGAGGCTAGCACCCGTCGCGACCGGGTTGTCGCGCGGCCGGCCCGAGCCGCGGACGCCGTCCGGCGTCGTACGCGTTCACGGCCCCCGGTTCGCGCGTCGTCGGCTGCCTGGCTCGCAAGGCCGTGGAGCGGATGGATGGGGACCGAAAGGGGCGCCAAGGACGCCAAGGACGCCAAGAGCGCCACGGGAAGATGCGGGCTGCCGCGAGCCTGCGCGTCCACGCAGGGCGCCTCCGACTGCCGGCCTCCGGCCCCGCAGGGCCCGCCTCTCCTACCTCTCGCTTGGCGTCCTCGCCCGTCCTTGGCGCTTTCCTCGGTCCGCGGCGCGGCGCCCGTGAATGCGTACCCGGCATCGCTGGGCAGGAACGCCGACGCCTGCCCGGCGGCGGCCCGAGGCCCCCTGCGCCCGCCACACGGCTCGCGGAGCAGGCGCCCTGGAGCTCGCTCCCGAGGCCGGGCGCGGCGGCCCGGGATCGGGTGCGTTGACCACGCGACGCTCGATTCTCTCTCCGATCGGGATCGGCCTGCACGGACAGCCCGGCGCGAGGTCCGGACGCCGTGACCCGGGCGCGGTATGGTGGCTGCGTTCGCATGGGGAATAGAACGCGAGAGGCGCTCACCGCCGAGCTCAACGAGCTCCGCCTGCGCGCAGGCGAGATCGAGCAGGCCCTCGGGCAAGCGCCTCGCGATCCGCCGTGCTCACCGAGCTGCGCGTACCTCCTCGACCACGAAACGAAGAGCCTGCGCCGAGCGAACCGCGCCTTGCGGCTGCTGGCGGCGATCCACGACGCGATGGGCCGGACCGACAGCGCCGAGGCGCTGCTCGAGGCCGTGGGCCGGGTCTGCACGGAGAAGGGCGATTTCGCCCTCGCGTGGATCGGCTTCGCCCAGCACGACGCCGCGCGGAGCGTCCGGATCGTCTCGTCGTTCGGAAGAGGGGCCGCGTACGGGGCGCGGCTCGATCTCACGTGGGACGAGTCCGGATCGGGCCTCGGGCCGAGCGGGCGCTGCATCCGATCGGGCAAGCCGGTCGCCGTGCATTGCCTCGAGACGGACCCGTCGTTCGCGCCGTGGCGCGAGGCGGCGCGCGCCTACGGGCTGGCCTCGATGGTCGCGTTGCCGTTGACCCTCGTCGACAGGACGTTCGGCGCGCTCTCGCTCTACGCGACCGAGCCCGAGGCCTTCGACCACCTGGAGGTCGAGGCGCTGCACGAGGTCGCCCGCGCCATCTCGACCGGCCACGGCGCGATGCTCGCACGGCAGGAGCTGCGCCTCGCCGAGGACAACGCGGTCCAGGCCGAGCTCCGCTTCCGCGGTGTCGCCCAGCACCTGTGCGACGTGTTCTGGGAGGTCGACGCTCGCGACGGCCGCATCCTCTACCTGAGCCCCGCGTTCGAGGCGTTCTGGGGCGTCCAGCGGCGCCCGGAGACCTTCTCCGATCTCGCCGCCCACGTTCACCCGGACGACGTGGACACGCTCGGGTCAGCGTTCCCGCGCGTGCTGGCCGGCGAGCCGACGCAGACCGAATACCGCGTGATCCGCCCGGACGGGACGGTTCAGTGGGTCTTCGACCGGACCTACCCCGTGCGCGACGCGAACGGCGACGTCGTGCGCATCCTCGGAAACGCGGCGGACGTCACGGAGCTGAGGCGCAAGGACCTCGCGATCGCGGCGTCCAAGCGCCACCTCGAGGCCGTGCTCGACTCACTCACCGAGCAGATCGCCGTGATCGACGAGCACGGGGTGATCACCTCGGTCAACGAGGCGTGGCGAGGCTTCGGCGCGCAGTCGGGGTCGCCCCTCGCGCACGACGGCGTCGGCTGCTCGTACCTGGCGGTCCTCGACGGGGCCGTCGGTGCGGACCTCGACCACGAGGGATCGGCCATGGCGACCGGGATCCGGGCCGTGCTCGCCGGCGAGCTGGAGCGATACGCTACCTCGTACGACTGCTTCGTCCAGGGCAGCGCGAAGCGGACGTTCGCGATGCACGTGACGCGGTTCCTCGACGAGCGCGGCAGCCCGCACGCGGTCATCGCGCACCGGGAGGAGACCGAGCGCCGGAACGCGGATCAGGCCGTGCGCGCGAGCGAGGAGCGCCTGCGCCGGATGGTGGACGACGGCTGGGACGTCATCATCCTCTCGGGTGCCGACAACCGCATCCAGTACGTCAGCGGCTCGGTCACGCGGGTGCTCGGCTACACGGTCGACGAGTTCAAGGCGCTCGAAGGCGCCCAGCTCCACCCCCCCGACGCGCGCGCCGCGATGGAGGCGCGCACGGCGCACTTCAGAGGCTCCCCGGGCAAGGTCTCGGTGGTGCCCCTCCGGATGCGACACAAGCAGGGACACTACGTGTGGATGGAGGTCGTCGCGACGAACCTCCTCGACGATCCCGCCGTCCGCGCCGTGGTCTCCAACGCGCGCGACATCACGGCGCACAAGCGCGCCCAGGAGAAGCTGCAGCAGCTGAACGACGAGCTCGAGGCGCGCGTCGGGCGGCGCACGCGTGAGCTGACAGTGCTCTACGAGCAGGCGCCCTGCGGCTACCACAGCGTCGACGCCGACGGCCGCGTGACCCGCATGAACGAGACGGAGCTGCGCTGGCTCGGTCACGCGCGCGAGGACGTCGTCGGCGTGCGGCGCTTCGAGGAGCTCGTGGCGCCCGACCACCTCGACGCGCTCCGCGAGACGGTCGGGAGCCTCTCGACCGCACGGGCGGCCGGCGAGGTCGAGGTCGAGCTCGTCCGCAAGGACGGGACGCGCCTCTGGGTGCTCCTGTCGGTGCTCCGCGACGCGGACTCGCCGGACGAGCTCCGCATGACGGTCCACGACCGCACGGTGCGCCGACGGGCCGAGCAGGCCGTTCGCAGGAGCCGCGACGACCTCTCGGCGGCCAACGCGGCGCTCAAGGTGGCCGCGATGGCGAAGGACGAGTTCCTCGCGAGCATGAGCCACGAGCTGCGCACGCCGCTCAACTCGATCCTGGGCCTCTCGGAGGCGTTCCAGGAGGGCATCTACGGTGAGCTTCCCGACCCGCAGCGACACGGGCTGCAGCGCATCGAGGAGAGCGGGCGGCACCTGCTCGCGCTGATCAACGACATCCTCGACCTCTCGAAGATCCAGGCCGGGCAGCTCGAGCTCGACAAGCACCCGACCCCGCTGGACGACCTGTGCCGAGCGAGCCTTCGCCAGCTGCACGTGGCCGCCCAGAAGAAGCGAATCGGCGTCGCGTACCGCATCGACGACGAGCTCGTCATGATGGTCGCCGACGGGCGGCGGGTGAAGCAGATCCTCATCAACCTGCTCGGCAACGCCGTGAAGTTCACGCCCGAGGGCGGGTCGATCGGCCTCGAGGCCGCCACGTCTCCCGACGGAGAGACGGTCTCGTTCACCGTGTGGGACACCGGCATCGGCATCGCGGCCGGCGACCAGCCGCGGATCTTCCGCCCGTTCGTCCAGCTCGACTCGAGCCTCGCCCGGCGCCACGAGGGGACGGGGCTCGGGCTCGCGCTCGTGCGACGCCTCGTGGAGCTGCACGGCGGCGGCCTCCACGTGGAGAGTGTCGTCGGCGAGGGCAGCCGCTTCACGGTCGTGCTGCCGTGGGAGCGACCGCCAAGCGGGAAGTCCGATCCGACGCCCGACGCGCCGATCCTCGCCGAGCGCTGGGGCGTCCCGGGGCAGCGCGCGATCCACGTGCTGCTCGCGGAGGACGACGCCACGAACGTCACGGTCGTCAGCGACTTTCTCCTCGCGCACGGGTTCGAGCTGACGGTCGCGCGCAACGGCTTCGAGGCCCTGACGCTCGCCCACGAGCGGGTGCCGGACCTGGTGCTGATGGATATCCAGATGCCGGTGCTCGACGGGATCTCGGCCCTGCGCGAGCTGCGTCGGAGCCCCGACGAGGCGGTTCGCGCGGTCCCCGTGATCGCCGTGACGGCGCTCGCGATGCCGGGCGATGAAGAGCGCTGCCGCGAGGCCGGCGCCGACGCCTACCTGACGAAGCCTCTCGCCCTGCGGAGGCTGCTCGACGCCATCCGCGAGCGTGTGCCGAAGCCGCGGACGTCGAAGCCGCCGACCAGCTGACGCCGGTCGCCGCCTCGGCCCGGCACGACGGCGGCCCCTCGCGGGCGCGGGGCCGCGGAGCCCAGGGCAGAGTGGTAGGATCCACCCCATGTCGAACGCCGATCGCGGCCGCCCCGCCACCCGCGCGACCCTCGCCGACTTCTTGGCGATCCCCGAGGACGAGCGCTTTCACGAGCTCATCAACGGTGAGCTCGAACGCAAGTCCAGCCCTGCCGCCGAGCACGGGAGGGCACAACGGAAGCTCGGCGCGGCCGTCGATCCGTTCGACCAACCACCCGGCGGGCGCCCGCCCGGCGGCTGGTGGGTCATGACCGAGGTCGAGATCTCGCTCGTCGGGCACATCTTCCGACCGGACGTCGTCGGCTGGCGGCGCGACCGCGTCCCGGCCTGTCCGACCGGCACGCCCGTCGAGGTGCGGCCCGACTGGATCTGCGAGGTCCTCTCGCCGGCGAGCGCGGGCCGCGACCGCGTGAAGAAGCTCAACCACTACTGCGCCGCCGGCGTACCCCACGACTGGCTCCTCGACCCCGCCGAGGAGACGCTCGCAATCTACCGGCACACGCCGGACGGCTACCTGCTCGCCCTCGCGGCGGGCAGCGGCCAGCGCGTGCGCGCCGAGCCCTTCGACGCGATCGAGCTCGACGTGGCCGAGCTCTTCGGCCGCGAGGACGCCCCGGTCCCGGGCTGAGCGGCCCCCGCGTGCCGCCCCCGGCCGCCGGACGCGGCCTCGGCAAGGCCACGATCGCGCAAGGCGAGAGCGCGGGGGTTCGCGCCCGCGCGTATACTCGGGGGCCGTGTCGCCCTTCCGCCGCCTCGCGCCCCTGGCCCCCTTCGCCCTCTGGATCGCTGCGTCGGCCAGCGGCGCGTGCGGCGCCGATCACGAGGTGAAGACCTCCGCGCGCGCGAGGCCGCCGACCCCCTCGGGCGCAGGCGGCGTCGGAGGGGGAGGCAGCACCGTCAGCGGTGCGTGCGCCGGCACGGGCGGCGCGGGCGGCGGAGGCGACGACCTCATCGTCCCCGTCGGGTCCGACGATCCGAAGACGTGCGCCGAGGCGGCCGCGAACAAGGCCTACGTCGGCTGCGACTTCTGGCCGACGCCGGTCGCGAACCCCGTCTGGTCGGTCTTCGACTTCGCAGCCGTCGTCGCCAACGCGGGCACGACCAAGGCGAACGTCACCGTCACCCAGCGCGGCAAGACGATCGCCTCCGCCGAGGTCGCGCCGAACACGCTCGCGACCCTCTATCTGCCGTGGGTGCCCGAGCTGAAGGGCCCCGACGGCGACGAGTGCGGCGGGGTCGTCGGGCTGCTGCCGAGCATGCGATCGCAGGGCGGCGCCTACCACCTCGTGTCGACCGCGCCGGTGACCGTCTACCAGTTCAACGCCCTCGAGTACCGCGGCGTCGGCGGCCCGAAGGACAAGGACTGGTCGGCTTGCCCCGGGAAGAAGAAGTGCGCGTCCTCCGGCACCGCCATCGGCTGCTTCTCGTTCACGAACGACGCATCCCTGCTGCTGCCGTCGACGGCGCTGACGGGGAACTACCGCGTCACCGGCCAGGCGGACTGGGAGATGGGAGGGACCGCGGCGTACCTCGCGATCACGGGCATACGGGCCGCGACGGAGGTCACCGTCCACCTCGCGAAGGGGGCGACCATCGTCGCCGGCGCGGGGGTGGCGGCGGTGCCGATGGGCGGCACGGCGAAGCTCACGCTGGACGCGGGCGACGTCGTCGAGCTCGTCAGCGACGGCAAGGCCGACCTCGCCGGTTCGCTCGTGCAGGCGTCGGCGCCGGTGCAGGTCATCGCGGGCATGCCGTGCGTCTACCAGCCCTTCGACGCGAGCATGCCCGCGTGCGACCACATCGAGGAGACGGTGCTGCCCGCGGAGACGCTCGGACAGCACTACTTCGTCACCGTGCCGACCGCGCCCCGCGGCGAGCCCGTCGGGCACATCGTGCGGATCGTCGGCAACGTCGACGGCACGACCCTCGCGTACCCGTCCGGGCATCAGCCGGCGAACGCGCCCGCGTCGATCGACGCCGGGCAGGTCATCGACCTCGGCATCGTGATCGAGGACTTCGAGCTCACCGCCGACCACGAGCTCGCCGTCGTGACGTTCATGCTCGGCGCGTCGATCGTCGACCCGGGCCAGACCGGCGGCGAGCGCGGCGATCCGGCGCAGAGCAACGCGATCGCCGTCGAGCAGTACCGCACGAAGTACGTGTTCCTCGCGCCGACCGACTACGAGATCAACTACGTCGACATCGTGCAGCCTCTCGACGCGCTCCTCGACCTCGACGGCGCGATCTGGTGCAGCCCCGTGAGGGTCATCGGATCCGGCTACGGCGTGCGGCGCATCGCGCTGATGGCGCCGGAGTCCGGCACGCACGTGCTCGTCGCGTCGAAGCCGGTCGGCATTCAGGTCGTCGGCTACGGCGCGTACACGAGCTACCAGTACCCGGGCGGGCTCGATCTCAAGGTGATCGCGGCCCCGCCCGTGCCAAACTGAGGGGCTGCGTCGAGGGCGGCGCGCGACGCGGCCGCCGGAAGCGTGGAGGCCAGTCGGCTTGGTCCCGCCCTCGTTTGAAGGGGCCGCAAGAGCCCACCCGCCCGTCCAGCGCGACCCCGCGGGAAAGCCGCGTCCCGCTTGCCCGTGGCGCCGAGCACGGGCGCGACCAGCAGCGCGTCGCCGTGCCGGTCGCGGTAGTCACCATGCCAGTCGGCGTCGGCGCCCTCGGGGTGGATCATCGCCGCTCCACCGCCGTGCGCCTCCTCGGCGAAACTGTTGAGAACTGGTGCTATCGTCCGGGCCGATCGCATGCGTACCGCCACGGCCCTCGTGTTCGCGCTGCTCGCCGCGTCGTGCGCACCATCGACCGATCACGACGTCGCGACGAGCGCTCCCCCGGCTTCGACCGCAGCATCCGTCGCGCCGCCTCTCCCGGCGCAGGCCGCACGTCGCGTGGGAGCGCCCGTGGCGGCGGACGCCGAGCGCACGACCTGCCCGCGCACGGCGCTCGCGGGGTTCGACCTCGCCGTCGCGCTCGCGCGCGGGCACGTCGATCGGTTCGGCCGCGAGCCGGAGGAGCTCCGCTGGATGGGCGTGTGGGCGCTCGCGGCGCTCGAGAACCAGCACGGCGAGCGCCTCTACGGGTGGAGCTTCGGCAACCTCGTCCCGGCGGCCGGCGCGCGCGCCTGCGATCACCCCGCCGCGACGGAGAAGGAGGGCGGCCCGGTGCGCCTGCGAGCGTCCTCGTCGCCGACCGAAGGCGCCTCCGCGCTCTGGGCCGCGCTCGGCGCGCCCGACGGCCCCGTCTTCGATCACCTCGATCGCGGCGACTGGGCAGCTTTCGCGCAGGATCTCGAGCACCGGCGCTTCTTCCGCGCGGACCCGGTGCGCTATCGCCGCGCGCTGCCGAGCCTCGCCGACGGCGCGATCGCCACGCTCCTGCCGAAGCTCCGCGCGGCTCGCGCGGCGCGGCACGTCGCGTTCTCGGAGCTGCCCCTCACCATCACCGTCACGAAGAGCATGCCCGTGCTGCTCGCGGATGGGTCGCCATGAATCGCCGCCGACTCACCGTCGCCATCGCCTCGATCGCCCTCGCCCTGGCCCTCGCCGCGACCCTCCACGCCGAGCCGGATCCGGCCCGCTCCGCCTCCACCGCTTCTGCGATCGGCCCCGCCCCGGGGGCGCAGGGCGGCACGCCCCCGGTGTGCGCGGAGGTCTGCTCGACCGCGGTCCGTGCGCTCGGCGAGTGCGATCTCAACGGCGGCGGCACGAGCCCCGCGTCGCTCGACGCGATCGGCGAGCAGGCCCGCGTCGCGCAGCTCGACTGCGCGGCTTACTGCGCCCGCACGAGCCCGGCCGAGGTCGCGCGCGTCGACGCCTGCTTCCCGCGCGAGCTCTGCGCCGACTACCGCGCCTGCCTCGCGAGCGCGACGGCGGTCGATCCCGTCGCGCCGATAGGCACGAAGCGCCGCGACGCCGACGGCGCGGAGATGGTCCTGGTCCCCGCGGGGCGCTTCTTCCGCGGCGTCCCGCGAGCGGCCAAGGCGCTCCACGATCTCGCCCGCGAGCCCGTGATCCTCGGCGCGTTCTACGTGGACCGCAACGAGGTCACGGTCGCCCAGTACCACGCGTGCTTCGCGGCGTCCGCGTGCCCCGGCCCCGCGGTCGACGGCAACCGCGACCCTGGCTCGGTCGCAGCGGACAGCGACGACTCCGAGGCAATCCTGCGCGGCTGCAACTGGGGTGTGCCGGGGCGCTCGCAGCACCCGATCAACTGCGTCGACTACGCGGCGGCCAAGGCGTACTGCCGCTTCGTCGGCGCGCGCCTTCCGACGGAGACGGAGTGGGAGAAGGCGGCGCGCGGCGACGACGCCCGGCGCTACCCGTGGGGCATCTGGGACCGAGGTTGCTCGCGCCTCGCCTGGGATCCGGGCAATTCGGTGAAGACGCGCGGCTGCTCGGCACAGACGACGTCCGAGGTCGGCCGAAACCCCGCGGGCGACTCGCCCTATGGCGCGCACGACCTCGCCGGCAACGTCTGGGAGTGGGTCGGCGGCCGCTTCAGCGAGGTGCGCTACGCCGACCCGAAGGAGGACGACGGCCCCGGCCCGCGGGAGGGCTACGGAGTCGTCCGCGGCGGCGGCTGGGGGCAGGACGCGGGCGACTCGCTTTCACACGACACGACCACGCGCCTGCGCTGGCTGAAGACGCACCGGATCGAGGGAGTCGGCTTCCGCTGCGCCACGGAGGGGACGTGATGCGCGCACGCCTCGTGGCGGCCTGCGGCCTCGTGCTGGCCCTCTCGGCCTGCAAGCGGGCGAACGACGGGGCCCCCTCCACGACCTCGATCGGCGCGGACTCCCTCGCGGCGCCGACCTCGTCGGCCTCGTCGGCCGCGCCGGCGCCCTCGAGCGCCGGATCGGCCGCCGCGCCGTCGCCCTCGGCGATCGCGTCGGCCGAGGCAGAGGCCGAGCAGCCGCCGGAGCCGGGGCCCGCAGGCTGGAGCGTCGGAGTGGCGCACGCCGTCGGCCGCCCGCCGAAGCGCGACACGCCGAAGCGCGCCGAGGTGCCGGCGCCCTGGCCCGAGTGCGCGACGTCGCTCGGCCGCGCAGCGAACGAGAAGCGACTCGCGGACGTGTGGAGTCGCAAGAAGGACGAGGCCAAGGCCGCCTTCGAGAAAGCCGACGCCGCCGAGCAGGCGCGCTGGGCCCCGCTGCAGCGCGCGTTCTGGCAGCGCCGCCGCGAGCTGCTCGACGACGTGGCGGCGGGCTGCGCGACCGACGCGGCGGGCGGGGCGTGCGCGACGCTCGCGGCCCAGTGGAGGGCCGACAAGGTTACCGGCGCATTCTCGTGCGAGGCGCCGTTCGTGATGCGCGCCGCGGGCGAGGGCAGCGCGCGGGACCTCGTGCTCTGCGAGGCGAAGGGGCGTTGGGTCCTGATCGAGATCCCCGTCGACGCGCGCGCGGCCGTGCTCGGGCCGGAGCTCGCGACCGCCGTCGAGCGCGAAGGACTCGCGGCGGCCATCGGGGCCAAAGACCTCGGCCCTGGAGGGCGCGACTCCATCCCGCGCAGGCCGGCCGCTCCTGCCAAGCTCACGGTCCGGACGGCCGCCAAGCTGACTCGCTCGTCGGGCGCGGACGGCGACGCCGCGCGCGCGCTCGAGGCGCTCGTCGCGCAAGGCTTCGGCCCGACGCTGGTCTCGGCGCTCTGGTCGCGCGGGGACCTGTGGTCGGTCGCGCTCCCTTCGAAGGGCGGAGATCCGCCGCTCACGCTCGACCAGAAGGGCGAGGATCCCCCGCCTCCGCGCGTCACCGCGGGCGGGTCGTCCGGCGGGGGCCAATCCTCGCGGGAGCGATCCTCGACGCCGCGAGCTAGCTGCGACGGCAAGCCGCGCTGGGAACTGGCAGCGTGCCAGTCGGACCTCGAGCTCGGCGACCTCGGGCCCTGGTTCACGGTGGCCGGCGGCGTGGCGCGCCCACGCCTCGTGAGCTTCCCGGCGGCGCCTGGGCCCGCGATCGGCGCGTCCCTCCCCGAGACGGAGAGCGCGCGCGTGCTGGCCTTCCGCAAGGCCGTAGCGAGGGCCGGCGGCTTCCAGCCGTTCGAGTGCGAGATCAAGGACGTCACGCTCGGCGTGGAGGGGCGGGGCTCGCTCGACACGCGCTCGATCGCGCTGGCGAAGAGCGCGGGCCTGGCGCGCGGCGAGCTCGTCGAGTGGCGTCTGGCCTGCTCCGGCGACGGCTCCACCACGGGCGGATCGGTCGTGATTCACGTGCCCTCGCACCTCGTCTGGGCCGAGGCGTCGCTCGGCCCGGGCGGCTACGCCGTCGGGGCATGTCACGCCGAGCGCGGCGCGCATTTCGTCGGCGCCCTGCGCGCCGTCGCGGAGCCTGGCCTCCTCGACCTGCCGAAGGGCGCGAAGCTCGCTATCGGGGGCTACACGGAGCTGCGCCTCGACGACTCCGGCACCTGGCACGTGGGCTTCCGCTCGAGCTGCCCCGACAAGGGGCTCGCTTGCGAGTTCCGCGACGGTCGCGGGGAGCCCTCGATCGGGGCCGTCGCGATGGACAGATGCGACGTGGCGGCGTTCGCCTACTGAGAATCGCTGCCCTGCGCCGCGCGCGCGAGGGCCCCGAGTCGACCGGCCCGATCGCGACTATCCCCCTCGCCTCGGCGGGCGCCCGCCCGGGGCCATGTCGGCGACCATCCGCCGCACGGTCTCGAGCTCGACCTCCTTCGCCCGCGACGCGGCCAGGCGCAGCACGCTCTCGGCGACCTGGAGCTTGCCCGCGAGGCGCAGCCCGGCAGTCAGCTCGACCAGGATCGCGAGCCGAGCCTCGGCCGCCTCGCGCGAGTCGCACGTCGGCAGCGCGAACGAGACGCGCTCGTCGCCGTCGACGGCGACGCGGGCAATCCACTTGCCTCGAACGCAGCGGACGCCTTCGGGCAGCGGTTCGGCCACGCCCCAGCCTGCGCCGGTCGCCGGAGGCCGACCGGGCGATCGGCTCGCCGGGTCGCTCACGCGAGCGCCTCGCCGCGGGCCGACCAGGTCGACGCGCGCCCCCCTTGGATCACGACGACGACGGGCGGGCCGTCCGCCGCCACCGCGCGCAGCCGAGCCTGGACGTCGAGCGCGACCGCGGGGGCGAGCACGTCGAGCGCCTCGTCCCGGGTCATCGGCACGAGCGCGATCTGCCCGGCCGCGAGCGCCTGGCCCGCGCCGCCGAGCAGGCTCTCGGCGAGCGGGTCACCGCCCACCGCGATGACCAGGACGACGCCGGAGGAGAAATCCGGCTCGTCGGCGAGGCTCGCGAGCAGCTCGGCGACCTGGGCCGAGGCGCCGCGGACGATCTTCCGGTGCACGTCGGCGACGACGGGGCGCGCGGCGGCCGCGCTGGCGCTCCGGGGGCGGGTGGGCTTGGACTTGGGGGCGTTCGGCTTGAAGCTCATCGGAGCGTCCGTCTCTCGTGGGTGGGGCCGCGTGGGAGCGCGAGGCGGCGACCATCCGGCCACTCCGCGAGCCCTGGCAGGGCTCTCCCGGTCGGATCGTCGCGGCGGTCGCCGGGAGGCCTGTACCACCGGACCACGGCGAGGCCACGGGCCCCGTCGTGCCGCGACCCGACCGCGGCGCGCCGACGCCCCCTCGACGAGCCGGCCGAGGTCGCGCCGGCCCAGCCGCGCGCGCGCGCTCCGCGGGGGCGGGCGGGGCGGCGCTCACCGGCACGAGCCGGACAGCCGGCAGCACGTCGTCGGATCGTCCGAGCACGGCACGTAGTCACAGCAGAGGGAGCCCGAGCAGAACGGGGCGCAGACCGCGCGCGGCCAGCAGAGGTCGTTCTTGCACGACGTGCCGCTCGGACACCCGCCGCCGCAGGCGGCCAGGCAACGCCAGCCGTTCCCGTTGCCGGTCTCGCTGCACGTGCCCTCGGCGCAATCGGTGAAGAGCGTCGGGCAGGCCCCGTAGTGAAACGCGAGGCAGTCCTCGCCGATGGCCTGCGTCCTCGCGGGAGGGCGGGCCTCCTCGCAATCCGGGTTCGACTCCGAGCCGCACGCCACAGCGAGCGCAATGGCGCCCAGCACCAAGGTTCTCGTCGCCATGTCCCCTCCACGATGAAACCGGACGTTTCACGCGCGGCGCGCAGGGGTCGCAAGCCCCCGCTGGCAGAGGGCGAGTCCGTCGCCGGCTGTCCCGGACCAACCTAAGACTGCCTTCGCGATCTGCACGGTGCAGCGGCAGGAGGAGGCGGGCGCTGCGGGGCCGGAAGCCGGCAGTCGGATGCGCCCTGCGTGGACGTCCAGGCTCGCGGCACCCCGAATCTTGTCTTGGCGATCGTGGCGTCCTTGGCGCGGCTCTCGCCCCCTATCCATCCGGCCCACGGCCTTGCGAGCCAGCGGACGACGCATGAACAGAGGACCGTGAACGCGCACGCGCGCCGAGCGGCGGCGACGCGACGTCGAGAGACGCCCGCGCTCGGGGCACGCCGGGTCAGGACGACGTCGTCCGCCTCACCGTTGCGGCCCTCGCCGCATCGTCACGTCGACGCCGCGGCACCGGTCAGGCTCGTGAGCACCGCGAGGTCGCCGCTCCTCTGGGCCGCCGCGAGGCGGTCGGCGAGGTCGTTCAGCGCCCTGGCCTGGTCACCGCTCGCGCCGAGCGGCGCCTCGCGCGCCCGGTTCGACATCGCGGTCAGCTTGACCTCGAACGCCGCCGGGTCCTGGTCGCGCAACGACGCGAGCTCGCCGAGCGTCGCGCCCGCCTGCGAGATGCTCACCGTCACCGCCGGCCCCACGTCGACCTCTGCGGACGACACCTGCGCGCCGACGTGGACGACGCCGACTGCGTGTGACTCCACCCCGACAGTAAGTAAGCCCACTGTTCCCTGTACGTTCATACTCCCTCCCTGAACCGCCACGCACGTTCCGGGCGGACCCATGGAGAAACGGACCGATACCACACCACTTGAGCTTCCTGGCCTGCCCACGGGTCGGGCCGATGTTGCTGGGAACACACTCCCATCCCCGGCCGCCGAGCCCGGCCACGCCTCCTCGGACGAACCGGGCGCGCCTGTCCCGGGGGCGCATGATCAGCCCGCCACCTACCGTCGAGCCACGCCCCAGCCGCCCCCTGTCAGGTCCCTTTCGGACGACCCGCCTCTGCTCGGGGCGCGCACACGGGCGTCGGAGGTTCCGACTCGGCGGCGCTCACCGACACTACGGAGGAAGGCCTTTGCCCCGCCGATCAGGCTGCCGCGGACCTCCTCGCCAGCATGCCCTCCCGTCCGCGCGGAATGAACATGCTACGCTCGGCTCCGTGCTGCCCAGAATGGTCTTCGTCGCGACTGGCGATCTCCTCGTCGCGTGTGGCTCGAGCCTCGACAGCGGTAGTGGCGCGACGACCACCTCCGCCGCGACGACCACCACAGGCACCACCACGACAGCCACCGGCTAGCCCCTCGCCGAGAAGGTCCCGCGGATCCGGCGAGGCTCGCCGCCTGACCCCGCCCCGTCCATGTTGGCTGATCAGCGGTTCGAGCTCGCCGCGCTGCCTGGGTGCACCGGCATGAATGCCAGTGCAGGACACCCAAGAAGCCCTGCACTGCGGGGCTCGGATCGCTCCGAGCCCGGCCGAGGCCCGGGCTTCTTGGCCGCTTTGCACCGGGCTTTCAAGCCGGTGCTCGAAAGGGACGGCGACCGCACCTTCTCGGCGAGGGTCGAGCTACCAGGACTGGCCACAGGGCGCGCCCACGACGAGCCTCGCTCCCCCGCTGCCGGACGCGCTCCGCTGCGCGGCCCTGAACCACGCGACGGGCTCGACCGCGTGGCCGTGGCAGCCGCGCGAATGCCACAAGACGCAGTGGGACGTCGGAGACGCGACGCTCTTCCTCGGAGGGCTCTGCGAGATCGAGTAGCGGCGGAGCCTGGCGGGCGCCGCAGTCCAGGGCGCGCGGGCCGGTCGCCGCCGCGCGGGACTAGAACCGCCCGCCGAGCGTGAGCGTGCCGGGGCCGACGCCGACGGTGGCGGCCTTGGCGCTGGGCTTCGCGGTGAGCACGACGGCGACGCCGGTGACGAGCGTCGCGGCGCCGACGCATAGGAGGAGGTCGGTGGCTTGCGCCGCGCGGTGCGCGCCGCGGCTCGTGTCGAGGCCTTCGCCGGCCGGGCACGACGTGTCGCCGCCGCAGAGGTCGCGCGCGGCGGAGTCGCGGGCGAGGGCGTACGCGCCGACGCCGACCGCGACGCCGAGCGTGGCGAGACCGACGCCGCCGAGGACGAAGCCGACGGTGCGCTGGAAGCGCGCGGCGGGCGGCGAGGGGGGCGCGGCGGCCGCCGGAGGCGTGGTCGCAGCCGTCGGCCCCGACGCGGCGAGGTCGGGGACGATCACGCGCTGCGCGTCGGAGCGCAGGCCGATCGTCACGACGTGGGTGAACGGGGCGCGGCCGGGGGCACGCGCGGTGATCGTGTGCTGGCCCGGATCGACGGGGATCGGCGCGTTCCAGGCCGCGCGCGAGACGGGCGCGCCGTCGCGCAGGACCTCGAGGCCGGGGGGCGCGGTGTCGACGGACACGGCGACCGTCAGCCGCGAGAGGACCGCGTCGAGCGAGGTGACGTGGGCGCGCGCGAGCTGCTCGCGGTCGTCGCGCCGGTCGCGCGCGGCCATCGCCGCGGCCTCGCGAAACTCGACCCACGCGGTCGCGGTGCGGCCCTCCTGCTCGTGGCAGATCGCCAGGTTCAGGAGCGTGCCGCCGCCCGGGTCGAGCTCCTGGCTCTTCGCGAGCAGCGGGCACGCCTCGGCGTAGCGGCCGACCTGCATCGCGGTGCGGCCCTGGTCGAAGAGCGACTCGGCGGCGGCGCGATCGGCGGCGGAGGCCTCGGCACGCGCGGCGCTGGCCGGGGCGATCGCGGCGATCGCGAGGGCGAGCGAGCACGCGCCGCGGCGGGCGCTACTTGCGGTCGAGGAGGGGATCACGGCGCTTCGGCTCCGCGGTGGGGGAAAGGGTCGGTGGAGCCAGAGGGGCGGGGGGCGGCGTCGGCGGTGCGATGGCCGCTGCAGCGGGCGAATACGCGGTCGCGGCGCGCGCCGTGATCGCGGGCGGCTTCGGTGGCTCGGGTCGAGCCGGCGTGGCCGAGGGCGCGGCGGAGGGCGTGGGCTCGGCGCGCGCCGCGGCGACGAGCGGCTCGGGGGCGGCCGCGCTCGGCGTCACGGCCGGAACGGACGCGACCAGGGCCGAGCCGGCGGCGCGCGGCTCGCTCGCGGTCGCGATCGACGGTGGCGCCGTCGTCGTGGGGATCGGTGTGCGCAGGGCGATCGCCCCCGCGCCCACGGCGAGCAGCGCGGCGACGCCCGCCGCGATCGCGAGGGCGGGGCGATGGGGCGAGCCCGGGCGCGGCGCCGGCGCGTCGGTCGAGGCAGCGCCCGCGGTCGTCGTCGCG
>CAIVJW010000428.1 GCA_903906315.1 uncultured delta proteobacterium | reverse complement strand
TTCGAGGCGCCGGATCTCGATGGTCCGTTCGCGCGGGTCGGCGACCCACAGCCAGGGCACGCCGACGCGGGCGTAGAAGGGGAACTTCACGCGGCGGTCGTAGCTGGCGTTCGAGGGCGAGAGCACCTCGCACACCCAGTCCGGCACGACGCGGATCGTCGACGCGCCGTCCCACTCGAGGCGCTCACTGCGCCACCCGGCGAAGTCAGGCGCGACCTCGGGCGCGTCCGGCAGCTCGATGCCGGGCTCCGGCAGGATCAGCCAGCCGCCGCGGCCATCGCCGTCGGGGCCATCTTCATAGGTGTTCGCGATGCGCCGCCCGACGGAGAACCCTGCGAAGGCGTGCCCCGACCGCGGCCGTGGCTGGACGTGCAGCTCGCCGTCGAGGATCTCGCCCTTCTGCCCCTCCGGCAGCGCCTCGAGCGCCGCCCACAGCTCCGCGTCGGTCCGTCGTGCCTTTGCCGCGTCGCCCATGCGCGAAGGATACGCCGTGCCGCCGCCCCGGACCACCGCGCCCACCCCGAGCCCCTTCCCGCGAGAGAGCCCGCATGCCCGCAGATCTGACCGGCATCGACAACGTCGGCGACTTCTTCAGCCAGCACTACCTGACGGAGCTGCTCGAGAAGGACCTCGGCGAGGCGAGCCCCGAGGTCGCCGCGGCCGTCGAGGCGTCGCAGAAGGCGCTCGCGGGGCTCTGGCGCGAAGCGCAGAAGGTGCTCGGCGAGATGCGCCTGCATTCGCACGAGAACGAGCTCTACCGCGTGGTGCGGTCGATCCAGATCGGCGTCGCGGAGGCGCTCGGCTTCACCTACCAGCAGGACGCCTACCTGCCCGTCGGCGACGGGCTCGCCGTGCCGGCGCTGCACGTCGTGGAGCAGAAGGACGGGCCCTACCTCGCCGTCCTCGAAGCGCGCGCCCGCGAGGAAGAGGAGGCCGTCCTCGAATTGCCCTGGATCGCGCGCCTCTCCGCCCGCGCGCGCACCGAGCACTACGATCCCGTCCCGCGCGAGACGACCGTCGGCGACGTCCTCGGCCGCGCCTTCGCCGTGCCCGATCCGCCGCGCTGGATCGTGCTCCTCGCCGGCGTCGAGGTCATCCTCGCCGAGCGCGCGCGCTGGGGCCGCGGGCAATACCTGCGCTTCGACCTCGCCGAGCTCCTCGGCAGGAAGAACGCGGGCGCGCTGCGCATCACGGCCGCGCTGCTCTGCAAGGCGAGCCTCGTGCCCGACAGCGGGCAGCTCCTGCACGACCGGCTCGACGAGTCGTCGCACAAGCACGCGCAGGGCGTCTCGGCCTCGCTCAAGTTCGCGGCGCGCGAGGCCGTCGAGCTGATCGCCAACGAGTGGGTCTTCTACCAGCGCGGTCGCGCGAAGAAGGTCCATGGCGACCGCGTCGCGCGCGAGCTGACCGAGGAGTGCCTCGTCTACCTCTATCGCCTGCTCGTCCTCTTCTACGTCGAGGCGCGCAGTGGCGAGCTCGGCCTCTTGCCGATGGAGAGCCCCGAGTACGCGCTCGGCTACAGCCTCGAGGCCCTGCGCGACCTCGAGCAGGTCCACCTCGGCCCGGAGTCGCGCGACGGCTTCTTCTTCGACGAGAGCCTGCGGCGCCTCTTTCGCCTCGTCGACCAGGGCTACGCCGGATCCGGCGCGCTCGCGCTGCCGGGCCTGGGCGGCCACGGCGACCTGCTCGAACGCGGCTTTCTCGTCGAGGGCCTGCGCAGCCCGCTCTTCGACGACCGATCGACGCCGCGCCTCTCGAAGGCTCGCTTCAGGAACGAGGTCCTCCAGAAGGTCATTCGCCTCCTCTCGCTCACGCCCGAGGGGCGGCGCGGGCGCGCGGGCAAGAGCTACGGGCGCGGGCGCATCAGCTACGCGCAGCTCGGCATCAACCAGCTCGGCGCCGTGTACGAAGGGCTGCTCTCGTACACCGGCTTCTTCGCGCGCGACACGCTCTACGAGGTGCACCGCGCCGGCGACGCGGGCAAGGACGCGACGCAGCAAGCGTGGTTCGTGCCGGAGAAGGAGCTCTCGCGCTACCGCGACGAGGAGCTCCTCTTCGACGGCGATCCGGGGCCCGACGGCCTGCCGAAGAAGGTGCGGCGCAAGTACGATCCGGGCACGTTCATCTACCGGCTCGCCGGGCGAGATCGGGAGTCCTCCGCGTCGTACTACACGCCCGACGTCCTCACGAAGTGCCTGGTGAAGTACGCGCTGAAGGAGCTTCTGCCCGGCAAGTCGGCGAGCGAGATCCTGCGCCTTACCATCTGCGAGCCGGCGATGGGATCCGGGGCGTTCCTCGTCGAGGCCGTCGACCAGCTCGCCGACGCGTACCTGGAGAAGCGCCAGGAGGAGCTGGGCGATCGCGTCCCGCCCGAGCGGTACGCGATCGAGAAGCAGCGCGTGAAGACGTTCCTGGCCGAGGCGTCGTGCTACGGCGTCGACCTGAACCCGATGGCCGCGAAGCTCGCGGGCGTCAGCCTGTGGCTCGCGACCTTGCACAAGGGGCAGCGGACGCCGTGGTTCGGGGCGCGCCTCGCGGTCGGCAACAGCCTCGTCGGCGCGCGGCTCGAGGTCTGGGCCGCGGGGGACTTCGCGACGGACGAGGACCTCGCCAAGGCGATCGCCGTGACCGTGAAGAAGCACGGCGACGACGACGACTTCGACGCGCAGCTCGGTCGCGTGCTCGATGCGCACGCGACGAAGCACGCCGAGGCCGTGGCCGAGGTGCGCGAGCGGCTCGACCGCGCGCGGCGCCTCGCGGGCGCGCCCGCCGAGGGCGAGGAGGGCGCCGAGGACGCGACGGAGGCGAGCGAGGCGGAGCAGGCCGCGGTCGTGCGCAAGGAGGTCGTGAAGGCGCTGAAGAAGCTCGCGACCGAGCTCAAGCTCCCGCGCCACCACCGCCGCCCGCCGCGCAAGGTCGAGGCCGCGGACGTCGCGCGTGGCCGTCGCCCGAAGGGCAGCGTCTGGCACTTCCTCGTCCCCGACGCGGGCATGTCGCCCTTCGAGTCGGACAAGGTCGTCGCGGAGCTCGCGCCCGCGGCGGTGAAGGCGCTCGCCGCGTGGCGCAAGGACGTCGCCGAGCCGTGGACGCCCGTCGACCAGGCGCGCCTCGCCCTGCTCTCCGACCGCGTCGACGCGCTCTATCGCGGTCACGCCGAGGCGCGCGCCGCGGTGCTCGCGAGCGCGACGCCGGCGCCCGCCGTGTGGGGCGAGCCCGAGGCGGACAAGGCGCTGCCGTCGATCGAGGCGCGCGAGACGGCGCTCCGCGCGCTGGCGGCGCCGGGCAGCGCGGGCGATCGGCTCACGCGGGTGATGAACCTGTGGGCGGGTTCGTGGGCGTTCCCGATCGAGCACGCGGCGCTGCTCCCGAAGCGGCCCGCGTGGCTGCGCGCGCTCGAAGAGGTGCTCTCCGTCGAGCCGGCCGACAAGCCGCTCCTCGGGCAGGTGTCGATCTGGCCGACGGCCGACGACGACGCGGAGGACGAGGCGCCGGCGGGCGGCGCCACGTTGTGGACCGCGATCGACGAGGCGTGCGCGAGGCTGCGTCCGCTGCACTGGGAGGTGGCGTTCCCGGAGGTTTTTGTTGAGCGGGGCGGGTT
>CAIVJW010000427.1 GCA_903906315.1 uncultured delta proteobacterium | reverse complement strand
CGTGGTGCTCGCGCCGCCGGCCCCGCCCGCGCCGCCCGAGCCGCTCGCGCCGCCGGTCGAGCTGGTGCCGATCGTGCTCCCGGCGCGTCCCGGGCCGCCGTCGCCGAGCGCAGGCGCGCAGCCGCCCGAGAACGCCAGTGCTGCCCAAAGCCAACGAAGGACCCTCCGACCCATGGCATCACCGTATATGGAGCTTCCGGGCTTCGCCATGACGATTCCGAGCGAACGGGCGCGCGCCAAGGTGGGTCACTGGTGATCCACCTGAGTGGGCGTTCGCTGCACCACCCGTAGGATTGGCGATCGACAGAGCCGATCAAACCATTGCCCTTTCCCGCGCGGATGACGCTATCGTCGCCGAGGACGCGGGGAGCTCACCCTGAGGAGGTCCGGTACATGGGCATCAACATCGAAGTCAAGATTGCCTCGAGCGAGGCGCTCGACGTGCGCGAGTACAGCGTCCACCAGGCGATGAACGAGCTGTTCACCGTGGATGTGACGGCCGTGTCCGGGAACCCCGATCTCGACTTCGAGGAGGTCATCGGCAAGGACGCGAGCTTCACCCTCCACGGGCGCGGCCCCGAGGACGGCGTGCGCGCGTGGAGGGGCATCTGCAGCGAGCTCCACCAGGTGCGGGTCGAGGAGCAAGGCCTCTCGACCTACCACCTGCGCATCGTGCCGAGGCTGTGGCTCGCCTCTCAGCGGCGCAACTGCCGCATCTTCCAGGTCATGACGGAGCTCGACATCGCCAAGCAGATCCTCGACGAGTGGGGCATCCACCATCATGAGAAGATCGAGGGCCGACACAAGTCGCGCAAGTACCGCGTCCAGTACGGGGAGACCGACCTCGCGTTCCTCTCGCGGATGCTGGAGGAGGCCGGCATTTCCTTTCACTTCGCCGGGCACGACGGCGCGACGCTCGTGCTCACGGACGCGCCCCAGCACGGCAGCGAGCGGCCCCGGCCGATCCCCTTCCGCGACGAGCCCTCCGTAGCCGACGAGGAGCACGTCACCGCCGTCCGCGTGAGCCGCCACGTCCGGCCCGGCAAGCTCACCCTGCGCGACCACGACTATCGCAAGCCCGCCGACTTCGTGGTCGGCGCCTCCGCGTCGACGAGCGGCGTCGAGGAGAGGCTCGAGAGCTTCCATTACGTCCCCGGTGCGCTCAACTTCGAGACCGAGACCCTCGACGTGACGCCGACCGCCGACGACCGCGGGATGCACCGCGCCGACGAGGGCGAGGGGATCAAGCTCGCCGCGAAGCGCCTCGGGGCCGCGCGCGGCGACGCGTCCGTCGTCACGTTCGTCTGCAACGTCGTCGACCTCGCGCCCGGGAGCGTGCTCCGCGTGCTGCACCACCCCCGCCGCGAGCTCGCCGAGAAGAAGAAGCTCCTCGTGCTCGAGTCGCGCATCGAGGGTAAGCAGGACTCCGAGCTGAGCCACTTCTGCGCCGTCCGCAGCGCGGACCAGCCCTATCATCCGCCGCTCCGACAGGTGAAGCCCAAGGTCTACGGCGTCGAGAACGCGACCGTCGTCGGCCGCCCCGGCGAGGAGATCCACACCGACGAGTTCGGCCGCGTCCGCGTCCAGTTCCACTGGGACCGCGAGGGTCGGCGAGACGAGAAGAGCTCCTGCTGGATCCACGTCAGCCAGCCCTGGAGCGGCGCCGGCTACGGCGCGACCAACCTGCCGCGGGTCGGACAGGAGGTGATCGTCGACTTCCTCGGCGGCGATCCCGACCGGCCCGTGATCACCGGCCGCGTCTACACGAACCTGCAGAAGACGCCGTATCCGCTGCCGGAGAACAAGACCCGGAGCGGGTGGAAGAGCAGCTCCTCGCCACAGTACGGGGGCTATAACGAGCTGATGTTCGAGGACAAGGCCGGCCAGGAGCTCGTTCACCTGCGCGCCCAGAGGGACCTGACGACGCAGGTGAACCACGACCACACCTCGGCCATCGGCAACAACCGGAGCACCGGCATCGCGATGCACGAGAACAAGACGGTGGGCGGCAACCAGGCGAGCAGCGTCCAGGGATCGAACAACTCCACCACCGGGAAGGACTTCACGGAGGCGGTCATGGGCATGTTCACCTCCGTGGCGAACATGGACCGGGTGCTCCAGACGTACGGCAACTCGTCCTCGCAAGCCCAATCCCACAGCATCTCGAGCGATCAGGGGACGACGATCACCGTCGGTCAATCGATGATCCACATCGGCCCGGATTCCATCGTCATCCAGTCACCCAAGGTCATCCTCAACCCGGGCGAGGCGGCGGCGACGAGTGCCGCCCTCGGTGGCTCGAGGTCGGTCTGAGGAGGACGCCATGAAGATCCAGCAGGCTACCTTCCGCGGCGTCCAAGGGGTTCCGGACCTCACGCTCGACCTGACCGACGCGCGCACGGGCGGCCCCCACACGGTGGTGGTCCTCTCCGGCCCGAGCGCGTCGGGCAAGACTCGGATGATCGAGGCCTTGGTCGCCGCGAAGGAGGCGATCCGGGCCTATGGGCTCATGGTGACCGGCGCACCGTGGATCGGCGAGGCGAGCGCCGCGAAGGTCCGCGTCACGTTCCAGCTCGACGAGGCCGAGCGCGAGTTCGCGGGCACCACGTCGCCGTCGCTCGGGGGGGAGGTCATCTTCCGCCCCGACCGGGTCGACTGCGAGGCGGACGACGGGCTGCGCGCCATGCTCGGGCGCTACTCGCACAACCCGGCTCACGGCAAGGTCGACTACTTCCCCGCGGAGAGGCGGATTCCCACGTTCCCTCCGTTCCCCGGCCTCGGCAGCGGCGAGCAGCGCGTCCTGCGCCTCGGCAAGGACCCGCGGAAATACGGCTTCATCCTCCCCTTCCTCCGCACGCTCGACCACGACGCGCCGCGGCGCGAGCGGTTCGCCGCGGGTCTCGCGAACCTGTCACCGACCTGTCGCTACGTGGCCGACCGATCCGGGGAAGCCAGTCCGCGCTGCTTCTCCAGCCGAGGAGGCGCGCCGCTCACCGCGGCCCAGCTCTCCCACGGGGAAGCCGACGCCGTGATCTTCGCGGCGACGGCCGCGGTCATCGGGCTCGACCACTCGATCGTCTTCGTGGACCGGCCCGAGCTTCATGCCGACGACGTTGGCCACTTCGTTTCGGGGCTCGCGTCGCTGGGGCTCGACAACCAGCTCATTCTCGCACTCCGGCCGGGGCTCGCCGCGGCCGCTGGCGACGCACAGATCGTCACCTTGAAGGGCGCCTGAGGGCATGAGCGGCGCAGTCCACGTCTCCCGTGAGGCCGGCCTCGTGGTGCGAGTGATCTCGCAGGGGCCGTTCTCCGTCGGGTCGAGGGTGTGGCGCGACGCCGGGGGCCGCCTGACCTGCACGATCGTCGCGAAGGCCACGTACGCGCTCGCGCCGGGCGAATCGGCGCCCCTCCACGACCCGATTCCCATTCAAGAGGACGACCTCCACCGGGACGGAGACCGATCGCGGAGCGTCCACGTCCCGAGCGATCTGGCGCCATTCAAGCGCAAGGCCGAGGTGGTGGTGGTGGGCTCCGCCTTCGCCTCGCGAGAGGCCGCCTCGATCCTCGCTCGCGTCGTCGTGGGAGACGTCGACAAGTCCCTCGAGGTCTTCCCGCCGCGGCACGCCCGGGCCGACGGCAGCGTCGAATCGGGGGCACCGATCGTTCGTCATCCGCTCGGCTACGAGCACGCGGCCGGGGGCCCGAACACCGACAACCCCGCGGGCATCGACGTCACGCGCGCCGACGGCCGGGGCTTCTTTCCCATGTCGCAGCTGCTCGCCCCGCTCCACGCGAACGGCGCCGCCGGCTCCCGGGCCCCCACGTGGGGCTTCGGGCCCATCGCGTCGACGTGGCCCGCGCGAGCCGGCCTCCTCGGCTCCCACGACCGCGCGTGGCTGCGGCAGCCCGCCGCGGCCGCCATGCCGGCCGCATTCCCGCCCAATTTCTTCCAGACGGCGCCTCCGGACCAGTGGCTCTACCACCCCGTGGCCCCGAGCGAGGCGATCGTGCTCGAGGGCCTCCACCCCGAGCTGCGACGGCTCGCCATGAGCCTCTCCGACCTCACGCCGCGTGCCGTGGTCGCGGGGCCTCGCCCCGAGGTCGTCCGACTGACCGGAGACCTGATCCTCGTCGACACCGACCGCGGGATCTGCACCGTCACCTTCCGCGGCCAGATCCCGCTCGGGCCCCGCGGCGAGCGCGTGGTCGTGGTCGGCGTCCCCGTCGCGACGGAGCTCTCGCCCGAGGACCTTCGCGGCCTCGTGGAGGGCGACAGCGCGGAGGTCGAGGCGACCCACGTCGTGAGCGCCTTCCTCGATCCTCCGGCCGATTCGACGTGTCTGGGGTCGCTGATGAGCTCGCTGCCCGTGCTCCCCTTCCGCGTCGAGCCCACTCCGCAGCTTCCTCGGCCGAGCAGCCCGGACGGCGAGCTCTCGCACCGCGCGGCCGCCGGGTCCGGAGGCGAGATCCCCCCCGCGCCAGCGCCCGCCCGCGCGCCGGCGCACGCCCCGCCCCCGACGGCCACCCTCTCGCCCGCTCCGCCTCCCGTCTCCGTCGCAGCTCCGCCTCCCCTGTCCGCTCCGGCGCCCAGCTCCGCGCGGCCGATCGCCCCCATCCCCGTGGCCCCTGCGGCTCCCAGGCTCGCTCCCGCGATCGGGCCGCCGCCCCCCTTCGAGTGGGTCGCCTCTCCCAAGCTCGCGCAAGCCCCCAGTCCGGCGGCAGCTCCAGCGGGCGACTCCGGCAAGAGCGCCCGAGTCCCGACAGCCTCCTTCGACGCGGCGTTCGGCGGCGTGAAGGCCTTTTCCGACGCGGCGGCCCTGGCGACGCGCGCCGCTTCGCCCGACGCCGCGAGCCATCCGCCGGTGCGCGCCTACACGGGGTTCGCGCCCGAGGCGTCGGGTCAGCGGCAGGCCGTCGTGAGCTTGATCTCGTTCGACGCCGCGGTCGCCGCCCGCCTCCGACGCGCGACGCGGTTCGCCGCGGCGCTCCAGGCGACGACCCGCCCGAAGCGCCCGCAAGGGGTCGACTCTCCTCGGCAGGAGCCGCGCGACGAGCGAGGCGACGTCCTTCGAGCGCTCTCCTTCGGCCGGCCCGCGGACGCCGCGGAGATCGAGCGATCCCTGACGGACTGCCTCGATGACCCCGACGATCTCGACCGCCCCCTCGTGCTCGTCGCCGGCGAGCTTCGCCCGACGTTCGACGAGATCGAGACGCTCGGGGCCACGGTCGCCGTCGTCAAGCAAGTGGCGGGCGCCGACAAGAAGGTCCTCGCGAGCCTGGCCCTCGGGCAGGACGCGCTCGCCGCGCCCATCGCACCTCGGCCGAAGACGACGCTCGGGCTCGTCCGCCAGATCGAGCAGGCCGCCTTGGCGCTCTCCTTGCCACCTCGCTACGTGCCCGCCGAGGTGGAGCGCGTGCTCGTCGAGGGCCGCAAGTACAAGCGCCGCACCGTGCTGGGCGCCGCCCGGGTGCGAGCGGAGCTCCAGCTGCCCGGCGGCGGCGAAGCGAGGCTGGTCTACCTGCCGGACACCGCCGCGACGTCGCTCCCCTTGCTCGTCGCGTTCGCGGTGGTGGCCCTCTGCGAGGTAATCCCCCGCGAGGATCTCGGCGAGGCCCAGGACGAGGCCCTGCTCGCCGTCGCGATCGGGCGCGTGATCCGGAGGCGCTCGCCCGGATAGGCTGCGTCGCCCGCGTCGCCGTTCGACGGGCCGTCCCGTCAGGGATAGGGGTGGAACGTGCAGGCGGTGGCGCCGACGGGGTGCGCCTGCGTCGGGAAGCCGGGGAGCATGCCGCCGAGGGGCGGGCCGCCGAGCTGGTGGGCCCAGAGGTACTGGTAGTACATGCCCTGCGTCAGGTCCGGGTCGAGCGTGTGGCCGAACGTGTGGCCGCACTCCATGACGGTACGCCCCGCGTCATACAGGAAGGGCAGGGCCTTCTGATTGGCACTCTCGAGGCTGATGACGGTCGCGAAGTCGTTTTGCCCGCCGTGGGTCAGGAGGACGTTGCCGCGCTGGGCGGGGTCGAAGGCGGGCCACTGCCATTGCATGATGGGGACGGACACGTCCGACCACTGGTCCTGGTCGTTGAACCACGCTCCGGATTCGCTGACGGTCGCGGCGAACAGGTCCGGGTACTTCGCCGACAGGAGGTTCGAGAAGACCGCGCCGGCGGAGAAGCCGAAGGAGTAGATCCGGTTCGAGTCGATGTTGAACTGCTGCTGGATGCACTGGAGCATCGCCTCGAAGTACGGGACGTCCTGCTCGCCGCTCACGATGTCCCAATCGAGCCCGAAGGGCGGGACCATCTTGTTGTCGAACGGGGTCACGATCATGAGGGGCATCGGGAAGGCGTTCGGGTCGAAGGGCACCCATTGGCCGGCTTGCACGTCGTAGACGATGGTGTTCGCGAACTCGAGGGGGTTCTGCATCCAGCCGTGCCACAGGAAGAGGAGCGCCATGTGGGACGTGTCCGCCGGCATCTGCACCGAGAAGAGGCGGGGGAGGTTGTTCAGGAACACCGTCGACATCCCGGCCCCGATCGGGGCGCACGCGACGCTGACGGGAGCGCCCCCGCCGCCGGCGCCCCCCGACGTGGTGGCGCCCGTGCCGCCGGCGCCTCCCGAGGTGGTAGCGCCCGTACCGCCGGCGTTTCCCGAGGTCGTGGTGGCCGATCCGCCGGATCCCCCCGCGCCGACCTCCGACCCGCCGGCCCCTCCGGACGTGCCGGCGCCCGCGCCCCCGGAGTCCCCGGCGCCCGATCCGAGGCCGCCCGGGCCTCCGGACGCGGCGCCCCCGAAGCCGCCTGGCCCTCCCGAGGCGCCGACGGCGGCACCGGCGAGCTCCGTCGATCCGGAGCACGCAGCGAGCAGGCCGCTCAGCGCGAGCGCGAGAGTCCCGCGCCGAAGCGCGCGCATCAGGGTGTCGGTCGCCGAAGAGCGCATCAAGAATCCTCCGTGGGGACGCTGAGCAGGATGCATGCCGGAGGCGATCGCACCGACCGACGAGCCCGGCAGGCCGCATCGCGGGCAGGGCGGCGCGACGCGGCCCGGCTGGATCGGTCCCTCGCGCGCGGTCGCTCCGATCCGAGCAAACGCCGCGGCAGACGCGCCCTTGAAGCGCGAAGGGACGAGGCTCGGCACCACGTGCGGCGGCGCGGACCTCGGAACCTGGCTCACCTAAAAGGTCCGTGACTCGCCGGTGTGGGGGAACGTCGGCCCGTATGGACCCCGCGCCGTCGCGACAGCGTGGCTGGCTTGATCGGACCTCACCACATGGATCTACGTTGATCCATGCTGCGCGGAGCCCGAATGCGAGGATCCCGCGCGGATTGCGCAAATGGCCGCGCGGCACGAGGGTTGCTGAGGTGACGGTCTATGCGCTCTCTAGGCCCCTCCGCCATCGTCTGCATCGCTCTCGGAGTCGTCACCCTCCCATGCTGGGCTATCGGCTGCACCTCCGGCGAAGCCGCCGGCGAGGCGCCGGACACGTCGAGCCGCCCGCTCGTCACGGAGAACAAGAACGACGGAATCGCGTTCGAGTACTTCGTCTCGAAGGGCCTGAGCGACGTGCAGGCCGCGGGGATCATCGGTAATCTCGACCAGGAGTCGGGGATGGACCCGACGATCTGGGAATACGGCGGGGGGCCGGGGCGCGGTATCGCGCAGTGGTCCGCCGGCGGCCGCTGGGACTCCGACGGGCAGGACAACGTCGTGTGGTATGCGTCGAAGCACGGCGGAAACGCCTGGTCGCTCGGGACGCAGCTCGACTTCATCTGGTACGAGCTCACGACGTTCGACTACGGCCTCGCCAAGCTGAAGGCCGCGAACGACGTCACCGCCGCCACCCTCGCCTTCATGACCTATTACGAGATCTGCGGCGCCTGCAACTCCTCGAATCGCATCGCGCACGCCCAGGCGGCACTGGATGCGTTCGGCGGCTCGGCCCCTCCCGCGGAGGGGGCGGCGTCGCCCGCGGCGATCGCCCTGGACAACGTGGGGAACACGGCCTGCGGCTCGAACTCCCTGGGCGGCGCTGGCTTCGGGTCGAGCTGCACGGGCAACGGCGGCCAGCCGGAGTACTGGTGCTCGGACTTCGTGAAGTGGGTGTGGGCGGCCGCGGGCGCGAACGTCGGCGGGCTGACGGCCGCAGCGGGCAGCTTCTATGTGTACGGCGAGGATCACGGGACCCTCTCGGACACGCCCCACGTCGGGGACGCGGTCGTGTTCAATTACCAGGGCTACGGCTGGGCCGACCACGTCGCCATCGTCACCGAGGTGGGCGCGAACGACAAGGTCGTCACGGTGAGCGGCGACTGGAACGGCAAGAGCGGCAGTCAGGCGTACTTCGCGTCGACCGCGAGCGTCGTCGTGAACAAGCCCGCCTACCCCGGCGTCGTCGGGTCGTCGGCCGGCCCCATCGGAATGACGATCAGCGGGTTCATCAGCCCCGTCGGCATCCCGGCCAAATCGAAGCCGCCCGCTGCGCCCGCGCCCGGCCCCGAGGGCTCGCAGGCCTTCCTGTATCCCAACCAGCAGCACCTCCTGACCGGCGACGGCGGCGGCAACCTCCGCCATCACTGGTGGGACGGCAAGACGAAGAAGGTCGCCTCCGACACCTGGGGAACGGGGACCGCCGGGCGACCGGTGACGTTCGTCGACGGCACCTCTCAGCATGTGTTCGCCCGGGGGAAGGACGGGTCGCTGCAGCATTGGTTCTGGGACCCGGTCAACGGCGCCGGACACGACGACTGGGCGCCGGGCGCGGGGCTCGCCGGCGATCCCGCCGCGATCATGGTCGGCGCCTTCCAGGGCGTGTGGGCCGTCGACGGTGCAGGCAAGCTTCAGCACTGGTGGTGGGGGCCGAACTCGAACGGAGTTCACCACGACACGTGGGGCTCGGGCGCCGTCGGTCGGCCCAGCGTCTTCGTCACCAAGACCGGAGATCAGCACGCCTTCGTGCGCGGCACCGGAGGCACCCTCGAGCACTGGTGGTGGTCGGCCGCGAGCGGCGTCTCGCACGACACCTGGGGATCGGGGATCGCCGGCGATCCGGCGGCGCTCGCGATCGGCGACTTCCAGGACGTGTGGGCCGTGGACGGCGCCGGGAAGCTGCAGCACTGGTATTGGAGCCCCAGCACGAACGGCGTCAAGCACGACACCTGGGGATCGGGCGCCGTCGGCAGGCCGAGCGTCTTCGTCACCAAGACGGGAGAGCAGCACGCCTTCGGGCGCGGCACCGGAGGCACGCTCGAGCACTGGTGGTGGTCGTCGGCGAGCGGCATGTCCCATGACACGTGGGGCACGGGGATCGCGCAGGATCCGACGGCCGAGATCATCAACGGTCAGCAGCACGTGTGGGCCCCGGACGCGGCAGGCCACGCCCAGCACTGGTACTGGGACCCCTCGAGCGCCGTCCTCGCGCACGACGATTGGGGCCAATGAGCTCGGCCTCGCTGCGGGCTCGTCTTTGCCAGGTGATCGCCCCGATCGGCGTGCTGGCCATCACGGCATGCGGTGACGCTCCGGCGACCGTCGAGACGGCCGGGGCGACCACGACCGGTGTCGCGACCACCACCACGCAAGCTGCGGGGGGCGCCGCGACGACGAGCACCGTGACCGGCGCAGGGGGCGCGGGGGGCGCCGCCGCGACGAGCGCGGGCGGTGCGCCGCCCAAGCGCGACCCGAACCAGGACGGGCCCTACGCGTACGCCGAGATCGACGACGAGACCCAGGTCGCGGCGACGGGCGACACGGTCGCGATTCACTGCGCGTATCCGACGGTGGGCCCCTCGCAGGGGCCATATCCGGTGGTCGTGGTCGCGCACGGCTACCAGCTCCCGCCGTCGCAGTACTACGGGTACGTCCGAAGGCTCGCGACGTTCGGCTACGTCGCGCTGACGGTCGACTTTCCGAGCCTCGCGGACGGCGGCATCCTGCCGAACCACGCCCGGAGCGCGCGGGATGTCGCCGGCGCGATCGACTGGGTCCCCGGGCGGCCCGAGGTCGCGAGCCTGGCAAACACCGACCTGGTCGGCGTCACGGGTCACTCGCTCGGCGGCAAGCTCGCCTTCCTCGCGGCGACGGTAGACCCGCGGATCAAGGCCGTGGTCACGCTCGATCCCGTCGACACCTCGACGCTCTGCGACCCGTCGAAGTGCCCGGACGTGTCGGGCATGATGGACACGCTCTCGATCCCGGTCGGCATGCTCGGCGAGACCGCGGACGCCGCCGGCGGCCTCCAGCCCTGCGCGCCCGCGGCCGACAACTTCGCGACGTTCTTCGCGGGCGCGAAGAGCCCCGCCCTCTCGGTGGAGGTGCTGGGCGCGAGCCACATGAGCTTCCTCGACGAGGTCGCCTCGTGCGGCCTCGGGTGCAGCTTGTGCCAGAAGCCCACGCTCGGCAATGCGCTGGTGAACCGGCTTGCGAAGGCCTTCGTCGTCGCGTTCTACGAGCGCTGGTTGCGCGCCGACACGCGCTACGACGACGACCTCACCGGCGCGGAGGCGAAGGCGCGCTACGTCGACCCGGGCCTCGCCGTCATCCTGTCGAAGTAGGCGGCCGAGGCCGTCGTGAACGGCGCCAGGGCGCGAAGCTCGCGCCGGCGTGGGCTTCGTGGGCGCGGCTCTCGCGACGATCGGCTGGACGCGGAGGCGCGAGCTCGCGGCGCGCACGGCCGGGCGAGTGCAGGGTCGGCGCTTCGAGGCGGGACGTTTGCGGGCGCGGCGGTCCGCGTTCGCTCGGCCGAGGCCGCGCGCGCCGCTCACGGGCCGGGTCGGCGCCTTTCCAGTGGCAGGAGCGGCGTGTATGCTCGAGGCGCTGCATGAAGCCCGGAGAGCTGATCGCGTCGAAATACCGCCTCGAGCGAGTCCTCGGCGTCGGAGGGATGGGCACGGTCTGGGCTGCCGTCAACGAGAGCACCGGGCGGGCATTCGCCATCAAGCTCATGCACTCTCTGCCCCCCGAGTTCCGCGTCCGCTTGCTGCGGGAGGCGCGGGCCGGGGGCACCCTCAAGCACAAGAGCGTCGTCGACATCTACGACGTCGGCGAGACGGAGAGCGGCGATCCGTTCCTGGTCATGGAGCTGCTCTCGGGGGAGACTCTCGCCGACTGCCTCAAGCGGGAGGGGCCCTTGCCCCCCGCAAGGGCCATCGAGGTCGCCCTCTCCATTGCTTCCGCGCTCCGCGTCGCCCACGCCAAAGGCATCGTCCACCGCGACGTCAAGCCGGCCAACATCTTCCTGCACCGCGAGGCCGAGGGCGAGGCCGAGGTCGTCAAGGTGCTCGATTTCGGGGCGAGCAAGCACCTCCAGGAGGTCAGTGCCACGGTCGCGGGCAGCCTCGTCGGCTCGCCCGCGTACATGAGCCCCGAGCAAGCCCGCGCCGATCCGAAGATCGACGGCCGGTCCGACTTATGGTCGCTCGGAGTCGTGCTCTTCGAGATGCTCGCGGGACACCGTCCCTTTCGCGCGACCACGACCTACGCGGTGATCGCCGACGTCATCGCCTCCCCCATTCCGTCCATCACGGACTCCGTGGGTGGGCTCCGCCCCGCGCTCGTGCACGTGGTCGAGCGCTGCCTCACGCGCGACGTCGACGCGCGCATCCAAAGCGCCGACGAGCTGATCGGCGTCCTCGGCACCTCCCTCGACGACGTCGCCTCGTCGGGCGAAGAAGCGTCGACGCACAAGTGGGAGCCGGGCCCCGCCTCCTCCCAGCCGACGGAGAGGTCCGCGGGCGGGGCAGGCCGCCCGGGCTCCGCGGACGTGCACACCACGGTTGCGCCGATGCTCCTCGGGGGCGGCACTCCGGCCGTGGCCGGTCGCGAGCGCTCAGCGGCCAGGCCCGCCGCGACGCGCCTCCGGTCGATCGCCTTCGTCGCCGCGGGCGCCTGCACCGCTGCGCTCCTGTCGGTGATCGTGCTCAATGCAGCCTGGCGGCGCCCGCCCCGCGCGTCCGAGAGGGCGATCTCCGCAGCCACGACGGAAGCTCCCGAGGTAGCGGCCCCCGGGAGCACCTCGACCGATGCGCCGGTGGTCGCGGCGACCCCGGTCGAACCGGCGGCCGAAGAGGGGGCCCCCGTGGCGTCGGCGAGCTCGGCGCCCGCGTTGCCGCGGCAGCTGGGCAAGGGCGAAGCGATGATCGTCGTCGACGCGCCCCCGACCACCTCGGTGTCCCTCGACGGTGAGGCGGTCGGCATCACGCCCGTGGCCCCGATCATCGTCCGAGCCGGCCCACACCGGATCTCCTTCAAGCACCCGACGCTCGGCGAGCGGGTGGCGGTGGTCGAGGCGCAGGCGGGCGAGACCAACCTCGCCTCCACGCAGTTCGGAAAGGAAACGGGCGCCCCGCGAGCCCCCCAGCGCGTCCATCCCAGCGGCGAGAAGAGGCTCGTGCTGCCGTGAGGGGCCCAGCCGGTATCGCGGTCGCGGTGCTCCTCGCGGCGCTCTCGCCCGTCGTGGCGTGGGCCCAGGCGGCTCCGAGTGGGGCGGCGCAGGTCGCCACGGATGAGCATGAGGCGGCGCGAGGGCTCACGGCGCAGGCCGTGAGGCTCTATGACGCCGGCGAGCTGACGGAGGCGCTCGCGCTCTTCGAGAAGGCCGACGCGCTCTACCCGACGCCGCAGTACCGGGTCTACATCGCGCGCACCTACGCCAGGCTCGGGAAGGTGCGCCGCGCCGTCGCGACGTACGGCGAGGCGGTCCGAATGGCGCTGCCTCCCGGCGCGCCGCCGAGCTTCGCGGAGGCGCAAAAGACGGCCGCGGAGGAGAGCGCCGAGGCCGCCAAGCACCTCTCGATACTGCGCGTCGACGTCGCCGGCGCGCCGGCAGCGGACGTGACGCTCACCGTCGACGGCGAGCCGATCGGCTCCGCGGGCGCGCTGCGCCTCGAGCTCGACCCGGGGCGCCACCGGATCGCGGCGACGGCCCCCCGGACGGCCAGCGGCCTGCAGATCGTGGAGCTGAAGGAAGGCGCCTCGTCGTCCGTGGTCGTGACGCTGACCCCGCTGCCCGCCCCCAGGAGCGCGCCGCAACCGCGGCCCTTTCGGACCCTGGCCATCGCGAGCGGCGCGCTCGGGGTCGCCGGCCTCGTCGTCGCGATCGCCAGCGGCGCCGTGCTCACCAGCAAGCACGGATCCATCGTGAGCGAGTGCCCCAACCGGTCCTGCACTCCCGCGGGGCGGGCCCTCATCGACGGCGCGGCGCCGATCGATCACGTGAACCTCGCGGGCTGGATCACGGCCGCTGCGGGCGGCGCGGCGGCCGGCGTCTTCGTGCTGCTCGACCGACGCGCGCAGAAGGCGGCGACCTCGGTCGCGCCGGCGGTCCTCCCGGGCGGCGCCGGGGTCTCCCTCACGAGGAGCTTCTGATGCGCTACCGTCGCCTCGCGGCCAGCCTGCTCCTGATCGCACCGTCCACGCTCGCGGCGTGCGGGGCACTGTGGACGTACGACGACTACACGGACCAGCCGACGGCGACCGCAAAGGACGCGGGGAGCGGCGCGGGCGGTGGCGCCGGGGCCGACGGGGGCAGCGACGCCGAGGGGGGTCCGAGGCGCGACGCCGGGCGGGACGCG
>CAIVJW010000426.1 GCA_903906315.1 uncultured delta proteobacterium | reverse complement strand
GCCGGTGCCGCCCGTGCCGCCCGTGCCGCCCGCGGCGCCCGCGGCGCCTGCCCCTCCGGAACCGCCCGTGCCGGTCGACCCGCCGGCGCCGGCGTCATCCGGGGGGGGCGGGGGCGGCGGCCAGTCCACTGCGGACGTCGAGACGCCCGCGTCGTCGGTCGACGTCGAGGTGCCGCCGCCGCTGCCCGACGACGAGCCCTGCCCGGGCTGCGTGACCGTATTCGCCGCCCCGGAGCCGTCGTCCCAGTAGATGTTGTAGCCGAACACGTCGGTCGAATCGATCTTGGTGAAATCGATGATGAGCGCCGTGTCGCCCACGTCCGCGCGCACGTCGGCGGGCGGCTCGGGGCCGACGAGGTCGACGTTCGCCTTCCAGGTGACGGTGTTGGCCGCCTCGACGTTCTCGGCTCCGCCGGTCGTCAGCATGAAGCTCAGCGTCACCGCCTGCCCGAACGTGTTGGTGTCCTGGCAATCCGTGATGCCGAGCCCACCCGCGATCGCGCTGTCCTTGATCGCGAGCTGGAGGCCGGCCTTCGAGACCGGGGTCGGCCCCACCACCTGCCGGCAAACGACCGGGTTGATCTGAGCGCGCTGCGTGGCCTGCGTGCAGTCGGCCGCGCCGGTCGCCCCCCAGACCTCGAGGTTGCGGCCCGACGTGTTCGTCGCCGCGAACGAGAAGATGAAGTTGTCCTCGCTCAGGCAATCGGCGAACGAGACGTCCAGCCGGCCGTTGGCCTCGGGACGACTCACGAGCGTCCGTGTGACGCTCTTGCTCTGCGTGATGGCCGCCGCAGCGGCTCCCCCGTGCGCGATCACGGCCAGGGCGAACCCCAGCCCGATCCCGTGGAGGGAGGACCTACCCAAACGGCTCGGTTTCCCGGCCACCGTACCGACGCCTCGCGCTCGCATGCGCCGCAGGTTTCAGCACACCCTGTGCCATGGGGTCAAACGAAGCTTGCACGGAGACGCATTTCGTATGCGACTCGCTCCCCCCTCCGGCCTCCGGTGACGAAACGACCGTCGGGACGGCCCCCGTGTGACAAGTTGGCAGCCGAACCTGCGCGAGGGCGCGCAGGGACGGCGGGGACGCTTCTTCCACCGAAACGAAGCGCATGCTCCTAGAGTGCCCGGCGAGGCGAGGGACGCGCCGAGGCGACGACGGATGGCGGCGAAACGCGGGACCCCACAGGAGCGCACGGAGGCGTCCGGGCCGCGAGCCTCGACCCTGCCCTCGCGTCCCGCGCCGCCGCGACGCAGGACGCCGCTGCTCGGCCTCTCGCTGACCCCGACCGAGCTCGAGCGAACGGGGCTGCTGTTCGGGCTCCTGTTCCTCGCGTCCGCGATCCTCGTCATCGGCCGCACGGCGCGCGACGCGCTGTTCCTGACGAAGTTCCCCGTCACGTGGATCGCGCCGATGTGGATGGCGTACGCGGCGGCGTCGGCCGTCGTAGCGCTCGGCTACTCCCGCGTGGCCGACCGCGTCGCGCGGGTGCGGTTCGTGGTCGGGTTCTCCGTGCTCGCGGCAGCGAGCTACGCGGTGCTGCGCGTCCTGATCGGGCAGGAGGTGCTCGCGGCGTACTCGGTCTTCTACGTCTGGTCCGAGATCATCGCCAACCTCACCGCCGTCGTGGCGTGGACCGTGGTTCAGGACCTCCACGACGCGCAGAGCGCCAAGCGCCTGTTCGGCCTCATCGGCGCCGGGCGGGTGGTCGGCACGATCGTCTGCGGGTTCGCCGCGGGCGCGATCGTCGGCCTCATCGGCACCGAGAACCTGCTGCTCGTGCTGGTCGGGGCGCTGCTCGGCGTCGCCGCGCTCACCGTGGTGATCGCACGGCGCCACCCGCTGCCGAAGGTGGCGCTCGGCGACGGCGGCTCCGTGCTCGGCGCGCAGCGCATGCCCGTGTGGCGATCGCGCTACGTGCTCACGCTGGGGGTCGTGACGCTGCTGCTCTTCACGACGCTGACGATCGGCGACTACCAGTTCAAGGCGATCGCCCGCACCGCGTTCCCCGAACGTGACGATCTCGCCCGGTTCATGGGCAATTTCTACGGCGGGGTCGGCGCGTTCGGCCTCGTCGTGCAGATCTTCGTCACGCCTCGCCTTCTGCAGCGCTGGGGCGTGTCCGCGGGCATGCTCGCGATGCCGACGCTCTTCGCCGCCTCGACCGCCGCGCTCCTCGGCGCCCCGTCCCTGCTCTTCGCGGCCGTGCTCAAGGCCAGCGACAACGGCCTGCAGTTCACCGTCCACGACGCGACGATGCAGCTGCTCTACTTCCCGTTCCCGCCGCCGCTGCGCGACCGCGTGCGCACGCTGATCTCGGCGATCGTCAAGCCGCTCGGCTACGGCCTCGGAGCGGTGGTGCTCGTCCTGCTCGCGCCCAGCGCCGAGGCCGCCCTGCCCGGCCCGGAGCTCGTCCTGACCGCGGCTCGGCTCGGCATGTACACGCTGCCGATCGCGATCGGGACCATCTTCCTCATGCGCCTCGTCCGAGACGGCTACGTCGACGCGATGAAGCGCACGCTCATCCGGCGCGAGATCGACCCGGAGGACATGGTCGCGACGCCGTCGACGCTCGCGGTGCTCGAGGAGGCCCTGCAGAGCGCGGACTCCCCGCAGGTGCTGTTCGCGGTCGATCGCTTGCGCCGCCTGGAGCCGAACCTCGTGCGCGAGTCGCTCGGCAAGCTCGTCGCGCACCGCTCTCCTCGAGTGCGCGCGCTCGCGCTCCGGATCGGCTGCGAGCTCGCCGACCCCCGCGGCGCCACGCTCGCCGCGGGCGCGCTCGGCGACGGGGACGCGACCGTGCGCATCGCGGCCGTCGAGGCGCTCGCGTTCCACCTCCGCGAGGACGCGCACGACGACCTGCTCACGCTCGCGGATCAGGCCAGCGACGAGGCGGTGCGCGCCGCCGCGATCGCCGCGCTGCTGCGGTCGTGCGGGCTCGACGGCATGCTCGACGGCGCGCCGCGGCTGCGCACGCTGCTCGAGAGCGCGCGAGCCGAGGACCGCATCGCCGCCGCGCGCGCGCTCGGCATGGTGGGCGAGGCGTCGCTGCAACGCGCGCTCGCTCGGCTGATCGCCGATCCCGAGCCCGAGGTGCGCCGCGCCGCGATCCAGTCCGCCTCGACCGTGCGCGATCCGCGGCTCCTGCCCGCGCTGGTCGGCGCGCTCGCGGAGCGCGCGATGGCCTCGGCCGCCGCGCGCGCGATCGCCGCGCTCGGCAACAGCGCGCTGCCCGAGCTCACGAGCTGCCTCGCCGACCTGGGCGCCCCGCGCCTGCTGCGCGCCGCGGTCCCGCGCGTGCTGCTCCGGCTCGAGACGGCGGAGGCGCTCGCGGTGCTGCTCGGGCGGCTCGACGAGCCCGACGAGGTCGTCCGGCAAAAGGTGCTCGCGTCGGCGTCGCGGCTCCGGCGAGCTCTCGGCGCGCCGCCCGTGCCCGTGGCGGAGGTCCGCGCGCGGATCGACCGCGAGATCGTCGACCACGAGCGCACGCGCGACGAGTACGCGGCGGTCCGGCCGCTCGTCTCGCGGCCGCTGCTCGACGAGCACGTGCTGCGCCGACTGCGCAAGGGCATCGTCCGCGTGCTGCGCCTGTGCGAGCTCGCCTACCCGCGCGAGGCCGTCGCGTCCGCGCGCGCCCACCTTTTCGGCAAGGACTCGGCCCTCCGCGCGAACGCGTTCGAGGTGCTGGAGTCGCTGGTCGACCGATCCCTCCGCGAGCGGCTCGTCGATCTCGTCGAGCGCTTCCTGCGGCTGCACGCCGGCGAGTGGCCGAGCCCGAGCCTCGGCCCCCGCGAGGCCTACGCCGCCACCTGGATCCGAGGCGAGCTCGGCCACGAACCGTACCGCGCCGCCGTCGCGCTCGACGCCGTCGCGTACCGGCGCGTCCTCGCCGCGGGCGTCGACGCGCTCGCGGCCCTGCGCGACCCCGACCCGCTCGTGCGCGAGACCGCCGCCATCGCGGTGGCGGCCACGCAGCCGCAAGGCGCCGCCGCCGCGCTCACCCGCTGCCTGGACGATCCGGACCCCGTGGTGGCCGACTACGCGCGATACTGGGCCCGCACGGGCCGCGACGGGCTCGACCCGCACGACGAAATGTACACGACGATCGAGAAGGTCCTGTTCCTGCAGCGGATCCCCGTCTTCTCCCACGTCGCGGGCGACGACCTCGTGGGCCTCGCGCGCGGCGCCATCGTCGAGACCATCCACCGCGGCGACGTCATCTTCCGCGAGGGCGATCCGGGCGGCGCGCTCTACTTCGTCATTTCGGGCGCGGTGCGGTTGACGTTCCGCAATCGCGAGGTGGCGTTGCTCCAGGCGAACGAGGTCTTCGGCGAGATGTCGATCTTCGACCGCGAGCTGCGCAACGTGACGGCCACCGCGACCGACGACGTCGAGCTGCTCCGCGTCCTCGCCGACGACTTCCACGACGCCGTGCGCGAGACGGTCGAGATCGCGGAGGCCGTCATTCGCGTGCTGAACCGCCGGCTCCGCGAGGCGGACAAGCGCATCGCCGAGGCCGAGGTGCGCGCCGTCGCGCACGTCTCGTCGCCGCTACCCCCGCGCCCGGCCGCGAGGGGCGCGCTGCCGCCGGCGCCGCCCGCGGTCGGCGAGACGCCCGCCGCCGAGGCGATCGACGACGACGCCGAGGTCCCGCCGAAGGTGCGCTGGGAGGGCGAGACACCCCCGCCCGCACCGGTCGAGGACGACCTCGAGTAGGACGCCCGAACGGCGCGCGTGCGATCGCCGTACGAAAGCGCGATGCGGTGTAATAACCTCCACTTCCGGGTGGCCCGACCAGCGGGCGCCGCCCGAGGGAGAGAGCCATGGCGAGCGCACGAACGACGATGGTCCTGCTGATGCTCACCGCGCTGCCCCTGAGCGCCTGCGGCATGGGCAAGGTCGCCGAGTGCAACAGTTTCATCGAGGCCGCCAACGGCGCGCAGGAGGCCATGCGCAAGGCGACGTCCAAGGTGCAGGCGAGCGACAACCCGGCCGACATCGAGAGCGTCGCGCAAGCGATGGAGAAGGCCGGCAAGGACATCACGGCCATCGAGCTCAAGGACGACAAGCTCAAGGCGTACCAGAAGGACTACAAGGAAATGCTCGACAAGGGCGCAAAAGCGTGTCGAGACATGGTCGGCGCGGCGAAGTCGAAGAACCTCGGCGCGATGAAGAAGGCGCAGACGGATCTCGGCGCCATCGGCCCGCAAGAGACGAAGATCGTGGGCGACATCAACGGCTACTGCTCCGGGGGCAAGTAGCCGCCACGCGCAGCGCGGCCGCGCGTTCCCGATCCGAGCGCGCGGCGGGGCCGAGGCCCCACCGACGGGGTCACTTCACCAGGTGGAACTGGACGACGCCGCCGCGCAGGTCGTCCTTGATGAGGAGCTCGTAGCGCGCGGAGTCGAGCGTGCCGGCGCGGAAGATCAGGAGGATCTCCTGGGCGCGCTTGTCGGCGAGGTCGGCCTTCGCGCCCTTGGTGCCGAGCCAGACGCTGACCTGCTCGATCTTCGGGTTGGCGCGCATGGTCGCCGCGATCTCGTCGAGCGCCGCCCGCGCGTCCGCGTTGAGCGTCGCGGACCGGTCGGCGAACTCGATCGACGGGGTGACCTTGAAGCCCTCGCCGCCGAGGCGCGCGTGCTTCGGGCAGCCGGTCGGGCCGGGGCCGGGCTCCGCCTTGCACGTGTCGATGGGGTCCGGCAGGCCGTCGTTATCCGTATCGGGGCAGCCGTTGGCCTTCGCGTCCTCGTGCTTGATGCCGGGGCGGTCGGGGCAGTAGTCGTCCTCGTCACCGATGCCGTCGCCGTCGCGATCGCTCGCGGGACAACCGCGCTTCTTCGGGTCCTTGCTGTCGGGACCGGCCTCGTTCGGGCACGCGTCCTCGGCGTCGGGGATCTTGTCGAGGTCGCCGTCGGGCGGCGGGGGCGGCGGCGCCTTCTCGGCCTTGCCGCCGCCGACGTAGGCGAAGCTCAGCAGGCCGCGCAGCTCGGCGGTGCCCGGCGCGCCGCCGAACCCGGGGCCGGCCGCGAAGCCGATGCGGGCGCCGCCGAACGAGAGGCGCAGGGCGCCGAGCGGCTCGAACGACACGCCGTAGCTCTTTTCGTCGGGCTTCGGGAGGCTCGTCAGGACGGCGACCGTCGGCTCGACGCCGAGGGAGACCGACGCGTGCGCCTTGACGTGGAGCGCGCACGCGGCCGCCACGCGGTCGCCCGCGCGGGTCGCAAAGAAGAGGGGCGAGACGCCGAACGTGCAACCCCAGAGGAGCTTCGAGGCCTCGCCGGCGGCGCCGAGGTTCACCTCGACGCGAGGGGTCTTGTCCGAGAGGTAGGAGTCCTCCGAGCCGATCGGCGCCCAGAAGCGCGCACCGAGGACCAGGCCGAAGCCCTTCGTGTCGACGGGACGAACGTGTGCGCCGATGCGGATGTCGCCGAGCCCCGGGGCGCTCGCGGCAGCGACCGGGTCGTAGCCCTTCGCCGGAGGGGCGGTCCCCGTCTCGAACAGCGCGAACGGAACGCTGACGTCGAAGTTCAGCCAATGCAGGGGCGTGAGCGACGCACCGAGCCGCGCGAGCACGGCGTGCTCGACCACGGTGGTGCGGAAGTCCTCCCCACCCGCGGCGTTGAGCCCCGCGACCTTGAGGGGGGCCTTCGCGTACTCCAGCCCCAGCCCCACCGCGTACTCGACCCCCTCGCCGAGCGGCGCGTGAGGGCCCTCCGCGCGGAAGAAGGCGCTCTCGGGGGCGGCCGGCTGCATCTGATCGATGCGCACGCCGTCACGGGGAGACGCCGCGAAGGAGGCCCTCACGAGGAGGGTCGAGGCCACGACGACGGCGCTGGCCGTCCAAGCGTTTCGTCCGCGCACCAGGCGGCCACTTTACACGCGGGGGCGTCGAAGCGCGAACGTGTTGTTCGAGCCGCGTGCCTTCGGTCCGCGTCCACCGTGAACCGCGGTGCACTCCACCCGCTCGAGATCCATGATTCGGGGCGCCGCGCCGTCCAACGAAGCGACCGGAACGAGCTTTGCACCGGACCGTGTGCGGGGGCGGCCGAGCCCCGCCGCCGCTGGCAATCCCGCGGAGAAGGACCCATCATGAAGCCGATGAGCGCTGCTCGAGGTCCCCTCCTCACGTCGTCCAGGCGAGACCGGGGCGTCCAGGCGTGGCTCCGCCTGGTGGCGCTGTGCCTCGCGGGGTTCGTCACGCTCCTCGGGGCGACGACGGCGCACGCGGACACGGCGAGCCCGCTGCCGAAAGGATACTCGACCGACGAGCGGGCGCCGACGCAGCCCGCGGCCGACGGCAAGGACGACGGCTGGGTCGTCGGCGAGGCCACGCCCACACAGGGCGGCGTCGGCGCGCCGCAGCCGAGCGACCCGAGCGCGGACGAGTTCGCCGACACCGATCCGAGCGCGCTCGATGACTTCCAGCAGCCGCTGGCCCCGTACGGGCAGTGGGTCGAGGACTCGACGTACGGCACCGTCTGGGTGCCCGACGACGCGGTCGTCGGCACCGACTTCGCGCCCTATCAGACCGCGGGGCACTGGTCGGTGACCGAGGACGAGCAGTGGTACTGGGCCAGCGACTACGACTGGGGCTACATCCCCTTTCACTACGGGCGCTGGGTCTGGATCAACGGCCACGGCTGGTCGTGGATCCCGGGCCGGACCTACGCCCCCGCGTGGGTCAACTGGCGCGTGGGTCAGTACGGCTACATCGGCTGGGCGCCGATGCCGCCGTCCTGGTACTGGTGGGGCGGCGTCGCGGTCACGCTGTGGGCCGTCCCGCCAGCGGCGTACTGCTTCGTGCCGACGACCTACCTCTTCCACCACCACGTGACGACGTACATCGTGCGGGACCGGACCGTCGTGCAGCAGGCGGCGGCGCAGACGAGGCCGTACGCCGCGGCGAGCCCCCACTCCCACCAGGCCGCGAAGCCGCAACCGGGCGGCAAGTCCCCGGCGAGCCCGGGGTCGACTCAGGGGCACGGCCCGCGCACGGCGGCGTCCCCGTCGGTCGGCGATGCGCACGTGCCGAGCTCGGCGGTCCCCCAAGCGCGCGTGCGGCCGGACCGGCGCGCCGTGACCCTCGCGCGACCGAGCACGTCGCCGCCTCCCTCGATCGGCCCCTCGAGACGCGCGATGCCCGGCTCGATCGGGGCGGCTCCCGACCGATCGATGCCGCCCCGAGGATCCTACGAGGGCCGCCCGAGCTACTCGCCGCCGAGTCGCCGAGGCTTCGATCCGCCGTCCGGCCCGGCCTCGCGTCCGTCGCCGTACGCCTCCGATCCGGGGAGCCGCGGGTTCACCCCGCGATCGCCGGCGTCCACGTTCCGGCCTTCCCAGCCCTCGGTCCCGTCGTTCCGACCGTCGGCGCCGTCGGCCCCCTCGTTCCGGCCCTCCTCGCCGTCGCCGTCGTTCCGCCCCTCGGCGCCGTCGGCCCCCTCGTTCCGTCCGTCCGCGCCGTCGTCGCGCCCGTCCGCGCCGTCCTTCCGACCTTCCGCACCCAGCGGCCGAGGCGGCGGGCACCGTCGCTGACCACCTCGGCGCGCGCCGTCGTCGTGGCGCGCCGCTTGCGAAGCACCGAATACGTCGTCGCCACAGGGCGACGGGCGCCACGATCCCAAGGGAGCATCGCGATGAGCCGTCTTCCGTCCGTGAAGCTTCGTTCACTGTCCCTGTGCACCACCGTTCTCGCCCTCGCCGCCACGAGCGCGGGGTGCGTGATGGAGAGCCACTCGTACGCCAACGGCTGCGTCGAGGACGAGTGGGGCGACCTCGTGTGCTCCGAGACCGTGCCCGCGCCCGCGGCCAGCACGGCGCCGCCGAACAACGAGCCGGCGACCTCGCCGAGGACGGTGGCGATCGAGACGGGTCGCACGCTCGAAGCGCCGGCTGGCGAGGGGGTCGGCCTCTTCGTCGAGTACCAGGCAGGCGGGCGCTGGCACCTCCACACGACCTGCGACACGAGCCAATCGGGCTACTCGTGCGACTTCGACGTCTACGCGACCGTGGATACGAGCGGCACGATCGCAGGCATCACGGCGGAGGGCCTCGAGCCCGGCGACGTCGCGGTTCGGTCGAACACGACGGCGCACTTCGCGGCGCGCACCTCGACCGGCGCCCAGGGGGTGTGGATCGACGCGACGGCCGGCGCCTCGATCGCGCTCGAGGTGTACCTCGACGGCGTCCTCGAGCCCCGGTACGTCTACTGGATGGGTGACGGCGTGGTCCACGCCGGCGCCCCGACGAACCCGGTCGTCTTCCAGCCGTCGACGCCCTGAAGTCGCGCCGCGCGGCCCGACGCGGCCTCGCGGCATGCGCCGGTCGGGGCGGGGCCGGCGGGGTCAGCGCTTCGCGGGCTTGCCCGGTGGCTTCGATGCGCGCGGCGAGGACGGGTCGGCGACCGGGCGCCCTTCCGCGTCCCACCACGCGGGCGCGCCGAGCCCCAGGGACTCGAGCTGCGGCCCCACCTCGGCGCGCGGTCCGACCACCACGACGATCGCTTCGCCGGGGTCGACCCACGCCTTCGCGAGCGCGCCGAGGTCGGCGAGCGTCGCGGCCTGGCGCGCGCGACTCGCGGTCGCGTCGAAAGCAGGCGGCAGGCCGAGCAGCGCCAGCGAACCGAGCCGCCGGGACACGCCGGCGACCGTCTCGTACTGCTGCACGAGCTCGGCGCGATCTTGTGCGCGGACCTTGCCGAGCTCGTCGTCGGTCAGGCCGGCGCCGGCCATCTTGCGCAGCTCGGCCAGCGTCTCCTTCAGCGCGTCTCCGGTGTGCTGCGTCTGCACGGCAGCGCGGACCACGAAGGTGCCGGCGCGGCGCGCCTCGTTGAACGCGGATCGCACGCCGTAGGTCCAGCCGTGGTCCTCGCGAAGGCTCTGGTTGAGGCGCGACGTGAACGAGCCTCCGAGGGCGGTGTTCACGAGATCGAGCAGCGGGCCGCTCGGGTCTCCTGCGGCGACGCCCGCGCGCGCGACCGCGATCACCGCCTGCGGCGCGTCGGCGCGGTCGACCAGCACGAGGCGCGGACGATTCGACGGCGCCGGAGGGGCGCTCGTGGCGGCAGCCTTGCGCGGCTCGGGGGCCGCCTTCCAGGCGCCGAGGCCCTTCTCGCAGAGGGCGGTCACCTCCGCGCGCGTGACGTCGCCGGCCACGACGAGGACGGCGCGCTCGGGGCGCCAGTGGGTCGAGTAGAAGCCCTTGACCGCGCCAAGATCGATGCCGCGCGCGTCGGCGAGCAGGCCGTCGGTCGGGTGCCCGTACGGCGTCCCCGGGCCGTAGAACGCGGCCGCCGTGACGAGGCGCGCGACGCTCTGCGGATCGTCGGCGCGCTTGCGCAGGGCGTTGTGCCAGAGCTCGCTGGCACGGCGCCACTCCTTCGGCTCGAAGCGCGGGCGCGCCACGACGTCGGCGAAGAGGGCGAACGCGGGGTCGAGGTTCTTCTTCAGGCTCGTGAGCGTGACGACGCTGCCGTCGAGGCCCGCGCCGGTCGACAGCGTGGCGCCGAGATCGTTCACCGCGCTCGAGAGATCGAGCGCGCCTCGCGTGCCGGCCCCCTCGTCGAGCAGGTCGGCCGTGATGTGCGCGAGGCCCGCCTGCCCCTTCGGGTCCTCGGCGGAGCCCGCGGGCACGGTGAGCGTCACCGAAACGATCGGCAGCGCGTGGCGCTCGACGAGCCAGACGGTGAGGCCGTTCTTCGTCGTGAAGACCTCGGCGGCGGCCGGCTCGAACGGCCTCGCCGGCGGCAACGCAGGGCGCTCTGCGAGCGGGTCTGGCGGAGGCGGGGCCGCGACCACGGGCAGCGGCGGCGGCGGCACCGGCTGCGGCGGACCCGCAGGAAGGAGGGTCGAACCGCACGCGAGGAGCGAGGCGAGGAGCGGGAGCGCGACGAGGGCGCGCGGACGGGGCGAGGTCATCGCGCGCCTCCCTTCTTCGCGGGCGCAGGCGGTTTGGCCGGCGGCCGTTTGGGCGCGGGCTTCGCGTTCGACGGCTGGGCCGCGTCCGGGGGCGGTGACTTCGGCACGACCGTGAGGATGACGCGGGCCTTGGGATCCAGCGTGCGCCGCACGACGTCGCGAATGCCCTCGGCCGTGGCCGCACGGTAGCGGCCGAGATCGGCGTCGGCGTGGCCGGGGTCGCCCACGGAGGCCTCGTACCCGTTCAGGATCGAGGCGCGCTCGCGCACCGACTGGAGCCGCTCGACGAACGCGGTCTCGACCTGGTTCTTGGCCCGCGCGAGCTCCTCCGCGCGCACGGGCTCGGCGGCGAGCCCGGCGACGATCGCGTCGATCGCGGCCTCGAGCTTCTCGACCGCGACGCCGGGGCGCGCCGTCGCCTGGACGACGAAGCGCGACCCGAGGTCTCCGGACTCCTGCATGGCGGCGACGTCCTGCGCGAGCGCCTGATCGTAGACGAGCGCCTTGTAGAGCCGGCTCGACTTGCCGTCGTGCAGCATCGACGCGGCGAGATCGAGCTCCGCGTCGCCAGGAGCGAAGTGCGAGGGGCTCTGCCAGGCCATGACGACGCGCGAGAGGTTCACGTTGTCGGGGATCACCTCGCGGACGACGCTCGAGAGCTTCACGATCGGCGGAGGCGCGGGAGCCGGGGGCACGGCGTGCGTCGGGAGCCCGCCGAAGCACCGCTCGACGAGCGGCCTCACCACCGCGGGGTCGAAGTCCCCCGCCACGACCAGCGACGCGTTGCTCGGCACGTACCAGCGTGAGAAAAAGCCCTTCACGTCGTCGACGCTCGCGGCGACGAGGTCCTCGTGCGAGCCGATCACGGGGTGGTGGTACGGGTGGCCCTCGGGCCACAGCAGCTCCGGCAGGCGCAGCTCGACCTTGCCGTACGGCTCGTTCTCGCTCGTCTGGCGGCGCTCGTTGCGGACGACCTCGCGCTGAGCGTCGAGCTTCGCGGGCGTCATGTCGGCGCCGAGCGCCTGCAGCCGGTCGGCCTCGAGCCAGAGCATGAGCGGCAGCGTGCGCGCCGGACCGACGTCGAAGTAGTCGGTGCGGTCCTCGCTCGTCCACGCATTGTTCCAGCCGCCTTCGGCCTCGAGCCAGGCGTCGAACATCTTGGTCGGCACGCGCCTCGTTCCCATGAACATGAGGTGCTCGAACAGGTGGGCGAAGCCGGTGCGGCGAGGCTCCTCGAAGCGCGATCCGACCTTGTAGAGCACGTTCACCGCGACGAGCGGCACCGAGTGCTCCTCGGCGAGGATCACGGTGAGGCCGTTCGGCAGCGCGTACTTGGTGAAGGGCACCATGCCGGCGCGAGCGCCGGACGGCACGAGCGCGATCGCGACGGCGGCGGCGAGCCCGAGGGAGCGGGGCGTCGGGGTCATGCGTGCCAAGGTCCGTCGAAAGGCCCCGAAATGCAAGGCGCCACGCATTCGGCGCGCGTCCGACCGAGGGTCCGAGAGCCGCGCGGTCAAGCGGGGCGGAGGCTGCATCAGGCGGCGCCCGGCCACACCGCCGGGCGCGCGCGAGGCCGCGTCAGAAGAAGCGCCACGTGAGCGGGCCCATGACGCCTGCGGCGATGCCGAGCGCGAGCGCCAGGACGATCAGGACGACGGATAGGCCCTTGTTCGGCGCGGGTCGGCTGCGCCACGTGGCCGGGTTTCGGCGCAGCGCGCGCTTGGCGACGACCAGCGCGGCCTCGCTGGCGACGCCGACCCCGAGCACGGCGGCCACCGAGCGGATCGCGAGCGCGTCCGCGTCGCCGGAGCTCCCCACGCCCGCCGCCTCCTTGCGCGCGATGGCGTAGACGAGGCCGAGCGTGGGAGGGAGCTCGCCCGCGCTATCCGGCGGACCGAGCAGCTCGCAGATGCGGTCCCACGCGCCGCGCGCGAGCAGGGGCTCGATCGCGAGCAGCCGGGGATCGGAAGGGCGCGACGAGCTCGCCGCACGGGCGCGGGGCGCCGGAACGTCGGGCAGGTCGAAATCGAGCGCATCGGTGGCGGGCGCGACCTCCGGGGTCGGCGCGATCGGGATCAGGGAGCCCCCCGGCGGGACCGCCGAGGCGCTCCCTGGAGACGACGTCGACGCCAGAGGCAGCGACGACGAGGCCCCGCGGCTCGAAGGCGTGGGGGCGACGGCGCCCTGCGACGACGGGGTGGCCTTCGCGATGACCGCAGAAAGCGGCGCCGGCGGGTCCGACGGGTCCTCGAACGAAGGCGCGCTCGGATCGGCTTCGGGCACCACCGAGTGCCCGACGAGCTCCTCGTCGAGCAGGGCCGCGATGTCGGCCGTGCCCGGAGCGCCGCCGTCGCGATCGGGACCGAGCGGCCGCTCGATCGCGGCGGAAGAGCGCGGCTCGCGGGGCGCCTCGAGCGAAGGCATGCGCGAAGAGGGCGGCGCGGCGGGCTCGGCCTCGGGCGGAAGATCGACGACGTCCAGCAGCGGCGCAGCGAGCGGCTTGGTGTTCTCGGCGCGCTTGACGAGCTGGATCCTGGCGAGCGGCTCGCCCCTGGAGCTGGGGCGCATGGTGGCCGCGCGCGGCGGCTCCCCCGTCACGGGCTCCTCGCGGGGGAGCGGCCCAAGCTTGGTCGAGGACGTGGAGCCGTTCCCCCGTCGCGACGCCGCCGCGACGTCGACCGAGCTGCGGCCGCCCTGCGATCGCCGCGCCGGCGCCAGCTCGGTCGGTGCTTCGCCGCGGCTCGAAGGCGGCGGGTCGGGCGCGCGGAGCGCAGCCGAGGGAGCCGCAGGTGGCGGCGCGTTCGCCGGCGAGGCCTTCGGCGCCATCAGGAGCGCGTCGGCCACCGCACGCACGCCGGCGCTCCTCGCCAGCACGATCGAGCCACCGTCGCCGCGATCCCCCGCCCGGTCGGCGAGGACGTGCACGATCACGCCCGGGGCGCGCCGTCGCACGATCCGACAGACGGCGTCGCAGCCGGGGGGCCCCACCTCGGTCGCGACGAGGACGAGCTCCGGCGCCACCGTGTCGACGCAACCGAGCGCGTCGATCGCGTCGTCGGCCGTCGTGACGTGCGCCCCCGTGCCGGTGAGCACCGCGGCCAGCGCATCCCGGAACGGTCCGGGGGCTTCAACGAGTAGAACGTTTCTTTCCACGAGCCTCCCCGTCCGAGCGCGACGCGACGTCTACGCTCTCGGGATCCAGATCCTCGGCCGTCATCGAGTAGCTCCCCGCGTAGGGGAGCCTCGGTCGCTCACGCTGAGAGGGCCGATCGTTGGAATCGGCGGCGGGTGGCGCGAGGCGTCCGCCGGCCGCGGCGACGCTCTGCTGCGGCGCAGACGGGGGCGCCGGCGGGCCGCCATCGAGCCGCGGCACCTCACCGCCGGCAAGGGCGATCGCCGCGACCAGCTCCTGTCGCTCGTACGCGGCGCGCTCGACGCGGGTGCGGCTCGCGTCGAGCTCGGCCTCGAGGTCCGCGACCTTCTTCTCCATGGTCGCGATGGACCGCGCGAGCTCCCGCTGCGTCCGCGTCGTCTCGACGAGCGCATCGTCGCGCTCGACCGACACCCGAGCCTGCGCCTGCGCCGACTCGTCCCGCTCCCGCCGTGCTTCCGCGGCCTCGCCCTCCGCGGCGAGCACCGCGCGCTCGTGGTCGGACACGAGGCCGGCGATGGCATCGTCCTGCTGATCGGTCATCACCCGGCACTGCTCGGCCAGCCGGTCGCGGTGCGCGGAAACCTCCGCCAGATCGGCCGCGGCGCGCGTGACCGCGGCCTTGTCGCGGGAAGCGTCTTCGCGAAGCCGGGCGAGCTGCTGCCCGGCAGCGCGCGACTCCACGGCGAGGATGTCGCGCGCGGCGGTGACCTTGGACAGCTCCGACCGCGCGGCGACGAGCTGGACGAGCGCATCGGAGGCGTCCGCCACGGCGTCCTCGACGGCGGAGCGCAGCGCGGCGACGTCCGACGCGGCCCCTCGCTTCGCCTCGGCCTCGACCTCGAGCGCCGCATTGCGCTGCTCGAAGCGAGCGGACGCTTCCTCCAGCGCCGCATTGCGCTGCTCGAGGCGAGCGGACGCTTCCTCCAGCGCCGCATTGCGCTGCTCGAGGCGAGCGGACGCTTCCTCCAGCGCCGCATTGCGCTGCTCGAAGCGAGCGGACGCTTCCTCGAGCGCCGCATTGCGCTGCT
>CAIVJW010000425.1 GCA_903906315.1 uncultured delta proteobacterium | reverse complement strand
GGCGGCGCGGGCGGCGGCGGTCCGGCCCAGTCGTGCGACGCTCCGGTGGCCACCCCCTCGGGCGGCGCCTGCGCGGTCCCGAAGTGAGCTGAGCGGCCTGGGGGCGTGAGTCTTCGACTCGCGCCTCGCTCCCGGGCGAACGCGCGACCCCCTCCTGCCCGCAAGGGCGGCGAGGGGGTTTCCGCTTTCGAAGGCCGCGAGGTGCGTTCGGTGGCCCGGGACCGCGATCGCCCGCCTTGGGGTAGGATCCGGGACCGCGATGCGCGTCGCCCTCGTCTACCCGCCTCCGTGGAAGATCGCCGCGCCCGGCGAGGCCCCGTTCGCTCGCGGCGAGGGGCCACCCGCCGAGTACCGCGAGGGCGACCTCGACGCCGACTTCCACCAGACACCCTACGGGCTCTTCGCGATCGGCGCGGCCGCGCTGCGCGCCGGCCACCAGGTGAAGGTGCTGAACCTCTCGGCGACGCCGTGGCGGCGCGTCGAGGAGGTGATCGGCGCGCTCGACGCCGACGTCTACGGGCTGTCGTGCTGGACCGCGAACCGGCGCGGCGTCGCGTACGTCGCCGCCGCGATCAAGGCGGTCCGCCCGCGGGCGCACGTCGTCGTCGGCGGTCCGCACGCGACCCCGCTCGCCGACGAGCTCGCCCGGCGGCACCCCGCCATCGACACCGTCGCGCTCGGCGAGGCGGACGCGACGTTCCTCGAGCTCTGCGATCGCCTTGCAGCCGGGCGATCGCTCGCGGGCCTCGCGGGCGCGGTCGTGCGCGACGCCGCGGGCGCGCCCGTCCGCGGTCCGCATCGCGAGCCGGTCGCCGACCTCGACGCGCTCGCGTCGCCGCACGCGACCTACCCGACGCACATCGTGATGACCTCGCGCGGCTGCGCGTGGGCGTGCACGTTCTGTGGCGCGGAGACGACCTGGGGGCGCGGCTTCCGGGGCAACTCCGTCGGCTACGTGGTCGACGCGATCGAGCACGCGCTCGCCCGCGTGCCGGTGCGGATGCTCCAGATCAAGGACGACACGTTCACGACCAGCAAGCCGCGCGTGCGGGCGATCTGCCGCGAGATCCGCGCGCGCGGGATCCGGTTTCTGTGGAGCTGCGACACGCGGGTCGATCTGCTCGACGAGGAGCTCCTGCGCGAGATGCGCCTCGCGGGCTGCCAGCGCCTGTCGCTCGGCGTCGAGTCGGGATCGCAGCGCGTGCTCGACGCGATCGACAAGAAGATCACGACGGCGGAGATCCTCGCCTCGACGCGGCTCGCGAAGGAGCAGGGCCTTCGCGTCCGCTACTACATGATGATTGGCAACCGCGGCGAGACGGCCGAGACGTTCCGCGAGTCGCTCGCATTCCTCGAGGCCGCGCGCCCGCACGAGGCCATCTTCTCGTGCCTGTCGATCTACCCCGGCACGCGCGATTTCGAGGACGCCGAGCGCGCCGGCTGGCTCGACCGCGCCGCGTACTTCGACGGCGACTTCCAGGAGCTGAAGACCCCGTTCGACGCCTCGGACGCCGACGCCGCCCTGATGAACGCGTGGTTTCGCGACCACGCCGGGCTGCGCGTCCTGCACCGCGACACGCTCGCGGATCGGCGCGCGACGCTGGCCCGCCTCGGCGACCACCACGCCGCGCACCTCGACCTCGCCGAGAGCCTCTTTCAGGTCGGCGCGATCGACGACGCGGAGCGGCACGTGCGCCGCGCGCTCGACCTCGGCACGCCGGTGCCGGGGCTCGCGTGGAACGACCTCGCCGTGATCGCGAAGGCGCGCGGCGACCTCGGCGGCATGATGGACGCCCTCTCCACGGCCGCGAAGGTAGACCCGCAGCACTGGGTGCTCATCCAGAACGTCAACGCCGCGCGCGCCTGGTTCAAGGCCGGCGGGCTCGCGAGCGGGCGGCCGCTCGACCTCGTGATGCGCCACGAGTTCCAGCTGCTCGAGCGCACCGCGCAGCCGACGCTGCCCGGCCCGCTGCCGGACGACTTCGCCGAGTGGGGCCCCGCGCCCTCGCCACCGCCGGTCGCGCCCGGCTGGGTCAAGACGCCCGACGACGAGGGCAGCCGCGCGGCGCTCGGGGCGCGCGCGCGGCTGAAGGTGGTGCCGAGCTAGACCCTCGCCGAGAAGGTCTCGCGGATCCGGCGAGGCTCGCCGCCTGAGCTCGCCCCGTCCATGCTGGCTGATCCGCGGTTCGAGCTCGCCGCGCTGCCTGGGTTGACCGGGATGAATGCCGGTGCAGCGCACCCAAGAAGCCCTGCACAGCAGGGCTCGGATCGATCCGAGCCCGGCCGAGGCCCGG
>CAIVJW010000424.1 GCA_903906315.1 uncultured delta proteobacterium | reverse complement strand
TCGGGCCGCCCGCGCCGCTGCCCGCGCCGCCGCCTCCGGCGCCCCCGGCGCCCCCGCTGCCCGGTGGCGCAGGCGGTGGCGTGTCGAGGACGTACACGGCGCCGTCGGGCGCCATCAGCGCGAACGCCAGGGCGGGCCAGTCGCGGCCGACGGCCATTGCCGCGATCTCGGCCGCCGGCTTCGTCGCGATGGTCGCCGGATCGAGGTGCCACGCCGCGATCGCGGCCTCGCTCGGGACGCGGCGCCGCTCGCCGGCGTCGACGAGCCAGACGTCGGGGCCGCCGTCGTCGGACCTCACCAGCGCGGGGGCGGCCGGCGCGTCCGGGCCCGCGGGGATCGCGGCGGTCATCGCGTCCGTGAAGCGCGCGACGTCGGTGAACGGCGCGATCGCCCACGCCTCGAGCGAGGCCGGATCGACGATGTGCCGCCGTATCGAAGGCGAGAAGGGCGCCTCCGGGGGCGCGCAGGTCACCGTCCTCGGCGACCCGTCGAGCAGCGCATTCCCGCCCGCCTTCGTGCCGATGCCGTAGGCGAAGACGTCGTGCGGCAGCCCGTCGCGCACCCCGAGCGGGACCGGCATCGAGAAGGCGTGATTGCACGACCCGATCGCCCCGCAGAGATCGTCGCGGTGCGCGTCGGCCGTGGTCGCGAGCGACGGAGCTCCGCTGCCCGCGTCGCCCCCGAAGTACAGGTGAACCGCGATCGCCGTGTCCGGATCGTCCGGATCCTGCGTCCAGCCCGCGACCCCTGCCGCGCAGTCGGCGCCGTCGATCGAGCCCTTTGGCAGCTTGTCGGGCGGGGGAGGCTCGAGCGACTTCAACCGATAGAAGCCGTACGGGTCGTAGTTGTTGACGCTGTGGACCCAGCCCTCGTGGCCCGCCCACGCGCACGACTTGCTCTCGTTACCGTCCCAGTTGTCATCCATGATGAACAACGTGCCGCCGCCGTCGAAATGGTCGAACGCGGCCGCGTGGCCGTAGGCGTTGCTCGCCGTCGGCGGGAAAATGAGAATGTCGTACGGCTGCGGATCGACGCTGCCCCAGGGGTGACGATTCCAGTCCTTCTTGTCGGGCAGGTCGTCGACCCACTCGATGCACGCGCCGAGCTCCGCGCAGCCGTTCTTGCCGGGGTGCCCGCCCGTCGCCGGGAAGATGAGGCCCCAGCGGTTCTTGATGAAGTGGTCGACGCCGACGATGCACTGGTAGCCGCCGGGGAAGTCGGACCAGTCCGCGACGGGCTTCACGCACGTCGAGGCGTGCGCGGGCGTCGCGGAGGCGGCGAGCGCGAGCGCGCCCAGTGCGGCGTGGAGCGAGCGGGGGATCCGGCGCATCGGTCGAGGATACACCGCGTCGCGCGGGGGGCGCTCGCCTGCGATCGGCGGGCGGTGCGTTCAGGCCCGGAACGATCCCGCGATCTCGGCCCCGATGGGCTGCCACGCGGCGCCGCCGAGGGCGCGCTCGCACATCGGATAGAGCATCCCCTCCTCCTTCAGGTTGTGCTGCTGGATCAGCATCAGCAGCGTGTCGCCGGTGTCGACGACCCCGTCGGCGTCGCCGTCCGCGGCGGCCTTCGCCATGCGGTCGAGCAGCGAGCGCATCTGCGTGTGCTCCATCCGCATCACCTGCGTCGGCCCTCCGCGCATGCCGGTCGCCGCCTCGAACGCCGGGAAGAGCACGCGCTCCTCGATCTCGAGGTGCTGGCGCAGGGCGGCCTCGAACGCGCCGAACTGCGTCCGCAGCGCGCCCGCGTCGGCGGCGTCGGCGGCGGCCTCGACGCGCGCCCAGATTTCGTCGCAGCGGCGGTGGTCGGCGGTGAAGAAGCGGACGGGACCGGAGGTGGGATCGAGGTCGGACATGCGGAGGATGTTATCACATGATAACGTCCGCGCATGGTCCTCGAGCGGAAGGTCGGCGCGCGCCGGGGCGAGATCGTCGCCGCGGCCCTCGATCTCCTCGCGGCGACCCCGCTCGAGGCGCTCACGACGCGCCAGATCGCCGCCGAGCTCGGCCTGAGCCAGCCCGCGCTGTTCCGCCACTTCGCCTCCCGCGCGGACCTGGTCGCCGCCGTCGTCTCGCACGCGCGCGGCGTGATCGGCGCCAAGGCGGCCGCGGCGCTCGCTCTCGAGGCCCCCGCGGCGGGTCGGCTCCGCGCGCTGTTCTGCGGGCTCTGCGACCAGGTCGAGGCGACGCCCGGCCTGCCACGGCTCGTCTTCGCGGACGCCGCCTCCGCGTCGGCCTCGCGGGCCTCGGGCCACGAGCTCGCCGGCCTCGCCGCCATGCACCGATCGGTCGCCGCCGCGCTGTTCGCGCAGGGTCGCGCCGACGGGTCGATCGCGCCCGACGTCGTGCCCGAGGTCGCGGGCGCCGCCTTCGCCGCGCTCGCGCAGGGCACCGTGCTCGGCTGGCAGCTCGACGGCCGCCCTCCGGGCCTCTCCGCCCGGGCCGCCCCGACGCTCGAGCTCCTGCTCGCCGGGGTCGCCCCGCGTCGCCGCGTCCGCGCGCCGCGCGCCGCGTCGTCGCGCGGGCCGGCTCCTCGGCCCCGCTCCCGCGCGGTCGTCGACGCCGCCGCCTTGCTCGCGCGCGGCGGCGACCCCCTCGGCGCCACGCTCGAGGCGGTCGCGCGCGTCGGCGCGGGCGGCGTGGTACTGCTGCGCGCCCCCTTCTTGCCCGCGCCGCTGGTCGCGATCGTCGAGGCCGGCGGTCACGCGGTCCGCGACCGCGCCGGTCCGGACGGCGGCCACGAGGTCGAGATCACGGTCGCCGGCGCGCGCGCGCCGCGCCGGAGCCCACGATGAGCATCGACGCCGGCATGCGCGGCCTCTCCCTCGAGCAGGCCCCGCCGCTCTCCATCCCGATGAGCTTCTTCCTGACCGCGCCCGTCGCCCTCGTCGTCGCGGGCGTCGTCGTCGCGACCTCCGGGCCGGTCACGCTCGCGACGCGCTGGGCCCCGACGGCGGCCGCCGCCGTGCACCTCGGCACGCTCGGCGCGCTCGCGATGGTCATGCTCGGCGCGCTCTACCAGATGCTCCCCGTCGTCGCCGGCGCGCCCGTGCCCGCGGCGCGCCTCGCCCACGCGGTGCACGCCGCCCTCGTCCTCGGCGCCGGATCGCTCTCGTACGGCCTCGCGACGGGCGCGTCGTGGGCCTTCGTCGCCGCGAGCGCGCTGCTGCTCGGGGCGTTCGCCGGCTTCCTCGGCCCCGCCGCCGTCGCCGCGTCGCGCGCCCGGGTGAAGCTCGACACCGTGCCCGGCATGCGCCTCGCGATCGTCGCGCTCCTCGCGGTGATCGGCCTCGGCCTCGAGCTCGCGCTCGGCCGCGCGGGCCTCCACGCCGTCGCGCGCCCGCCGAGCCGCCTGCTGGCGCACGTCGGCCTCGGCCTCCTCGGCTGGGTGGGCGGGCTCATCGTGCCCGTCTCGTGGCAGGTCGTGCCGATGTTCTACCTGACCGCGCCCTACCCGCGCTGGTCGCGCCTCCTCTCGCTCGGCGCCTCCGCCATCACCACCCTCGCCGTCCTCGTCGCGCTCTTCGCCGGGGCGGAGCCGATCGTCCTCGCGCTCGCGCTCACGCCGGCGGCCGTCTCGGTCTGGCTCGTCCACCCGGTGGTGACCGCGTCGCTCCTCCTGCGCCGCCGCCGGCGCCGCGTCGGCGAGAGCGTGCGCTTCTGGCTCGCCGCGCTCGCCGTCGCCCCGATCACCTTCGCGGCCGGCGCGGCAGGCTTCTTCCTCGACGACCCGCGGTTCGTGGTCCTCTTCGGCTGGCTCGCCCTCGTCGGCTGGTCGACCGTGATCGTGCACGGCATGCTGACGCGGATCGTCCCCTTCCTCGTGTGGTTTCACCGCTACTCGCGATCGGCCGATCTGGCGACCGCGCCCTCGATGCGCGAGCTCCTCCCCGACCGGCGCGCGCGCGTCGGCCTCGCGCTGCACCTCGCGACCGTGGTCGTCGGCGCGGTCGCGATCCTCACCGGGGCCGGGCCGGTCGTCGTGCTCGCGGGCGCGCTGCTGGCCGCGACGGGCACGTCGATGCTCCTCTCGTTCGTCCTCGCCCTTCGCCCGAGGGCGCCCTCCGCGGCGGTGTGATCCAGCACAGGTCACTCGCTCCGTCGCCGGACGACCGGCATTCCAAAGCGCGCGGCGACCGCCGCAAGGTTGCGCCGGATGCGCGGCGGTCGGTACCATTGCCCGACGAGGCTCGTGATCGGGCCCCGCTACCTGAATGGCTGGCCCGTCCGCGATCGTATTTGGCAAGTACCGCCTCGTGGCCGAGCTCGGTCAGGGCGGTATGGCGCAGGTATTTCTGGCGCTCGCCTCGGGGCCGGTCGGCTTCAACAAGCTCGTCGTCCTCAAGCTCATCCGCGAGCAGTTCGCCGAAGACCCCGAGTTTCTGACGATGTTCCTCGACGAGGCGCGGCTCGCCGCGCGCCTCAACCACCCGAACGTCGTGCAGACGAACGAGGTCGGCCAGGAGTCCGGTCGCTACTTCATCTGCATGGAATACCTCGAGGGGCAGCCGCTCAACCGCGTGCTCGCGCGCCTCGGCGCCGCGCGCACCGAGCGCCCCGAGGCCGATCGCCTCACGCTCGGCATGCAGCTGCGCATCGTGATCGACGCGCTCGCGGGCCTCCAGTCCGCACACGAGCTCACCGACTTCGACGGCACGCCGCTCTCGGTCGTGCACCGCGACGTCTCGCCGCACAACCTCTTCGTGACCTACGCCGGCGGCGTGAAGGTCGTCGACTTCGGCATCGCGAAGGCCCTGTCGTCGTCGTCCGAGACGCGCACGGGCGTCCTCAAGGGCAAGATCGGCTACATGGCCCCCGAGCAGTCCCGGGGCGAGATCGTCGACCGCCGCGCCGACGTCTTCTCCATGGGGATGATCCTCTGGGAGATGATCGTCGGAAGGCGCATGTGGAAGGGCCTCCCCGACGTGGCCATCCTCCAGCGCGTGATGACCGGCGACATCCCCTCGCCGCGCGCCGAGGCGCCCTGGCTCTCGCCTCGCCTCGAGGCCGTGTGCATGGCCGCGCTCGCGTTCGACCGAAACCAGCGCTTCGCCACGGCGGCCGCGTTCGCCGCGGCGCTCGAGAGCGTGCTCGACGAGGTCGACCGGGGCTCGCCGCGCGACGCGGGTCGCCTCGTCGAGCGCGCGTTCGACGCCGAGCGCGTGCGCATCCGGACGATCGTCGAGTCGCAAATCGCCGGCGTGAAGATGTCGCCCGACGGCGGCTTCGACCCGGCGATGACGGGCACCATGCCGCGCCTCCCGGTGCTCGACCAGCCGACCGACATCCAGTCGGGGACGGGGCGCGCGACGTACCCGTCCGGCCAGGGATCGCGCGCGGGCTCCGGCGCGGGCCAATCGTCGCAGCCGTCCTCCGGCCTGCCTGCGCTCGGCGACCCTCGCGTCCAGCCTTCGTCGCTCACCGCCAACATGACGCAGGCCGATCTCGCCCCGAGCGCGGGCGCCAGCGGCAAGGCGCTCGCGCTCGGTGCGGTGCTCGCGGTGCTCGTCGGCGGCGCGCTCGCCGCGGCGTTCTTCGCCGGCCGCGATCGCGGGCACACGACGGGGCAGGCCGCCGCGGCCGCGAGCGCGTCGGCTGCGCCGTCGCCGGCGCGAGCGCTCCACATCGAGTCCATGCCGGCCGGCGCGCGCGTGACGGAGGGCGGCACGGTGGTCGGGACGACGCCGATCACGCTGCCGCTGCCCGAGGGCGCCGCGACGCGCGACCTCGTCGTCTCGCTCGACGGCTACCTGCCGTACGCGCTGAAGCAGGGCGCGTCCGCCGAGGACGTGCGCGTGGTGGTGCCGCTCGCGCCGGCGCCCGCGGCGAGCGCCGCGTCGTCCGGCGCGCCCTCGGTCGCCGCCGCCGAGCCCCCACCGACGAAGAAGCCCGGAGGCACGCCGCAGGTCGCGGCGAAGCCGGCCACTCCCGCGCCCCAGCCGACGCGGCCGCTCGACATCCACATGGAGCGCTGAACGCTCGTGCACAGAATGACGACGAGGCCGGCGCGCCTCCGTACCTTCCTCGCCCTCGCCCTCGCCCTCGCCCTCGCGCCCCTCGTCGCTCCGCTCCGCGCGGCGCGCGCGAGCGGCCTCGCCGACGAGGCGGAGCTTCACTTCCAGATCGCCGCCGATCGCTACCAGAAGGGCGACTACCTCGGGGCCATCGAGCACTTCTTCCTGTCGAACCGGCTCGTCCCGAACAAGAACGTCGTCTTCAACATCGCGCGCAGCTACGAGCAGCTCAAGCGCTTCGCCGACGCGCACCGCTACTACACCGAGGCGCTCGAGGCCGAGGACCGGCCGCAGACCGTCCAGCAGATCCAGGCCGCCATTCAGCGCATCGCGCCGAACGTGGCCGTGCTCAAGGTCGAGACGACGCCGCCCGGCGCGATGGTCTACATCGATCGCAAGGACCTCGGATCGCGCGGCCGGGCCCCGCGCGCGCTCGCGCTGCCCGAGGGCAAATACCGAGTCATCGCCGAGCTCGACGGCTACGAGCTCGCGACCTCTGCTCCCGTCGACGTGCGCCTCGGCCAGCAGGCCGTCGTCCCGCTCAAGCTCGATCGCATCGTGGGCACGGTCCAGATCGGCGTCACGGGCGCGCCCGGCGCGACGGTGCGCGTCGACGACGACGCGGCCCCCGTCGCGTGCACCGCGCCGTGCAAGCTCGAGCTCGCGCCCGGCCGCCACACGCTGCTCTTCACCCGCGAGGGCTTCCAGGCCGCGCCCCGCCAGATCAACGTCGTCGCCAAGGAGACGACCTCGACCGTCGCCACGCTCGCCCCGCTCACGGGGTCGCTGGCCCTCTCGGCCGACGAGGGCAACGCGGTCGTCGAGATCGACGGCAAGCTCATGGGCTCGACGCCGGCCTCCGCGTCGACACCGACGGTGCTGCAGAACGTCCCCGTCGGGAAGCGGCACGTGAAGGTCACGCTCCGCGGCTACCAGCCGCTCGAGCGCGACGTCGACATCAAGACAGGCCAGCAGGCCGAGCTGCTCGATCTCAAGCTCGCGCCCATGCACCGAGTCTCCGCCGTCTCGCGCTACGCCGAGGACGTCGACGACGCGCCGAGCTCCGTCACCGTCATCGACGGCCAGGAGCTCCGTGCCTTCGGCTACCCGACCATCGCCGAGGCGCTCCGCGGCGTGCGCGGCGTCTACCTGTCGAACGACCGCGCGTACGCCTCGGCCGGCCTGCGCGGCCTCGGCCAGCCGAACGACTACGGCAATCGCCTGCTCGTGCTGAGCGACGGCGCCTCGCTGAACGACAACATCCTGTCGAGCTCGTACATCGGATCCGACGGGCGCACCGATCTCCACGACCTCGACCGGATCGAGATCGTGCGCGGCCCCGGGTCGCTGCTCTACGGCACCGGCGCCTTCGCGGGCGTCGTCAACCTCGTGCCGAAAGGCAAGGACGACCCGAGCCAGGTGCACGTCGGCGTCGGCACCTACGACAACGCCGTCGGGCGCGCGCGCGCAGGGTTCCACTACAACATCACGCCCAACGTCGGCCTGTGGGCGAGCGTCTCCGGCGCTCGCTCCGAGGGCCTCGATCTGCCCGTCACGCTCCTCCGCCCCGCGCCTGGCCAGCCCGCCACGCAGACGGTCTCCGGCGTCGACGCCTTTCGGGCCGGCGGGACGTCGGGGCGGTTCTGGGCCGGGCCGCTCACGCTGCAATGGTTCTTGCACTCGCGCGAGCAGCGGATCCCCGTCGGCGTCGCGCAATCGGTGCTCGGCGACTCGCGCACGGTGAACACCGACACGCGCTGGCTCTTCGAGGCGCGCTACGAGCCCAAGCTCACGGACACGGTGCAGCTCTTCCTCCGCGCGCACGCGAACCGCTACACCTTCCAGGGCAGCTACGCGAACCCGCTCAGTGACACGGTGCGCGTCGCCGACGCGAGCTCCATCTCCACGGAGAGCTACCGCGGCACGTGGCTCGGAGGCGAGGCCCGGCTCGTGCTGACTCCGCTGAAGCAGCTCCGCATCACGGCGGGCGGCGAGGGGCAGGGCGCTCCGCAGGCCGACATGAACGGGTCGTTCCCGTCGCAGGCTCCGTACGTCGACACGCACAATCCGTATGCGTTCGGCGCGGGCTACGTCGTGGCCGAGGGCTCCCCGCTGCCCTGGCTTCGCCTCTCGGGCGGCGCGCGCGTCGACTACTACACGACGTTCGGGGCCGTGCTCGTGCCGCGCGGCGCGGTCATCCTGAAGCCCGCGAAGGGCAGCGTCATCAAGCTCATGGCCGGCCGCGCGTTCCGCGCCCCGAGCATCTACGAGCAGTATTACAGCGACGGCGGCACCTCGCAGGTGCCCGGCGTCGACAAGGCGCGCGGCCTCTCGCTGTCGCCGGAGTCGATCGTGTCGGGCGAAGTCGAGTACTCGCAGCGCTTCCTCGAGGATTGGATCGCCGTCGTCGCGGGCCACGCGAGCCGGCTCGACAACTTCATCGAGACGATCGCCGACGACGTGCAGCCCGATCTGGTGCGCTACGCCAACACCAAGAACCCGGTCCTCGCCGTGGGCGGCGACGTCGAGCTTCGCCGCGAGTGGCGCCAGGGCTGGATGGTCTCCGCGATGTATGGGTATCAGCGCGCACAATTCTTCGCGTTCGGCGACAAGAGCCTCCCCGCCGTCGCGGGCGATCCGCGGCTGCGCAACGCGCCCGAGCACCTGGCGTCGTTCAAAGGTGTGGTGCCGATGCTGCCCGAGCTCGCGTCGCTCGGCCTGCGGGTGACGCTCGAGGCGCCGCGGCTCGACGAGCTCGAGGGCACGACCGGCACGCACGTCGTCGCCGACCTCACCCTCTCCGGCCTCCTCAAGCGCTTCGGCGTGACGTACGCGATCGGCGCCTACAACGTGATGGATCAGCGGTACTCCTACCCGGTGTCGCTCGCGTACCTGAGCCGCACCATGCTGCAGAACGGCCGCACCTTCCTCGCCGACATCAAGGTCGCCTACCCCTGACTCCCTGCGAGGGGGTCGCCCCGCCCCGCGGGGCGAAACGGGCGTCCCCGTCGTGCGCGACCACCCCCGGATTCGGCTCGCGGTGGCCCCCCCTCGAGGTCGTCGGCCCGCCGCGATTCTCTGGCTCTTCCGGATTGGCTGTCTGAGGCGGGCACTCGCAGGAGGCTCCCTCGGCGCTTCTTCGTGCGAGTACTCCAATCACGCATTGACGCGACGGGCCTCCTCGTGAGAGCGAATGATCATGCCCATCACCAAAGATGAGATCCGTGCCCGTATCGACGCCTTCGCCGCCGACCTGACCGCCCTCGTGCAGAAGGCTGCGCTCGAGTCGGTGATGACCGCGCTCGGCGGGGTCGCCCCGACGGTCGCCGTCGCCGCGAAGGCCGCCCCGGCCAAGGCGGCTGCTCCGAAGGCTGCGCCCAAGAAGGCCGCTCCGGTCAAGGCCGCTCCGGTCAAGGCCGCTCCGCCGCGCGCCGAGAAGCCCGCGCTCCCCCTCAAGCCGCCCACGCGCGCCGCTCGCCCCGTCGGCGCCAAGCGTCCGCCCGAGGAGCTCGCGGCCACGGTCGCCAAGCTCGGCGCCTACGTCGCGAAGAACCCGGGCCTCGGTATCGAGGCCATCGGCAAGGCCCTCGCCACGCCGACGAAGGACCTCGCGCTCCCGGTGAAGAAGCTCCTCGCCACCGGCAAGATCAAGGTGACTGGCGAGAAGCGCGCGACGCGCTACTTCCCCAAGGCTTGAGACGATCGGGGGGGGCGAGTCGCCCGCGCGGCGCCTCCCCCCCCCGCCATCCGGCGCCCTCCCCCCGGAAGGCAGGGTGGGCCGATCGCCGCGGCGGCTCCGGTCACCGGCCGAAAGGCGGTGCAGGCCAGCCCCTGGCTGGCCTGGCGTCCGAACCCGGCGAAGTCGGGCAGGCTGGTCGCCCTGCCCCGGACCTCCGTCCGGGGTCTCCGGCGCTTCGAACGAAAACAGCCCGGGGACCTCTCGGTCTCCGGGCTGTCGTGATCGAGGTCGAAGGCCTCGTCGATGCTGGGTGGGCCATGAAGGACTTGAACCTTCAGCCAATGGATTAAGAGTCCACTGCTCTACCAATTGAGCTAATGGCCCAGCGCGCTACCTGTCGCTATCGTCTCTACTCTACTCTGGTCGCCTTCGTCCAGCGTCGATTTACGTCGGCCTCGCCGTCGCTTGCCCGGCGCTGCCGGTACGCCCGGCCCGATTCGAACGGGCGACTTTCGGATTCGAAGTCCGACGCTCTATCCAGCTGAGCTACGGGCGCTCCTGCGCTACCCGGAGAGCGGCGTCGGCCCGGAGGACGACGGACCGCTCGCGCGGGGACACGCGGGCGAAGCTCTTAGCCGCCGCAGGCAAACGTGTCAACGATTCTCTCACGGTGACGCGCGGCGTGGCGTCTCGCGGGGGCGCGCGGTAGCTTCGGTGGCGCATGCGCCTGCTCGCTCGCGCCGCGATCCTCGCCACCTTCGCCCTCGCGTGCGCCGCGTCGCCGGCCGAGGCCGCCGGCAAGGGCGCCGCCCACGGTCGCCCGTCGGCCGCCCGGAAGGGGCCCGCGCCCCAGTCGATCGGCGCGCCGAACAGCGGCAAGCTCGTCGGCGCCGCGCGGCTGCGGGGCACGCGGCACCTCGAGCCGCGCCCCGGCACCCACTCGTGGGGGCTGCCGGTGCTCGTCGACCTGCTCCGGCGCGCCGCGGGCGACGTCGCCGCCAGGCACAAGGGATCCGTCCTGCTCGTCGGCGACCTCTCGGCGGCGGGCGGCGGGCCGCTGTCGGGGCACAAGTCCCACCAGTCCGGCCGCGACGCGGACGTCGGCTTCTTCGTCGCGAACTCCAAGGGAAAGCCGGTGCAGGTGCACCGCTTCCTGGCCTTCGACGGCGACGGCAAGGCGCGATCGGGGCCGGCGTGGGCGCGCTTCGACGACGCGCGCAACTGGGCGCTGGTCGAGGCGCTCTTCAAGGAGGAGCGCCGCGAGGGCGTCGCGGTCCGCTTCCTCTTCGTGTCGTCGGATCTCAAGGCCCGGCTGCTCGCGTACGCCGCGAAGAAGGGTGCGCACAAGGAGACGATCGACCGCGCGGCGGCGGCGATGCTGAGCCCGGAGCACGTCGACGTGCACGACGACCACTTCCACGTTCGCCTGCGCTGCCCGGCGGGCATGTCCGCGTGCGTCGAGGAGTCGATGCCGCGGTCGGCCGCCGCGACGCCCGCGATCGACCCGGGGGGGGCCGACCCTGCGAAGGAGCCCGCCTCGACGCCCGATCCGAAGGGCGACGACGCCGATCCCTGATCGCGCGCCGCGGGGCTCGAAGCGGCTCGACGCGAGGGAGCGCGACGGCAGGCGGCCCCCTCGCCTAGACGTCGAGGTCGACGATGACCGGCGTGTGATCGCTCGGGCGCTCGAGCGTGCGCGGCGCCCGGTCGATGGTCGCGCTCGTGCACCGATCCGCGAGCGGCCGCGTGATCAGCACGTGGTCGATGCGCAGCCCCGCGTTCCGGCGGAACGCGCCCATGCGGTAGTCCCACCAGGTGAACGCGCCGGCGAGGTCGGGGTGCTTCTCGCGGAACGCGTCGACGAAGCCGAAGGCGCGGAGCGAGGCGACCGCGGCGCGCTCGGCGTCCGTGCAGAGCACCTGGCCCTCCCAGCGCTTCGGGTCGTGCACGTCGATGGCCTCGGGCGCGACGTTGAAGTCGCCGCACACGAGCACCCGGTCGGTCGGCGCGTGCCGGCTCGCGAGGTCGCGCTCGAGCCGCGCGAGCCACTCGAGCTTGTAGGCGAACGGCTGCGTGCCCACGGCCTGACCGTTCGGCACGTAGACGTCGACGATGCGCACGCCGTCGATGGTGCAGGCGAGGAGGCGGCGCGGCGCGTCCTCCGCGTCGTCGGCGAGGTTTCGCTGCACGTCCTCGATCGCGAGGCCGTAGCGGGCGAGGATCGCGACGCCGTTGTAGGTCTTCTGGCCGAAGAAGGCCGCGCGGTAGCCCAGCTCGCCGATGGCCTCCTCGGGGAACTTCGCGTCCTCGACCTTCGTCTCCTGCAGGCAGACCACGTCGGGCGACGCGCTCTTCACGAAGGTCGCGAGGTGTTCGAGGCGGGGGCGGATCGAGTTGACGTTCCAGGTGGCGACGCGCATGTCCCCGATGGCGTAGCACCGCCGCGCCCCGTCCGGGGCGGCGGACTGCCGTCAGCGCGCGTCGGCGTCGAGCGCGCCGGTGACGACCGCGAGGAGGCCGTTGGGGTCGTCGACGTGCAGCCAGTGACCGGCGCGCGGCAGCACGTCGACCGAGACGCGCGGTGTCGCGGCCGCGAGGGCGGCGAGGCGCGCGCGGTCGGCCGTCGAGACCGCGCGCGACCGGCCGCCGAGGACGACGTGCACGTGGCGCGCGGCCTCCGGCGAGGCGATCGCGCCGAAGAGGTCCTGGGCGAGGTAGTCGTCGACGAGCGCGCGGATCGCCCCGAGATCCAGGCGAAGCCGCAAGCCGTCGTCGCCCCGCCGCACGTTCATCGCGAGCCACTCCGCGATCGGCCGCGTCAGGCCGGCGCCCTGCGCGAGATCGAGGAAGCGCTCGCGCGACGGCAGCGGATCGGGCACCGATCCCAGGAAGTCGACCACCCGGCCGGCGGCCTCGGGGTCGTCGTCGCCGGCGGCCTCGGGCCGCGCGCCCGGCGAGGCGTCGAGCACGAAGACCTCCTCGAGCGGCGCCGCGCCGGCGGCCGCGCGCCGCGCCGCGTAGGCGATCGCGACCTTGCCGCCGAACGAGTGCCCCAGCACGCCCGCGACCATCTGCCCCTCCGCGGCGAGGCGCGCCTCGAGCCGGACGAGGTCCTCGGCCGCCGCGTCGATCGTGTGGGGCGGCCGCGCGCCCTGCGACAGGCCGTGCGCGCGCAGATCGCAGATCACGAAGCCCCACGTCGGGCACGCCGTCGCGACGCGGCGCGCGAAGGAGCGAAAGTTCGACCCGGATCCGAGGATGCCGTGCAAGACCAGCAGCCAGCGATCGGGCGGGGCCGCGCCGTCGGCCGACGCGACGAGGGCGTGGTGAAGGCGCAGCGCGTCGTCGGTCATGGCCGCGTGGCGTAGCACGGGGCGGCGGCCGGGCCGGCGCGGCGAAGCGCCCGAATGCGGCGGCGCGGGAGTCGACGGGTCGCTACGCTGGATCGATGTCCCAAGGACGCGGGCCGGACGCCCCACGACGGATCGTCGACGCGGATCTCTCCCGCACGGAGCTCGATCGCGTCACCATGAAGAGCGCTCGGCTCCAGAACGTCTCGCTCATCGGCATCGAGGTCGACGACGCGGACCTCACGCGAGCCCGCATCGAGAACGCCACGTTCGCCGAGGCGACGCTCGACGACTGCACGTTCGAGCGCGCCCGCCTCGCCGACGTGAGCTTCGCCGACGCGCGGCTCGACGACGTGAGCTTCGCCCGCGCGCGGCTGCACGACGTGTCGTTCGTCGGCGCCACGCTCGACGACTCGGACCTGTCGGGCGCGCACCTGCACAACGTCTCGTTTTCGCAGGCCACGCTCGACGACGCGAGCCTCGCCGGCGCGCGCCTCGTCAACGTCGACCTCGCGGGCTCGCGCTGGTCGGACGTCGACCTTCGCGGCGCGCGCATCGAGGGCGCCGACCTCCGCGGCCTCGCGATCGTCGGCTGCCGGCTCGACGGCCTCACCATCGACGGCGTGCGCGTCGACGAGCTCGTCGCCGCCCACAAGCTCGCCCAGACCCCGCCGAAGTAGCGCAGGCCTCTTCGCCCCCCGCCTCCTCGGGCAAATCGGGGGAGCGGGTCCTCGCGGCGGCGATCGGGGCGGCCCGATCGCGCCGCCGTCGCGACTCACGCCTCGATGAGGCCGGCGCGGACCGCGAGGCGGGTGAGCTCGACCGCGCTCTTGCACCCGAGCTTCGCGTAGATGCGCACGCGGTGGGTCTCGACCGTCTTCGGGCTGATCGTCAGCTGCGCCGCCGTCTCGCGCGTCGAGGTGCCGGCCGCGAGCAGGCGCAGGACCTGCCGCTCGCGCGGCGTGAGGGCGTCCAGGCCGCCCGATCCGTCGCCGGTCGCCTTGCGTATCGCGCGGACGACCGCACCCTGGATCTTCGGGCTGAGGGGCGACTCGCCGGCCGCGACCCGGCGGATGCCGTCGATGACCTCGTCGAGCTTGGACGTCTTCACGAGGTAGCCCTGCGCCCCGGCGCGCAGCGCCTCCGCCACGCGGTACTCGTCGTCGTAGCTCGACAGCACGAGGAGCCTGGCGCGCGGGATCAGCGCGCGGAGCGCCCCGAGGAGCTCGATGCCGTCGAGGTCGGGGATGTTGAGGTCGACCACCACCACGTCGGGATCGATCGTGGCCGTCTCGCGCAGCGCGTCCGCGGCCGTGCTCGCCTCCCCGACGACGACCATGTCCGCCTCGGCGGCGACGGCCATCGTGAACCCCTCGCGGACGATCGGGTGATCGTCGATGAGGTAGATCCGGGTCTGCTTTGCGTCCGCCATCGGTCCTTCTCGCCTCGCCGTCAGGCTGCCGGTGCGACCCCCCGTCCTGCCCCCCACGAGCCCCACCGGCCCACGCCCGCTGCTGCGCGGCGTCGCCCCGGGGCCATCCCAGCACCCGTAGGGCTCGACCTGCCGCGGGGGCAAGCCCGGAACCCCCGGGCCCCTCGGAAACCTGTCCACGTTGCCGCACGCGTCCAGCCCGCCGCCGCGCAAGCGCGCGCTCGATCCGCCCGCCCGTCCGACCGCGCGCCGCCGAAGGCGCGGGACGGGCGTGGTATCGTCCGCGGCCATGCCGCCCCGAAAGCTCACCGTCGCGGAGTGTCGCAAGAGGATCGAGCCGTCGGTGCTCGACGCGAAGCCCGCGCCCGGGGGGGCGCCCGCCTCGGCGATCGGATCGCAGGAGCGCGCGCTCTCCGCGCTCGCCTTCGGCCTCGACATCCGCCAGCCGCGCTTCCACGTCGTCGTCGTCGGCCCGCCCGGTTCCGGCCGCACGTTCTGCGCGCGATCGGAGGCCAAGCGCATCGCCGCCGAGCGGCCCACGCCCGACGACATGCTCCTCCTGCCGAACCCGACCCGGCCGAGCGAGCCCACCGTGCTCGCGCTGCCGCCCGGGGAAGGCCCCGGCTTCCTCGAGGCGATGGAGGAGCTGCACGGCAAGCTCGTCGACGCGCTGCGCGGCGTGACCGACGGCGAGCGCTTCAAGCAGGCGCGATCGCGCGTGCAGCGCCGCGTGGCGGCCGAGGAGGCGCGGCTCGAGCAGCAGCTCAAGGAGCAGGCCAAGGAGCTCGGCCTCGATCTCGCCCGGTCCGAGAACGAGGTGCAGATCACCGCCCTCGACGAGGCCGCGCCCGGCCCGAGCCCGGAGTCGCTCTCGACCATCGCCGGCGGCGTCGACGAGTTCCAGCAGAAGCTCGCCACGGCGCAGGACGAGGCCGACTCGGAGCTGCGCGCCGTCACCAAGCAGCTCCTCGCCGACGCGATCAAGGCCTGCTTCGGCCCCGTCTGCGCCGGCTTCGAGGGCAAGACCGACGTCAGCGCGTTCCTCGAGGAGCTCGAGACCGTGGTCACGCGCGAGCTGCGCCTGCTCATCGACGAGCAGTCCGGCGAGGACGCGCCCACGCTCTCGCGCGGCATCGTCGTGCCGACGCTGCTCACCTCGCAGCAGCCCGGATCGGGCGCGCCGGTCATCGAGGTGCCGTACCCGACGCTCTCCGCGCTCTTCGGCCGGTCGCACGCGCCGCCCGACTCCGGCTTCCCGCCCGAGCCGGGCTTCGCCGTCGCCGGCGCGCTGCACCAGGCGAACGGGGGCTTTCTCATCCTGCCCGCCGGCGCGCTCCTGAAGAACGAGCAGCTCTACGAGCAGCTCAAGGCGTGCCTGCTCGCCGGCACCTTCATCGTGCCCGAGGCCAACCCGTCGTACTTTCGCGGCACGGCCGAGGAGCTGCTGTTTCCGCCGATCCCGATCGACGTGAAGGTCGTCCTGATCGCCGGATCGGACCTCTACCAGCAGCTGCACGAGGCCGACCCGGAGTTTTCCCAGCTCTTCAAGGTGCAGGCGCGCTTCGAGTCGACGCTGACGCTCGAGGAGGCGCTGCAGACCTACCCCGCGTTCCTCGCCGACTTCGCCCGCGCCCGCAAGCTCCCGCCGCTCACGCCCGACGCGCTCGCCGAGCTGGTCTTCTACGGCGGCCGGCTCGCCGAGAGCCAGACCAAGGTCACCGGGCAGCTCGGCCTCATCGCCGAGGTCGCGACCGAGGCGGGCTACCGCGCCGAGCGCCGCGGCGAGACGGTGATCGACGGCCCGGCCGTCGTCGAGGCGCTCGCCGCCGCGCGCCGCCGAGGCAGCCACTACCGCGACCAGATGCACGAGCTCTTGTCGCTCGGCACGATCCGCATCGACGTCACGGGCGAGAAGGTCGGCCAGGTGAACGCGCTCGCGGTCCTCTCCGACGGGCCGCTCATGTTCGGCCGTCCCGCCCGCGTCACCGCCGTCGTCTACCCCGGCGTCGAGGGCCCGGTGAACATCGCCCGCGAGGTCGAGATGTCCGGCCCGCTGCACTCGAAGGGCGTGCTCATCCTCACGGGCTTCCTCTGCCTGCGCCTCGCGCAGACGCGGCCGCTCTCCTTCGGCGCGTCGCTCGTCTTCGAGCAGACCTACGAGGCCATCGACGGCGACAGCGCCTCGTCGAGCGAGCTCTACGCGCTGCTCTCGGCGCTCTCGGGCTTCCCCATCCACCAGGACCTCGCCGTCAGCGGCAGCGTCGATCAGCAGGGCACGATCCAGCCCGTCGGCGGCATCAACGAGAAGATCGAGGCGTTCTACGACCTCTGCTTCACGCGCGGCCTGAACGGCCGGCAGGGCGTGCTCGTGCCGAGCGGCAACTGCGACGCGCTCATGCTCCGCACCGACGTCGCCGCCGCCATCGCCGCCGGCGCGTTCCACATCTACGCCGTCAACACCGTCGAGGAGGGCATCGAGCTGCTCACGGGCGTGCCCGCGGGCGTCGCCGACGCAGCCGGCCACTACGCCGAGGGCACGGTGTTCGCCGCCGCCGAGGTGCGGCTCGGCAGGTTCCACGAGGCGATGGCCTCGCTCGTGCGGTCTCGGTACTAGGGGCCCGTCAGAGGACGCGGCGCACGCGGCGCCGCTCCTCGATCATGTGCTGCGTGATGCGCTGGCGGCCTTCGACGCCCTCGACCAGCGTCCAGGTGTCCTGGTCGCGCCGCGTCCCGGCGGACGCGAGCAGCACGTCGGCGGCGTGCTCGGCCGGGACCAGGCCGTCGTGGCGGCCGGGCAGCTCGACCACCATGCCGCGCGCGGCGAGGTCCGTCATCGCGCGCAGCATGGTCGCGACCACGCGGCGGTAGGCGTCGTCGTCGAAGCTCGCGCGCGGGCCGGCGCCGAACGCGATCACCTTGTCGAAGCTCAGGTACGGCTTGCCCGGCAAGAGGACGACCTCCCCGAGATCGCCGGTGATGCGCCGCCGCGAGAGCAGCCGCGAGAAGCCGCCCGCCATGCGCCAGTCGACGAGCCCGGCGACGCCGTGCACCGGGCGCACGTCGCTCCACACCGTGCAGGCGAGCACCTCGGCGTCGAGCTCGTCGAGGCTCGGCAGGTTCGGCGAGACGAAGCGCAGCTCCACGGCTCGGCGCGCCCCGGCTACACGCTGATCGAGCCCTTGCGGAAGTCGCTCCGCGCGATCTTCACGTTCACGCACGCGGGCTTGCCGCTCGCGAACGCCGCGTCGAGCGCGGGGCCGAGGTCCTCGGCGCGCTCGACCCACGCCCCGAAGCCGCCCAGGGCCTCGACGACCTTGTCGTAGCGCGTGTAGTCGAGCGCGGTCGCGACCGCGCGCTCCTCGCCGTAGAGCTCGACCTGGCCGCGGCGGATCTGCGTCCAGCCCGCGTCGTTGCCGATGACGGCGACGACGGGGATGTTCTGCCGCACCATCGCCTCGAACTCGAGCCCGTGCAGGCCGAACGACCCGTCGCCGTAGACGATCACGACGCGGGCGTCGGGGCGCGCGAGCTTCGCGGCCATCGCGTAGCCGGGGCCGACGCCGAGCGTGCCGAGCGGGCCGGGATCCATCCACACCTGCGGCCACTCGAGCTGCAGCACGTAGGCCGCCGTCGCGACGAAGTCGCCGCCGTCGCCGACCACGATGTCGCCAGGGCCGAGGCGACGGCCGATCTCGGCGCAGACGCGCAGCGGGTTCGGCGGGCTCGCGTCGCTCGCGATCTCGGCGGCCATCTTGCCGCGGCTCTTGTCCTCGGACGCGCGCACGGCCGCGAGCCACGCGCCCGCCTTCTTCTCGCCGACGGCGGCGAGCAGCTGGTCGAGGACGAGCCCGCTGTCGCCGTCGACGGCGACGTCGATGCGGCGGTTGCGCCCGAGCTCGTTCGCGTCGAGGTCGACCTGCACGACCTTCGCCCCCGGGTTCACGGCGCGGCCGTACTCGAGGCGGAAGTCGAAGGGCGTGCCGAGCACGACGCAGAGGTCGGTCTGCCCGAGCGCGAAGCGGCGCGACCGCGTCATGAGGCCCGGGTGCGCGTAGGGCAGGCCGCCGCGCGCCATGCCGTTCAGGTAGAACGGCGCCTCGATCGCGTCGGCGAACGCGCGCAGCGCCTCGCGCTTGGGCGACCAGCGCAGCTGCGTGCCGACGATGAACATCGGCCGCTCGGCGGCGCGCAGGAGATCGGCCACGCGCGCGATCGCGGCGGGATCGCCGGCGGGGCGCGCGGGCGCCATCGGCTCGGTCGCCGGCGCGTCGTCGTCGGCCCAGCTCATCAGCAGGTCGAGCGGCAGCTCGAGGAACACCGGGCCGGGCACGTTGGCCTGCGCGATGCGGAACGCCGAGTCGAGGTACTCCTGGATCCGGTCGGTCGACGGGACGCTCACGCTCCACTTCGTGATCGACCGCATCAGGTCGAGGTGGTTCATGTCCTGGAGCGACCCCATGTCCGCGAGCGCGCGCGGCCCGGCGCCCCCGATCACGATCATCGGGATCCCCGCGCGCTGCGCGTTGGCGACCGCGGTCACGACGTCGGTCACGCCCGGCCCGGCCGTCACCGCGCAGACGCCCGGCTTGCCGGTGACGCGCGCGTAGCCGTCGGCCGCGTGCCCGGCGGTCTGCTCGTGGCGCGTGTCGACGACGCGGATGCCCTCGTCGAGGCAGCCGTCGTAGATGGCCTGGATGTGCCCGCCGCACAGCGTGAACAGGTGCGTGGTGCCGTGACGAGCGAGCGCCTTCGCGACCAGCCGGCCGCCGTGAACCTGGGTCATGCTGGCCGGTATAGCGCGGATCGCGGGCGGCTGGCGCGCCCGGCGCAGCCTGCGGGCGCTGAGATGAAGGCCTGCGGGCACCGGGATGAGGGCCGGCGGAGGGCAGCCTGCGGGCACCGGGATGAGGGCCGGCGGAGTTCAGCCAAGAAGCCCTGCGGAGCAGGGCTCGGAGCGCCGGCGCTCCGCCTTGGGGGGCTTCCCGGCCCGCCGCGAACCTTCCCGGACGGGCCGGATCGCTTCCCGGGCCGGTTTCGAGGCTTCCCGGGCGCCCGCGCGGACCTCCCGGCCCGCACCGGGAGCCTCCGGCGCGGTCCGCGGCGTCGATCGGGCCGAAATCGAGGCCTTCCGGACCGCGCGATCCGGCTCGTCGGCCGTCCGGGGAGGTTCGCGGCCGTCCGGGAAGCTCCGCGGCCGGTCCGGGAAGGTGGGTCGGCGGTCCGGGAAGCTCCGTGGGCGGCGCGGGAAGGTTGGTGGGCGGCGCGGGAGGGTTGGTGGGCGGCGCGGGAGGGTTGGTGGGCGGCGCGGGAGGGATCCGCGCGGGCCGGGAAGGTCCGGGCGCCCCCCGCGTTCGCGCAGCCCGCGCCCCCCGTGTAGCTCTTCATGGTGCCCGAGCGCCGCCTCCCCCCCCTCGTGGCCGCGTCGCTCGCGCGGCTGCGCGCGATGCTCGAGGCGCGCTTGGCCGGCCGGCTGCGCGAGATCGTGCTCTTCGGATCGCAGGCCCGCGGCGACGCGCACGAGGAGAGCGACGTGGACGTCCTCGTCGTCGTCGACGACCTGACGGCGCGCGAGCGGTCCGCGGTCCTCGACATGGCCTACGACGCCGGCGTCCGCGGCGACGAGCTCGTCATCGTGAGCCCGCTGCCCTGCGCAACCGCGCACGCCGAGGACATGCGCGCTCGCGAGAAGGGCTTGATGATCGCGATCGCGCGAGACGGAGTGCCCGTATGACGGAGGACAACCGTCCCTCGGAGTTCCTGTTCGACGCCCAAGGTGCGGCCGACGAGGTCGCCGCCGCGCGCCGCTTCGTCGAGGCGGCCCGCGGCGCGCTGACCGTCGGCGACTGGCTCTGACCCGAGTCGGCGGCCCGGGACGCCTCAGCCCGGCGTCGGCCTCGCGTCGCCGCCCTCGGGCGCGCCCTCCTTCGCGGGCGACCTGCGCTTGGCGAGGCCGAGCGTGATGAGGTGCGCGCGCTTCTTCACGACCGATCGCGCGGTGTCGGCCCAGTCGCGGTACCAGACGTAGAGGGCGGCGAGCGCGGCGACGGGCTCGGCTCTCGGCTCGGCGACGGGCTCGGCCACCCCGGCCGAGGTCGCGGTGGCGACGAGCTTCGCGAGCCGCGCGAGCTCGGCGTCGTCGAACCCGCGCCGGGCGAGCGTCGCGAGCGCGGCCTGGTCGGCCTTGCGCGTGGCCTTGCGGTCCTTGCCGCTCCGGAGATCGTCGAGGCGCGCGAGCAGGAGGCCCACGCCGACGACGGCCGCGGGGCCGGACGACGGCGCGAGCCCGCCGGCGAAGACGAAGGCCTCCTGCTCCTGGTGGAAGCGCGCGAGCGCCGCGCGGATGCGGCGCAAGCCGTCCTCGTCCCACGCGTCGAGCTCCTCCTGCGCCGCAGTGGCGGGCGTGCGCGCGGGCGCGGCGGTGGGCGTCGGCTGGTAGCCCGCCGCCTCGTGCAGGAGCCGCCAGCCGAGGCGGTACTCGTCGTCGTCGAAGCCGGCGCTCGCGAGCAGCGTGTAGATCGCGGGCACCTTGGCGACGCCGCGCAGGAGGGTGAGGGCTCGCCCGGGCGTCTCTTCGAGGACGGTCAGGCTGGCAGGGAGGGTGTCATCGGCGACGTGGGCCATGGGGGTCTCCTCGAGGTCTGCGCCGCTTCCAGCGATCGCAGGGGGTAATTGCGTCGTGCTGCGGGAGCGCCGGCCGAGGATCGGGGGCGCGCCGGGAGAAGCTCGCGCGCTCGGGGGATCGTGTCAATCGCGAACAGGAGGTAGGAAAGATCCGATCTGCCGAACGTCGCGCCCGGCCAGCCCCGGACTGATTTGGGGTCGGTGGCCGCAAGGAGGGCGCCTCGGCCCATGTCGAGGACGGGCGTGGTGGGGTGTTGGGGGCGCTGCGCGCTCACGGGCGTGGCGGCGCGGACCCGGGAGGACGCCAAGGACGCCAAGAGCGCCAGGCGAAGGGGCGGAGGAGGCGGGAGGCGGGCCCTGCGGGGCCGGAGGCCGGTGGCGGCCTGCGCGGGCGCGCGGGCTCGCGGCACCCGAAGAGGAGAGAGGCCGACCCTCGAACTGCCTCGGCATGAATGCCGGTGTAGGGCCGCCAAGAAGCCCTGCATGGCAGGGCTCGGATCGATTCGATGCCGGCCGAAGGTCGGGCTTCTTGGCCGCTTTGCACCGGCTCTTGAGCCGGTGATCGAAAGGGGCGGCGACCGTGTTGGGGACGGGGATCAGGGCCCCCCCGCCGCGCGCCTCGGGGAGAGGCGCGGGCAGGGCGACGCCGCGAGCTAGGGGAGCGCGATCGCGCTGACCTTGCTCGGCGTGCCGGGGTTGACGGCGACGAGGGCCGTCAGGTTGCAGTCGTAGGCGATCGGGCTCGGCCAGAAGCCGCCGTCGAACTGGTAGACGCCCGCGGCGTCGGTCACCGCGCCGGTGGCCATGGCCACGATGTGCAGCTTGCCGAGGTCCGAGTCCACGACGTAGACGCGGCTGCGCGCCTCGTCGACCGCGACGCCGTCGGACGCGCCCGGCAAGGCCGCGAGGACGGTGGCGACGCCGCCGGAGGTCAGCTTGTAGAGCTTGTGCTGGTCGTAGCCCGACACGTAGACGGTGCCGGCCGCCGTCACGGCGATGCCCGAGGCGTTGCCGATCGTGCCGACGGGGACCAGCGTGCTCGCCGTCTTCGTCACCGGGTTGAACGCCATCACGCCGCCGGAGTACGTCGCGGCGACGATCTGGCTCGGCGCGACCGTGAAGGTGGCGGGCGTGTAGACCATGCCGTTGATGCCGCCGCCGGCCAGGGTGCCGAGCGTCGTCAGCGCCTTCGTGGTCAGGTCGTACTGGTCGAGCTCGCCGCCGGCGCCGCCGAGGTACGCGACGTTCGCGGCCGCGTTGTACGCGACGCTCGTCCACGTGATGGCGGCGCGGAGCGTGACGAGCTGGGTCACGGCGTCGTTGCCGATCGCGACCGAGTGGAGGTACTGGCTCGGGCCCGGGCCGCCGATGACCGCGAGCAGGTTGCCGGCGCCGTCGAACGTGAACGACCCGTAGCTGTTCGAGGAGCTACCCGTGAGCGTGGCCGGCAGGCCGGCGACGGCGAACGCCTTCGCCGGGCAGTACGCGGCCATGCACGCGCCCGCCGAGCAGGCCTGGCCGGCCGCGCAGACGTTGCCGCACTTGCCGCAGTTCTTCGCGTCGTTCGTCAGGTTGATCTCGCAGCCGTTGGCGCCGCTCGCGTCGCAGTCGCCGTAGCCGGCGTTGCAGGCGGACGCGGCGCACGCGCCCTTGACGCACACGGCGCCCGCGTTGGCGGGGGCCGCGCAGACCTTGCTGCACACGCCGCAGTTGGCCGGGTCGTCCTGCAGATCGACGCACTTGCCGTTGCAGAGGCTGGACCCGCCGAGGCAGGTGACGCCGCAGGCGCCCGCGCTGCACACCTGGCCGGCGGCGCAGGCGGTGGCGCATTTGCCGCAGTTGGCGGGGTCGTTCTTCATGTCGACGCACTTGCCGCTGCAGAGCGTGGCGCCTCCGAGGCACGCGACGCCGCAGACGCCGGCCGCGCAGACCTCGCCGGCGGCGCAGGCGGTGGCGCACTTGCCGCAGTTGGCGGGGTCGTTCTTCATGTCGACGCACTTGCCGCTGCAGAGCGTGGCGCCTCCGAGGCACGCGACGCCGCAGACGCCGGCCGCGCAGACCTCGCCGGCGGCGCAGGCGGTG
>CAIVJW010000423.1 GCA_903906315.1 uncultured delta proteobacterium | reverse complement strand
GCAATGGGCAATGCGCCTGCAATGGGCGGCTACGGCCCTCCCGCCGGCGCCCCGCCCGCAATGGGCAATGCGCCTGCAATGGGCGGCTACGGCCCTCCCGCCGGCGCCCCGCCCGCAATGGGCGCTGCGCCTGCAATGGGCGGCTACGGCGCGCCCGCGCAGGCGGGCGTCGGCGCGTTCGGAGCGCCCGGCGGCTTCCCGATGGCGGGAGCGAGGCGGCCGCCGCTGGCCGCGATCTTCGGCAGCATTGGGCTCACCATCGTCGGGAGCATCGCGTACGGCGTGTTCCGCACGTTCGTCGGGTCGAGCCGATCGGGCCACCAGAGCGTCAGCTCGCTCGGGGTCGAGGAGAAGGCCGCCGACCCGGACAAGATGCTCACCGCCGTTCGCACCCTCGCGAAGAAGTGGCAGAGCGACGCCGAGCTGCGCTCGATCAACATCCTCGGGCTCGGACCGAACGGCACCGTCGACCTGTCCGAGGGCGGGTCGGTCGTGACGATCGAGTACTTCTCGCCTTCGCGCGTGGGCTCGCCGTCGGCGTCGGTGCGCGGCGATTCCATCAAGAAGTTCATCTTCAACTCGGCCGGCGTGGACTACTCGGCCATCTGGGGCGTCAAGCAGCGGTACGAGCACGTGCCCCCGACCCCGATCCCGAGCTGCACGGCGAAGCAGGTCGCGGCGGCGCTCGCCGCCAAGGGGCTGAAGGCGGGCAAGACCGCCCACATCAGCGTGGACCCCGACTTCTCCTTCGCCACGAAGGAGCTCAGCTGGCACGCGATGTCGAGCGACCCGAAGATCGACGCGTGGCTCAGCATCGCGAACTGCGCGCCGACCAAGTGACGCCACGCGAGCGGCCCTCGCCCCGCCGGTCCGAGGGCGCCCCCGCGTGCCGCGTAGGCGGCGGCGCGGGCGTCGCACTGGCACCCTCCCACCTCGTGCGTAGCGCGCGTTCACGGCCCGCTGTCCGCGCCCCGCCGCTCGCTCACTTCTCGCAGAAGTGCTTGTCGCCAGCGCAGTAGCTCCGCGTCACGCCCTCGCGACAGCCGGCGACGCTGCACTTCGATACCGCGGTGACGGCGCGGTCCTTCGTCGCGCAGGCCGGGGCCGCGTCCGTCTCGCCCGCGACGTTCGGGATGCAGGCGACCGCGAGCGTCAGGCTCGTGCGCTCGCCGAGGTAGAAGGCGCGGTCGATCTCGAAGCGCACCTCGGGCGCGCGGTCGTCGCCGACGGCGGCGCAGCTCGCGTCGAGGCAGAAGCGCACCTTCACGCGCACGGGCGTGGCCTCGATCTCGGGGCGCCCCTCGACGCTCACGGGCATGGACGTCCTCGACGTCGCCGAGAGCGTCGTCGCCGGCAACGGCTCGGTCGATCGCCAATCCTCGTCGAAGGACACGTCGCCGGTCACCACGCCGACGACCGCGTGGCGCGTCGCGCCGGTCGGGTTCGGGGGGAAATCGAGCGCGATCTCGAGGTAGGCGTTCGGCTGCGAGCACGCGGCACCGGCGAGGACGGTCGCGGCGATCGCTGCGGCGATCGTGCGGCTCACAGGTGCACCACGTTCGCCGAGCCCGGCTCGAGCGCGCTGCCGCCACCCTTGAGGCCGAAGTAGAGGCCCGTGGCCGCGCCGCCGACGACCGCCGCGCCGAGGATCGTCCAGAACACGGGCGATCGCAGCACGCCGCCGCTCGCGGGCGCGGGCGCGGGCGCCGGGGCGGGCGGCGCCTCGGCGAGCGGGTCGGCCGCGAGGCGCACGGCGATCGCGCGCCGATCGCCGCCGGAGAGCACGCCGCGCCAGTGCATCGGCCGGTGCCGCGCGCGCTCGACGCGGAGGTCGTGGCGCTGCGGATCGAGCTCGACGATCAGCGGCCGCGCGCCGTCGTCGCCGACGCGGCGGCCGTCGATCCACACCGACACGTCGCGGCCCGTCGGCAGGTCCTCGAGCGTGATCGTGGCGATGCGGCCTTGCTCCTCGTCGCGCAGCGCGCGCGCCTTCTCGCGCTGCGACGGGTCGGCGTCCGGGTGCGCCTCGAGGAGCTGGTCGAATGCGTCGCGCGCCTCGACGTGCCGACCGAGCGCGCGCAGCGTGCTCGCCAGGTTGAAGAGCGCCGCGGGCACGCCCGAGAGCGCGTACGAGCGCTCGAAGTCGCCGATCGCGTCGGACCACCGGCCCGCCTCGACGGCGCGGTTGCCGGCGGAGTAGCGCGCGCGCGCCTCCTCGATCGAGGTCGGGGCGGGCTCGCCCGAGGGGCCGGCCCAGCGGTGCGGATCGGCCGAAGCGATCGCCGGCGCGAGGGTCGCGATGAGCGCGATCGCAGCGGCGGTGAGGCGAAGGGGCTTCATGGTCAGCGCTTGCGCGAGAGGTCGCGGTTGAAGGCGTCGTCGCCGAGCAGCGGGCCGACGGGCTTCGCGGTGGAGTCGGACGTCGCCGCGGGCGCGGGCCTCGCGGTCGGGGGCGGCGGGGCCGGGGCGGCGGTCTCGATCGGCGCGGGCGCGACCGCAGCCGACGCGGTGGCGGCTGGCGCGGCGGGGCGCGCGTCGATCGGATCGCGGGCCGAGGCCGCG
>CAIVJW010000422.1 GCA_903906315.1 uncultured delta proteobacterium | reverse complement strand
CGGCGCGGCATCGCGCGACGGTCCGGCGTCGCGGGGCGCCCTCGCCTCGCGCGGCGCGCCGGCCTCGCGCGGCGGCGCCCCATGGGCCGGCGGCCCCGCCACCATCCCCTTCATGCTCAGGCCCATCGTCTCGCGGCGCCTTCGCTCGTCGTAGTTGGCGTCGCCGATCAGCTCCAGCACGGAGTCCGTGTCGACACGCCTCTCCGCGGCCTTGTACTGGCCCTTCAGGCGCGTCTCGGGTGTCAGGAGGCTCGAGGCATAGAGCTCCCACATCTCCTCGGCGTGCGGGCGGTGGCGCTGGCCCGGGGCCGCCTTCGACAGGAAGCGCTGCAGGTTCTCCACGTCGCGCAGCAGGAGCCGACGCGCGTTCTGGTTGCTCGACGCATCGACGGCCTGCGGGAAATCGATCACCACCGGCCCGTCGCCGGCCATCAGCACGTTGAAGTCCGAGAGATCGCCGTGCACGACCCCGGCGCACAGCATCCGCACCACCTCGGTCAGCAGCTGGTCGAACACCTGCACGGCCTCGGCGGGCTCGAGGTGGACCTCGCCCAGGCGGGGCGCCGGGTTGCCGTCCGCGTCGGTGACGAGCCCCATGATCAACACCCCGTCGATGAAGTGGTGGGGCGTCGGCACGCGCACGCCGGCGTCGCGCAGGCGGTAGATCATGTCGACCTCGGTCGACCTCCAGGCGGCCTCGTCCTGGGCGCGCCCGTGGCGCGATCGCTTCTCGATCGCGCGCTGGTCGCGGCTGTTGCGCGTCTTGCGGCCCTCGGTGTACTCCGCCCGGTTCTTGAAGGTGCGGTTCTGCGCCTCCTTGTAGACCTTCGCCACCCGAAGCTCCCCGCCGGAGACGACGAGGAAGACCTCCGCCTCTTTCCCGCTCATCAGGGGCCGCACGACCTCCTCGATGATGCCCTGATCGGCGAGAGAGACGAGGGTTTCGGGAATTCGCATGGATGAGCTGGTGCTTGCCGGAGGGGGTGGTATTCGGGCCGGACCGACCGACCGTCGGGTGGTTTGGCCGGAACGCGGCGCGCTGTCCACCAACTTCGTCGCGGTCGGGGTCGCCGGGGGCGCCGTCGGCCGCCGGCGACTCGGCGGCGCCCCGCTACCGCGCGGCGCCCTCGCGGCCGGCTCGCGCGAGGCTCGCGCGGCGGGATCTCCTGATGCGTCGGCGCGCCGCCGCCCCCGAGCGGCCCCCCATTGCAGGCGACGGCGTGCGATCCGCCGACGGTCGGAAAGCGCTGCTGCTACAGAGCTCGGTGGGTCAGGGTCGGGGTCGTGAGGCGCGAAGGCAACCCCCGATAGGCGAGCTCGGCTGCGGCGTTCGCGGGTCCTTTGCCCCATTCACCGCGCCGCGCGCGCCCACGATCGAGGCCTTCATCGAGAAGGGTTTGCGAGCAGGACGAAGGAGGAGAGGCCGAATCGTTGGGCGCGTCGCCTCCTCGGGCAACCTCCGCGGTGGTCCTCGGAGCCTATCGAGCAGGTTCGAGCGCAGACAGCGGACGAATCGACGGTTCGATATTTGGCGGAAAGACAACGGGTCAATGGAGTGGCTACGTCATGCAAGGCAGCCCACGGGATGGGCGCGCTCGTGGAGGAGAATTCGAGCGGCGGGCGCCCGACGTCCCGGCCGTCTCGGCCCGAGCTCAGGCGCCGGCCGCGGGCGGGGCGGCGTCGGCGTCCGCGACGGGCGCGACCTGGGCGGCGATCTCGTCGTGGAAGGCGCGGAGCGCGCTCTCCGGGGGCCAGGCCGGCGCGCCGTCGAGCAGGCCGCGGGCGCCGGGCAGGTCGCCGCTGTCGATCGCGACCACCGCGGCCGCGTAGCGCATCGGCCACGAGACGAGCGGGCTCACCCGGCTCGCGAGCTCGAGGACGCCGCGATCGCCCGGCGCGCTCGCGTGGGCGAACGCGCGCGCGAACGCTCCGATCGCCGCGCGCAGCAGGCGCACGCGGCCCTGCATCGCGGCGTCGGCCCGCGGCAGCGGCAGCCGCGCCATGCGCGAGGCGCTCTCGATGGCGCCGTGGCGATCGCCCTCGAACGTCAGCAGGAGGGCGTCGACGAAGAGCCGGTGCTCGAGCGCGGCCTCCCACGCCGCGCCGCGCGCCGCGTGCGCGAGCGCCTCTCTCGCGCGCGCCACGCGGCCGTACGCGGCGAGCGCCGTCGCGACCATGAGCGGGCCCATCGTCTCGCGGTGCGGCACGCGCCGGAGCGGCTGCGACCACCGCGCGAGGACGGCGTCGACGTCGCCCGAGAGCAGCAGCCGTCGGCGGCGCCGTCGGCCGACCCAGCGCCCGAGCAGGAACGCGCCGGCCGCCCCGAGGATCGCGACGGCGACGAGCGGGCGATACCACGCGACGCGCAGGGCGAGGGCCCCGAGCGCCGCCGAGACGACGAAGCCCAGCGCGCGAGGGAGCCGCTCGATCGAGAAGGGGCCGTCCGGCGCCGGATCCACCACGGGCCCAAGGTACGGACGGCCGGGCGTGAGGCAAGCTTCCGGCGCCCGCTCGGGCCCGGTGACGATCGCGAAGGGCGCGGTGCGAGAGGGGTCGACAGGTCGAACGCGATGGGTTAAACACCCGTTCGTAGTTGGCGTCAGCGCCGACCTTGTGGGTCTGCCGACAGCGCGCCGTGAACCCCGCCAGGCCCGGAAGGGAGCAACGGTAGCGGAGAGCGGGTGTGGCAGGCCCTTTTCCTTTTTGTGCGCGGCCTCCGGGCATCGTGCGGGTCGTCGCCATGCGTTGAGGCGCGGGGCCGACCCCGATAGCCTCGGGGGACGCCGATGCACTGCACCTCCTGCGGCGCCCAGCTCGCGCCCCTGCCCCCTGGCAGCCAGCCTCTGCCCTGCCCGTTCTGCCGCGCGCCGGTCCAGCCCTCACCGGCGATCGACCCGCGCCTTGCCGCGTACCTCGTCGACCGCAACGGCAACGGGGTGCCGGACGTGCTCGAGGGGCCCGGCGCCGCGCAGCCGGGCCTCTATCGCGCCGCGCCCGCGCCGGTGTTGCTCGAGGCGATCCCGCCCGCGCCGCGCACCCCGTCGCCGCGAGCGCGATCGCTCGTCTATGGATACCGCGGCGCCCAGGGCGTGATGCTCACGATCGGGCTCGCCTTTCTCGGCATGGGCCTGCTCTTCACGACCATCTTCTGCTGGGGCCTGCCCTGGGATCTCGCCCTCGCGGCCAGCGGCGCGCGGGGCCAGGCCACCGTCACCTCGACCGAGACGGTGAACAACGTGAAGGTGAACGGGGTGCGCCCGACGCGCCTCTCCTTCCGCTACCGCGTCGGGCCGACGACGTACGACGGCGACTCGGCGACGCTCGATGGCATGCTCCGGCGGACGGCCGTGGGCGCGACGGTGCAAATCGAGTACCTCGCGTTCGCGCCGAGCATCTCGCGCGTGGTCGGCACGACGCGCGCGACGATGGGCTACACGCCCATCTTCGTGGTCATCTTCCCCGTCGTCGGCGCCGTCCTCGCCTTCGGGGCGTGGCGGTCGAACCGGCGCGAGATCCGCGCGTTCTCGCGCGGCGCGCCCGTCCTCGCGCGGATCACCTTCCGGGGCGCCGACATGAGCGTCACGGTGAACCACCGGCACCCGTTCAAGATCGTCTGGGAGTTCCAGGTCGGCGGGCGGCCGTACTCCGGGTCGTTCTCGACGATGCAGCGCGGCGAGCTCGGCGGGATCGAGCAGTCCGAGCAGCTCGCCGTGCTCTACGACCCCCGCGATCCGTCGGTGAACACGCTCTGGATCGCCTGACCCGCGCGGCGGGCGCGATCAGGCGCGGTAGTCGATGTAGTCGGCCAGGTCCCAGAGCTGATCGAGCAGCACCGAGTCGTCCGACAGCTCGCCCGACAGCGTGTCGGTCGTCTTCTCGACCAGCGCGCGGAGCGCCTTGAGCTTGGCCGGGACGCGGGCAGCCGCCGAGATGTGCCGGAGGTCGCGAGACGCCGTCTCGAGCGAGGTCACGCTGCCGCGCTCGTTCAAGACCTTCTCGATCTTGATGAGGACGTGATTGACGACGGCCTCGAACTCGGACGCGCTCTGGATGGCCATGGGGCGGGCGGATGCTACGCCGCGGGTGCGGGCGGCGGAAGCGCCGAGGCGGGCCTCAGTACCCGAACTGCATGCCGATCGTCGGGCCGACGAAGAACTGCGTGCCGGTGCTGAAGCGGATGGGCGGGACGACGATGTCGGAGCGGGCGCAGGTCGCGCCGCAGATCTGCCGGGCGAAGGTCATCCCGGATCCCGCCACCATGTCGCCCGCGAACTCGAACATCGCGGCGACGCCGAGCTTGAACTTCACGCCCGGCGTCGATCCGAGCAGCAGGCCGGCGTCGAAGTGCAGCACGGGCACGGTCTTCGCGGCGCTCACGTCGCCGGAGGTCTCGCACACCTGGTTCGGGGGGCACGTCGCGGCGGTCGAGTCGGCGACCGAGAGCGTGCCGAGCGCGGTGTCGCGGCCCACGAGGATCGCGCTGCCGAGCGTGAAGCGCGCGATCGTCCCCTTGGTGAGCGCGCGCGCGCCGATGCCGCCCGCGGCCACGAGGCGCGTCAGGGCGAGGTGCTCGACGCGGGCTGGGCCGGTCCAGCCGCGCCCCGCGTCGCTCGGCACGGCGAAGCGCGTGTCGGTGTGATCGGCACGGAAGAGGCCCACGGCCTCGGCGCCGATCCAGCCGAAGGAGTAGCCCACGTTGACGAAGACCTCGCCGCCGATGGCCGGGCCGCTCTTGTCGCAGCCGGTCGCGTCGGCGCGGCACAGCGACGAGTACGTGTCGCTCGGCTTGGGGGAGGCGGCGAACGCGAGGTTGAGGTTGCCGTAGACGCCGCTGTACTCCTGGCGCTCGACGCGCGGCAGGGCCGTGAGGGCGGCGCGCTCGACGATCTTCTCGTCGTCGTGCACGAGCAGCGCGTGCTGGTAGCGGGCGAAGCCGGGCGCCTCGACGACCAGATCGTGACGGCCGATCGCGAGGTCGCCCTCCCAGACGCCGGTGCCGACCGGAGCGCCATCGATCGCGATGCGCGCGTCCGCCTGGCGCGGGTCGATCGTGACGTGCCCGACCCGCGGCCGGAGCGTGAGGGCCACCGCGAGGCGAGCCGCGCGGGCGAGGTCCACGCGCTGCGGGGGCGCGCGCGAGGCGTCGCCCTCGGCGGAGACCTCGTGCGGGCCCGGGGGGAGGTCGCCCTCCCACGGCGGCGCGCCCACGTCCGCTCCGTCGAGCCGGAGGCGCACGCTCCGGTCGGCCGCCGGCACCGTGACCTGGAGGTGGCCGGTGAGGATCTCCTTCGTGAGCGGCGCTTCGACGACGATGGGCTCGCCGCCTTGCACCTCGAGCTGGCGCGCGAACGAGTCGAACCCCGCCTTCTGGACGACGACCTTGTGCGGCCCGAGGTTGACGCGCAGGGGCGCCGCGAGGGGCGTCACGCCGAGATCCTTGTCGTCGAGGAGCACGGTGGCCCCGGGCTCGCCGCTCGTCACCGCGATCGTGCCGGTCAGCGCGCCGAGCTCGGCGAGGGCTCGCTTCACGTCGGCGGCCTCGCCCTTCTTCATCGACGCGCCGTACGTGGCGAGCAGCTCCGCGTAGCGGCCGTGCGCGGTGGCGAAGTCGCGCAGATCCCGGTGGCATTGCGCGATGTTTCGAAGGACGCTCGCGCGCGGCACGGTGCGGTTGGCGGCCTGGAACTCGGCGAGCGCCTCGCGGACGCTGCCCTCCTTGTAGAGCTTGAGGCCGGCCGAGAAGTGGCCCTTGGCCTCGGCGACGGCGGCGGGATTCGGCTTTGCGCCGGGCGAATCGACCGCGCCCGCGGGGCACGCGGCGCAGGTCAGCGCGACGCCCGTGAGGAGCGCGGCGGCGCGGGCGCGGCGCTGGGCAGCCGGGGTGCGGAGCATCGTCGCGTCGATGGTAGCGATTTTCAGAACTCGTTGGTGATCCCGGCGCCACCCACCTGCCCGCTCGCGCGAGGGGCGGGCGAGGCGGGCTTCGGGCGGGGCGCGGGGACCGCGGCGGACGGCGTCCCGGCTGGGGCGGCGGAGGCCGGCGCGGGCGTGACGACCGGCGAGGAGGCGCTGGCGGCGGCGGGGATCGGGGCGGGGGCCGACGACGGCGGCGCGGCCGAGGGCGTCGCCGTCACGACGGCGCTGGACGGAGGGGAGGGCTGGACCGGGGGCGTCGTCCGGCCGCGCACGCCGAGCCCGACGAGGATCGCGAGGCCGACGAGGACCGCGACGAAGAGCGCCGCCGTCCGCGGAGGCTCCGGCTTGGGCGGCGGCGGCGTCAGCACGGCGCGCTCGGTGTCGCCGAGGGGCGCGCGGATGCTCGTGATGGCGGGCACCGAGCCGCGCGACGAGGGCGGGGCCGGCGGCTCGTCCGAGAACGCGCCGCGCTCGAGGGCGGGGCGCGAGAGGCGGCGCGCGGCCGCGCGGGGCTCGACCTCGTCGATGAGCTCGGCGACCTCGCGAGCGGAGGTCGGCCTCGCGTCCGGATCGCGGCTCATCAGCCGCGTGACGAGGGCGTCGAGCTCGGCGGCGACCGAGGCGTTGTCGCCGACGCGCGGAGGCTGCTCGGTCACGATCGCGACGATGGTCTGCTCGTACGTGGCCTTCTGCGGGAAGGCGGGCGCGCCGACGAGCATCTCGTAGAGGAGCGCGCCGAGCGAGTAGAGGTCGGTGCGGTGGTCGACCTCGGGCAGGCCCATCGCCTGCTCCGGCGACATGTAGCTCGGCGTGCCGAGCACCGATCCCGCCCGCGTCACCCCGCCCGAGGCGCGCTCGCGCACGTCGCGGAGCAGCTTGGCGACGCCGAAGTCGACGAGCTTGACCGTGACGGTGAGGTCGCGGGCGCGGAGGAAGACGTTCTCCGGCTTGAGGTCGCGGTGCACGACGCCCGCGGCGTGCGCCTTGTCGAGCGCGAGCGCGGCCTGGCGCGCGATGGCGAGCGCGAGCGTGGGCTCGAGCCGCCCGACGCGGCGCAGCAGCTTGCCGAGGTCCTCGCCGTCGAGCAGCTCCATGACCATGAAGAGCCCGAGCTCGGCGTCCTCGCCGACGTCGAACACGTCCACGATGTGCTCGCTGTCGACCGCGCTCGCGGCGCGGGCCTCGCGCCGGAAGCGCGCGGCCGTCTCGGTGCTGCCGCGGCCGGCGTGGATCGCCCGCAGGATCTTGATCGCGACGCGCTTGCCGAGCTCGACGTGCTCCGCCTCGAAGACGGCCCCCATGCCGCCCTTTCCGAGCAGGCGACGCAGGACGTACTTGCCCGCGATCGTCTTGCCGAGGTCCTTGGCGTCGTCGACCGACTGCCGCTCGGGGCCGTCATCGATCGAGTCCTCGCCGGTTGAGCTGTCGAATACCCTGTCCACGCGCGGTCCTCGAAGGGGCGACGATGCTTTCCTCTCCGGACCTCGCCCGTCAAGCGGGGCCTGGCATGGTGCGGGCCGGAAGGTGCCCTGGGTCACCGGCGGTCAGGGCTTGTGCTGGGCCAGCAGGAAATCGACGACCGAAGGGGTGAAGGTCGGGGACAGCGTCGGGATGTGCGCGCCCCCGAAGATCGACCAGAGCTGCACCGAGGATCCGCCGCCGCAGCCGCCGTACGTCGAGACGGTCGTCTCGTCGCCGAACAGCATCGAGTCGAGGTCCTTCGGCGCGGCGCTGGCGTCCGGGGTCATGCTGCAGCCGTCGATGGTCGCCCAGTCCTCCACGGTCTGCTTGGCGCTCGGATACGGCACCACGCCCATCATGCCGCCGAGGTAAGCGATCGTGCCGTCGGCCGTGCCGTGGATCGACAGGACCGAGACCGGCTCCTTGGCCGCGCACTTGCCTACGTCCTGGAACATGGCGCCCGCGAGGCCGCCGACGGCCGCGATGCGGTCGGCGTGATCGCAGGCCATGCGGTACGCCATGAACGCGCCGTTCGAGTGGCCGAAGAGGTAGATGCGCTTCGGGTCGACGTCGTACTCGGCGGCGATCTCGTCGATGAGCCCGAGGACGTAGGCGGAGTCGTCGACGGTGGAGCCGTAGAAGTTGCAGCATGCGTCCGTCGCGTTCCAGAACTGGCTCTGCTGCGTGTCCTTGGTGCCCTCGGGGTGGGCGTAGAGGAAGCCCTTCTCGTCGGCGCTTTTGGCGAAGTTGAAATAGAGCTCCTCGATCGCGCCCGACGATGCGTAGCCGTGCAGCATGAAGAGCAGCGGCGCCTGGGTGCCGCACTGGTAGCCGGGCGGGACGTGCAGCTTCACGGGGCGCTCGCCGCCGAAGCTCGTCTCCTTGCACGCGTGCCCGGCGGCCTGGCCGCCCTGACCGGCGCCTCCGCCCGGACCCGCCCCGCCGTGGCCGGCGCCTCCCTGCCCTGCGCCGCCCTGCGCCGCCGCGCCCCCTTGCCCGGTGCCGCCCGCGGCTCCCGTCGTCGTCGACGCGCCGGTCGCGCGCACGTCCGTGGTGCTGCTGGAAGGCGAGCAGGCGGCGACCGCGATCGCGAGCGCGGCGAGCGAAGCACGGGGCAGAATCGAGGGGGACATCACGGCGGGCACCATACCCCACGGAGGGCGGCGCGCACGGCGACCGAGGGCGCAATCGCTGCGCAGCGCGGGCGCGACCCCCGGGCCCGACGCGCGACGGGGCTCGCGGCGTGGCCACCGCGACGGCCCGTCGGTGGGCGCGAGGGCCGGAGCGTCGGAGGCGCCGCGGGTGCTGGCGTCGGCTTGCGGCACACCTTGGCAAAGCGGTGCACGGCCGGGAGGCCACGATTCGGGGCGGATTCGCGGGTTCGTCGCGCGTCGACGCGACGCGGCGACCGGCACGTCCATTGCTTCGAGCGCCGAGCGCAGGTCGCACGACGCGACTCGAACCACGGAGTGAGCGATGGCCACCATGAAGAAGAGCTTTCCCCTGTGCACCCTGGGTCTCGTCGCGGCGCTCGCGAGCGCGTGCTCCGGCACGACCGACGACGCGTCCGGAAACCCGGGAGGCGGCCAGGGCGGCGCGAGCGCGGGCATCGCGGAGGCGCGGAGCGAGAAGGCCTTCGACGCGGCGCCGGCGCCGGCCGCGGCGGACTACGCGGCGCTCGTCGCGGCCGCGAACGACTTCGGCTTCGACCTCTACAAGAAGCTCGGCGACGACAAGAACCTCATCTACTCGCCGATCTCGGTCACCACCGCGCTCTCGATGACGTACGCCGGCGCGAAGGGCGCGACGGCGACGCAGATGGCGGCGGTGCTGCACGACGGGCTCGGGCAGCCGGCGTGGGCGGGCGCGTTCAACAAGCTGATCGTCGATCTCGACGCGCGCAACGTGGCCCTGCACAAGACCAACGACGGCGACAAGAGCCTGAAGCTCCACCTCGTCGACGCCGCGTTCGCGCAGCAAGGCTACGAGTTCGTCCCGGCGTACCTCGACACGCTCGGCGTGCACTACAACGCGGGCGTGAAGCTCCTCGACTTCGCGGGCGACGCCGAGGGATCGCGCAAGCTCATCAACGGCTGGGTCGAGGACAACACCGAGCAGAAGATCAAGGACCTCCTGCCCGAGGGATCGATCTCGGGCGGCACGCGGCTCGTGCTCGCGAACGCGCTCTACTTCTACGGATCGTGGACCCATCCCTTCCAGAAGGCGCTCACGTCGAGCGAGGCGTTCCACGCGCCGAGCGGGGACGTGAAGGTCGACACGATGCACGGCGTGCTCGCCGCGCCGTACGCGGAGGGCGACGGCTACAAGGTCGCCGAGCTCGGCTACGACGGCGGCGCGGTGGCGATGACGATCGTGCTGCCGGACGCGGGCAAGCTCGCGGACGTGGAGCAGGGCCTGTCGAGCTCGTGGCTCGCGAAGACCGCCGTCGACCTCGCGGCGAACCCCGCCGAGGTCTCCTTCGGCCTGCCGAAGTTCAAGTTCACCTGGGGCACGAAGGAGCTCGTCGACTCGCTCGAGGCGCTCGGCATGAAGGACGCGTTCTCGCTGCCGCCGGCGGACTTCTCGGGCATGGAGCCGAAGGGGGAGCTCTACGTGAGCCACGTGATGCACCAGGCCTTCGTCGGCGTCGACGAGTACGGCACCGAGGCCGCCGCGGCGACCGCGGTCGTGATGGACGTCGGATCGGCCCCCGGCGACGTGAAGGACTTCATCCTCGATCGGCCGTTCCTCTTCTTCGTGCGCGACACCACGTCGGGCGCCGTGCTCTTCACCGGCAAGGTGATCGACCCGACGAAGTAGGCGCCGTGCGCGCGTCGCCCGCGATCAGGCGGGCGGCGCCTCGGGCGCGGCCGACAGCGCGACCAGCTCGATGCCGAGGCGCTCGGCGAAGTGGAAGATGCGCGGGTCGCGGTAGAACTCGCGGAAGACGATCTTCGCGATGCCCGCGTTGGCGAGCATCTTGAAGCAGCCCCAGCACGGCGACGCGGTCACGTAGGTGGTGGCCGCGTCGATGCGCACGCCGTTGCGCGCGGCCTGGATGACGGCGTTCGCCTCGGCGTGGATGGTGCGCACGCAGTGGCCGTCCTCCATCATGTGGCCGTCCTCGTCGCAGTGCGGCAGGCCCCGGATCGAGCCGTTGTAGCCCGTGGCGAGGATCGACTTGTCGCGCACGATGACGGCGCCGACGTGCTTGCGGTCGCAGGTGGCGCGCGACGCGACCTCCTCGGCGATGCGCATGAAGTACTCGTCCCAGGAGCCGCGGTGGGGCATGGCCGAGCGGTCTACCACGCGGGGGCGCCCGATCGAGCGCGAGACCGCGCCGATCGGCCGGGGTACGGTGCGAGGCCCATGCGCGCCCTCCTCGTCGCCGCCCTCTCTGCGCTCTCGATCGCGTGCTCGTCGGAGGGGCCGGCCGCCTCCGCGACGACCGGAGGCGCCGGAGGCGGAGGCGGCGGCGCGGGAGGCGCGGGGGGCGCCGCGGCGACGCTGCCGATCCCGTTTCAGCCCGAGAAGCCGGCCAAGCCGTTCGTGGACGTGCCGTATCTGCAGGAGGTCAATCACACCTCGAACGAGGTCGAGCCCGGCCTCGGCGCGCTCGTCGCCGTCGTGATTCCGCCCCCGGATCTCCAGGGCTTCGACCTCCCGACCCAGGTCACGGCGCGCGGGATCGTCCGGCACGTGGGCGGCAAGGCCGTGGTGACCGCGATCGGCGACGGGGATCCCGACCTCGTGGGGGCCGCGGCGACGGCCGGCGGGATCGTCCTCGCGGGGCCCCACGCGCTCTACGTCGTGGAGGCGGTGGGCACGCTCACGCCGAAGCCCGCCCCCGAGGGACTGACCCTCACCGGGGTGCAGGGCGGGGCGGCGGCGATTCACGTGATCACGAGCGCGGGCCTCGGTCGGCTCGTCCCCGGGCACGATCCTCAGTGGCCCGCGGGCGGCGCGGCCGTGACGGCGGTGGCCGAGTCGGCGACGCGGATCTTCGTCGCCGGCGCGGGGGGCGTCGCGGCCTACGCGCTGCCGGCCGCCCTGCCGCTCGGCGCGCCGGAGTGGACGCACGCGACCGGCCCCGTCGCGGCGCTCGTCGCCGACGTCACGCTGCCGAGGGCTTTGGATCTCGTGGTCGTCCACGCGGGCGAGGGCGGGCTCGAGGGCCTTTTCGTCGGCGCGGACGGGAGCGTCGTCGTCGAGGCCGTGCCCGAGCTCGCGGCGACGCGCGTGCCGCTCGCGGGGCCGCGCGCGGCCGCTCGCACGAGCGACGGCGGCTTCGTGGTCGCGACCGACGCGGGCGCCTACCGGATGATCGACCGCGGTGACGGCCCCGAGTACCGCGTCTACGGCCAGGAGCGGTGGCTGCCGTCCGAGGACGTGCGCGGTCTCGCGACCGACGCGTCGATCGCGGACGCGCCGCTCTGGTTCGCGACGGCCGGCGGGCTCGGATGGGTGACCGCGAGGCGGGTGACGATCGAGGAGAAGCTCGCGCCCTTCGTCGATCGCATCGCGACGCGCCACGATCGGGACGGCGCCGTGGCCGACTCGCACCTCGAGACGAAGGGCGATCTCGCCTCGAACATCCCCTGGGACTCCGACAACGACGGGAGCTGGACGTCGTACTGGCTGCTCGCCGAGTGCTTCCGCTATCAGGTGACCGGCGCGGCCGACGCGAAGGCGCACTTCGACCGATCGCTCGAGGCGATGCTGCGCCTGCGCGACGTGACGGGGGCCTCGTTTTTCGTCGCGCGATCCGTAATCCGCAAGGCGGGCTGCCAGCTCGACGATTGCGACGGTCCGGACGACGGGCTGTGGTTCAGCTCGCCCGACGGTCAGTGGTGGGTGAAGGACGACACCTCGAATGACGAGGTCATCGCGCACGTCTTCATGATGGGGCACGCCTACGATCTCTGCGCCGATGAGGCCCAGAAGCAGCGGATCCGCGATCACGTCGGCGGCATCGTGGGCGGCATCATCGACCACGGCTGGAAGCTCTACCGGCACGATGGATCGCGCGAGACCACCTACGGGCAGTTCGACCCGGCCTACGTGCAGGGCCTCGCCGGCCAGATCGCCGACGGCGGCGTCCGCGCGGCGGAGACCCTCGCCGCCCTGAACCTCGCGCACTACCTGACCGGAGAGGCGCGCTTTCTCGAGGGCAAGCGGTCGCTCGTCGCGGACTACCATTACGACGACGTCGTCGAGGCCATGTGGGATCATCCCCTGTTCCAGGGCGACGACGATCTGCACGAGATGGGCACCGAGGCCTGGTTCTCGCTGCTGCGCTACGAGCCCGACGCGGCGCTCCGCGCGAAGTGGCGGCGAGGCTTTCAGAAGGTCTACGGCGGCGCGCTCGCCGGGCAGCAGGGCGCGTGGTGGGACCTCGTCGACGCCGTCGTCGGCGAGCCGCACGAGGACTTCGCCACGGCCGCGAGGTGGCTCCGGCTCGCGCCGGTGGACCTGATCCGCTGGGACCAGCACGGCTCGCAGCGTCGCGATCTCGTCGCCGCCCCGAAGCCGGCCAAGAAGGGCAGCGTCCGCAGCGACGGCCGCATCCTCCCCTACGACGAGCGCCCCTGCGATCGCTGGAACACGAGCCAGTACAAGGTCGACGGCGGCTTCGGCGCCCTGGTCGAGATGGACGGCGCCGACGTGCTCGCGCCCTACTGGATGGCCCGCTACTACGGGCTGATCGTCCCGGCGAAATAGGGCGCGGCCGAGCGCGGACGTTGCCTCGGCGCGCGGGCGCTGGTCTCCTCGGATTCCCCATGAGGACGAGGCTCCACGCATCCACGATCGCCGCGCTGGTCGGGCTCGCCCTCGGCGCGTGCGGCGGCGACCCCGCGGCGCCGGCGGCGACCACGGCGACCACGGCGACCACCACGACCGCCTCGACCGCGACCGGCACGGGCGGCGCCGCTGGCGCGGGCGGGTCGGGAGATCG